>URWW01000005.1 GCA_900551665.1 uncultured Collinsella sp. | reverse complement strand
GGGTTCGTACGAGAAGGGCAAGGTCATCGCCGGTATCGAGGATGCTGCGGCCATGGAGAACGTGACCGTGTACCACGCCGGCACCGCCGTGAACGAGGATGGCGAGCTCGTCACCTCCGGCGGCCGCGTGCTCGACGTGACCGCGCTCGGCGAGACCTTCGAGGCTGCCCGCGACCTGGCGTATGCCGCCTGCGAGAAGATTGCCTTTGAGGGCAAGACCCTTCGCCGCGATATCGGCCTGCGAGCCCTGCGCGGCCGCGACGCTTGGGACGCGTAAAACGCAATTGCGCCGCGCCTGCGTAAAGGTTTCACGCGCCGACGCCGGGGACTGTGCGAATGCTGGTTTAGAGGGTAGGAATGTCGAAAAACGTTTGGATTTTCCGGCGGGTTTTGACATTCCTACCCCATATTTCAAAGCGCATGTATGCGCGGGCAGGGAGAGAGCCATGGATAACGAGGAGTTCGAGGCCGAGGTCATCGAGAGCGGTCGACCCGTGGGGGAGGCCGAGGTCATTGAGGGGGAGCAGCCGGTCGAGGAGGCTGAGCAGGCGCTCGTCTTGGGTGACGACGACCCGCGCGATGCCGGGCTTCACGAGCGCATCATCTCGGAAGAGCAGGCATGGCACGGCAAGTTCCTCGATGTACGCAGCGCGCAGGTCGAGCTGCCGAACGGCCGTGTGACCGGTCGCGACCTGGTGCGCCACCCCGGTGCTGCCGCCGTGGTCGCGCTGACGGAGACGGGCAAGATCGTCCTCGTGCGTCAGTACCGCACCGCGATCGACCGCGTGACCGTTGAGATTCCCGCGGGCAAGCTCGATCCGGGCGAGGATCCGCTCGATTGCGCCAAGCGCGAGCTGCTCGAGGAGACCGGATTCTCCGCCGGCCGCATCCAGTACCTCACCACCATCGCCACGACTCCCGGTTTTTGCGACGAGGTCATCCATATCTACATGGCAACGGGTCTCACCTTCAGCGGCGCGAATCCCGATGACGATGAGTTCGTGAATGTGGATCTGGTGCCGCTGGCCGAGCTGATCGATGCGGTGCTCGACGGCAAGATCGAGGATGCCAAGACCGTCGTGGGCGCGCTAGCCTGCGATGCGATCTCGCATAGGCTCTAATTCGTCCCGTCGGCCCCGAGAGGGGTAAAGGGTTTGGGCTGGTCCTCGTTCCTGCGGAATCGCCCAAACCCTTTACCCCTCTCGGGGCCTACCTCACATGTGCCGATATGCTCGCAAATGAATTCTGTTGCAGGAAAGATGCCTATGTTCAAACGCTTCATTTCGTATTACGGGCCCGAGAAGGGGCTGTTTATCGCCGACACGGTCTGCGCGTTGACGTATGCGGGGATCGACCTGGCGTTTCCGATTATCCTGCGCGCGCTGACGGGCGGGTTGTTCACCGAGGGCGCGCCGGCCATCATGGACGGCCTGGTGTATCTGGGCATCGGCTTGGCCGCGATGTACCTCGTGCGCACTGCGTGCATCTACTTCGTCTCTGCACAGGGGCACATCATGGGTGCTCGTATGGAGTCGCGCATGCGCGAGGACCTGTTCGACCAGTACGAGCGCTTCAGCTTCGCCTACTTCGACGCCCATAACTCGGGCGACATGATGAGTCGCGTGGTCAACGACCTCTTTGACATCTGCGAGGGCGCGCATCACCTGCCCGAGTGGATCATCATCTGCGGCATCAAGATCATCGGCGCCCTGGCCGTCCTCTTCACCATCTCGCCTGAGCTCGCAGGAGCTCTCACACTGGTCACGGTTGTGTTCGTGGCGCTCATGGTTCGCCAGAACCTGCACATGCGCAGCGTGTTCGCCGATAACCGCACCAAGATCTCCGAGGTGAATTCGCAGCTTCAGGACTCTCTGGCGGGTATGCGTGTGGTGAAGTCCTTCGCGAACGAGGAGACCGAGCGTGCGAAGTTCCGCGTGGCGAACGACCGATATCTCGATTCGAAGGTCGCGCAGTACAAGGTGATGGGTGGCTATCAGGCGACCAGCGCCGTCATGACGGCGATGCACTACATCACTATCGTGCTCTTCGGCGGGTACCTGGTGGCGCAAGGTCAGATGACGGCCGTCGATATGGCCACGTTCGCCCTGTACATCAGCCTGTTCACCGGGCCCATCGAGACGCTCGTGAATTCAACGGAGATGTTCCAAAAGGCCATTGCGGGATTCCGCCGCATGGACGAGGTGCTTGCCACCGCGCCAGACGTTCAGGACAAGCCCGGCGCACGCGCGCTCGAGGTGACGGAGGGCGCGATCGAGTACCGCGACGTGTGCTTCTCCTACGAGCAGGGCGAGGCGGCCGAGGCGGGTGCTGAGGCGCATCCGGTGATCGACCATATGAACCTCTCCATTAAACCCGGTGAGACGATCGCACTGGTGGGTCCCTCCGGCGGCGGCAAGTCGACGACCTGCGCGCTGCTCCCGCGCTTCTACGATATCGCGAGCGGCTCGATCACCATCGACGGCCAGGATGTGCGCGAGGTCACGCAGCACAGCCTGCGCAGCGCGATCGGTCTGGTGCAGCAAGATGTTTACCTGTTCGACGGTACCTTGCGCGACAACATCGCCTACGGCCGTCCAGGGGCCACGAACGCCGAGATCGAAGACGCCGCCCGCAAGGCGAACATCCACGACTTTATTGCGAGCTTGCCCGAAGGTTACGACACCGTGGTGGGCGAGCGCGGCAGTCGCCTGTCCGGTGGACAGAAGCAGCGCGTGGCGATCGCCCGCGTCTTCCTCAAGGATCCGGCGATCTTGATCCTGGACGAGGCAACCTCGGCGCTGGACAACGAGAGCGAGGAGGCGGTGCAGGAATCGCTCGAGCGCCTCGCCGCCGACCGCACCACGATCATCATCGCCCACAGGCTCTCGACCATCAAAAACGCGGACGAGATCGCGACGGTGGAGCGTGGTCGCGTTGTGGAGCGCGGCACCCATGAGGAGCTTCTCGCTCGTGGCGGCACGTATGCTCGGTACTATCGAATGCAGTTCGAAGGCGCGCGAGCGCGTGACGTGAGGTAGGCGATGGGCAAAAAGCACGAAATGACACCGGAAGAGGCGCGCGATCTGTTCGCCGAGCTCGACGCATCGGGCGTGCTCGATCCCGACGATGCCCCCGGGTGCGAACAATCCTCTCGCGGCATCTTTGGCAGTCGAAGGGCGAAGAAGAGGGCGGCGAAGAAAGAGGCGCAGCGCGCCGCGATCGACCCGCTTTCCGATGACGACCCTTCGGGCTCGCAGGTGAGCAAGACCATCTCTCGCACGGCCGTGCTGGTGATCATGGGCGTGTTCGTGTTCGTTCTCGGCATGCAGATCGTCTACGGCGTGAGTCGCCGCCTCAACACCGCCAACCTGTCCGATCGCGCGAACGCCGAGACGGTGTCGCACGCGATGGACTCCGGTGTGGAGTGGGGCAACGGTTTCACGCAGTTCCCGCGCGAGTTCACGGTGAACGAGGCGAGCGAGAAGACGGGGACGATCGAGGTTTCCGTGGTCGACAGCGATTCGCGCAACGAGCTCGAGCTTCTGTCCAACTCGCAGATCCAGGCCTCAGCTTTGGCGACGAACGCTCTGCTCAACGAGAAGATCAATCGAGTGGTCTACAACGTGTACGCCCTTGTGGACGATAACGGCGTGTTCCAGCACGACAGCCTGTTCGGCTTCTTGCCAGCGCGCGGCGCCCGTCGAGCGATGCTCACCTTCGTATGGACCAAGACGCAGTCCGCCACGCCGTCCAACATCGATTGGGAGCTCAAGATCATCGGCATGGACGACGATCTGGCCGAGGCGATTCAAAAGCAGGTGAACTCGGTGAGCTCGCTGGCCGAGGACCCGGGCGCCACACAGGCCGAGATCGACGAGGATCTGCGCATGCGTGAAGAGGAGGCCGCGCTGTTCTCTGAATAGCCGGGCTGCCGCACAGAATATGAGAAAGGGCATCGACTCGAGGTCGATGCCCTTTTTGCGTTCGGGGAAATGGGAAGGCCGCGCACCCCGCGTGGCTTAAGCCAGCAGTGCGGCAACCTTGCCGAGCGTGGGCTCGAAGGATACGCCGCGCATCTCGAAATCAGGCTGCTCGCGGGTGATGCGCATGGCATCGCGCACGAGCTCGCCGGCAAAATCAACCGCTTCGCGCGTGGTGCGGCCGGTGTAGATCGCGGCGGTGAGGGCGCTGGCGAACAGGTCGCCCGTGCCGTGCAACATGTAGGGGAGCAGCTCGCTGGAGATCTCATCGACCTGGCCGCCTTCGGCGGCGCTTGCGAGGTAGTTGTGGATGATGGGCTCATCGCCGTGGACGATGCCCTTGATGACGACCGTCTTGGCGCCCATGTCGAGCAGGGCGCTGGCGTTCTTCTGGACGAATTCGACGGAGACGTCCTGGCCCTCGTAGGGGATGCCGGTGAGGATGGAGGCCTCGGTGAGATTGGGGGTAAGCACGTCGGCGCCGTCGACGAGGGCCGCCATGGCCTCGCACAGCTCGTCGGTGTAGGTGGGATACTTCACGCCGCCGTCGCCCATGACGGGATCGACGATGCGGAGGGCGCTCGGGTATTCGCGATAGAGGCGCTGGATGACGGCGACCTGTTCGGCCGAACCGAGGAAGCCGGAATAGACGCCGTCGAGATCGACGTTCTCCTCACGCCAAGCGTCGAGGTAGGCCTCGAGCATGCAAGTGGTGTCGTGCATGTGAAAGACGGGGAATTTGGTGTGGGCGCTGAAGAGGGCCGTGGGGACGGGGCAGACGTCCACGCCGGCGGCGCTGAGGACGGGGATTGCCACGCCGAGGGAGCATTTGCCGTAGCCGCACATGTCGTGGACGGCCGCGACGCGCGGGATGTACGCGCCTTCGCGCTGATAAAGCTTGGTCATGATTCGGTTTCCTTTCCGCGGACTTATGGACCAGCGTACGGGTACAGGGTAGCACTGGTTGCGGCGTGTGCGATTGCGCAATTGGGGACAGACGCAAATTGTGCCTGTGTGCGGGCGTGGGGCCGCTGGCGGTGCTGGACGCCGGCGGATCGGTGGGAGAAGTGTTGCAATTGGCGCCTGTTCCCAATTGAGACTTTCTGACCCCTCGCCGAATAATCCTGAGTTGAGACGGGAATTTGGTCGCGAAGGCCGCTCGAGGGCGTATTATGCAGGTGCGGGGCGCTCGTGCGCTGGCGGCGCTCCCGCACCGTAACCAACATCGGGAAGGGTTTCACCATGGCAGATGTGCACGAGCTTCTCTCCGTCTGGATCGAGAATGTGAAAGATGAGGAGCTCCTTGCGGAGCTCAAGGCCATGAAGGAGGCGGGCGACGAGGAGGCGATCACCGACGCGTTCTTCCAGGAGCTCGCGTTCGGCACCGCCGGTCTGCGCGGTACGCTCGGCGCCGGTACCAACCGCATGAACATCTACACCGTCGGTCGCGCTACGCAGGGCTTCGCCGATTACCTGGTGAAGAACTTCGAGAACCCCACCGTGGCCATCGCGCGCGACAGCCGCAACAACGGCGAGCTGTTCGTCAAGACCACTGCGGCGATCCTGGCTGCCAATGGCGTGACTTCGTACGTGTATCCCAAGATCTCCCCCGTGCCCACGCTTTCGTGGGCCACGCGCTACCTCGAGTGCTCCGGCGGTATCTGCATGACCGCGAGCCACAATCCGGCCGCTTATAACGGCTACAAGGCATACGGTCCGGATGGCTGCCAGATCACGAGCGAGGCGGCCGATGCCATCTCCGCGGCCATGAACGCCTGCGACCCGTTCCACGACGTCAAGACCATGGATTTCGATGAGGCTGTGGAGCAGGGCCTGGTCAAGTGGATCGGCGACGAGGTCCTCGACGCCTATTACGACGCCGTGGCCGATAAGTCGGTGAACAACCTCACCGACGAGCAGATCGCCAACGCTCCGCTCAAGCTCGTCTACACCCCGCTCAACGGTACCGGCCTGATCCCGGTCACCACCGTTTTGGAGAAGGTCGGTGTGACCGATATCACCGTGGTGCCCGAGCAGCGCGACCCGGACGGAGACTTCCCGACCTGCCCGTATCCCAACCCCGAGATCCGCGAGGCCATGCAGAAGGGCATCGACCTGTGCCAGGAGGTCAAGCCCGACCTGTTGCTCGCGACCGACCCGGATGCCGACCGCGTGGGCGTTGCCTGCGCCGACGGCGACGATTACACGCTGCTGACCGGTAACGAGATGGGCGTTCTGCTGCTCGACTACATCTGCAAGATGCGAGCCGAGCGCGGGGAGGACCTGTCCAACAAGGTTGCCGTCACCACCATCGTGTCCTCTGCCATGGTTGATGCCCTGGCCGAGGAGTACGGGTTCGAACTGCGTCGCTGCCTCACGGGCTTCAAGTACATCGGCGATATCATCACCGGGCTGTCCGACGCCGGCGAGGTCGACCGCTTCATCTTTGGTTTTGAGGAGAGCTACGGTTATCTGTCCGGCGACCACGTGCGCGACAAGGACGCCGTCAACGCCTCCATGCTCATCTGCCAGATGGCGCAGTACTACAAGCTACAGGGCAAGAACCTGGTCCAGGCCATGCGCGACCTGTACGAGAAGCACGGCTTCTATCACAACAAGACCGTCTCGCTGAGCTACCCCGGCGCCGATGGCGCCGCTAAGATGGCCGGCATCATGGCCGGCCTGCGCGCCGAGGCCCCTGCCGAGATCGCCGGCGCCAAGGTCGAGGCCGTGGTGGATTACGCTACGTGCGTGAACGGTCTGCCCAAGGCCGACGTCATCGAGTTCGATCTTGAGGGCGGGAACAAGGCCATCGTGCGTCCTTCCGGCACCGAGCCCAAGATCAAGCTGTACATCTTTGCCAAGGGCGAGGATGCGGCTGCCGCCGATGCGCTCATCGACGCCATCGAGGAGGATGGCCGCAAGCTGCTATCGTAGCGTTCGTGCCTCAATTTAGGGACAGTCCCCAAATTGAGGTCCACGGAGCAAAGCTGCCGCGTGTAATTAGGGACGGGTGCGTTTTGCACATCTCCCGAGGCCGAAGACGGGCCGTTCGCAGATGCGGGCGGCCCGTTTTTTGAAGTTCTGCTGTGATCGAGGGCAAGATGGGGGCTCGAGGTGCGTGGGGTGCGAGCCCGATGAGGTTTTTCGTATTGATTTTGCGATTCGGTGAGTAGCCAAGGTAAATTGCAATAAAAAGCGCAGGTCGAGTTTGGTCGAAATGCCCCCGTACTCATGAAAACTCAAAATGGATACGAAAAACCTCATCGAGCTTGTCTTGCGACGCGGCCATTCGCCTTGCGGCGCGGTCGGGTCGGCTGGGAGGAGCTTTGGTGCCTGATGATATGAGTGGGTCGACGGGTGGAGGGCCGCTATTTAGCGGCGGCCCGTCACCGCATGGAGCTGATGAGGCGCGCCTTGCGGATACAAGTGGGAACGCGCTCGCTGAGCAGGGCGATGTCTTCGGCGGTGACGCTGCTTGCGAGGGAAAGGCGCAGGGCGCCGCGTGCCGTCGCGGCATCGATGCCCATTGCGGTGAGGACGTGCGATGGTTCGGTGGAGCCGGTTGAGCAGGCCGAGCCCGTGGCGGCCGCAACGCCTGCTCGGTCAAGCAAGACCACGAGCAGCTCGCCGTCGACGTCGCTGCACGTGAAGGATGCAATTGAAGGGAGGCGGTCGTCGAGGCTTGCGGTGATGGGCGCGCCGGTGAGGCAGATGCCGTCGACGTGCCCCACGAGATGGTCGATGAGCGCGTCGCGCAGAGTGGAAATGCGTGTCATGTCGTCCACGAGGTGCCCGCACGCCTCATCGAGCGCCGTTGCCATGCCAACGATGCCGGCGAGGTTCTCGGTGCCTGCCCGCTCGCCGCGCTCCTGGGCGCCGCCGGCGATGAGCGACGGGATGGAAAAGCCCTCGCGCAGGTACAGGGCGCCAATGCCGCGCGGCCCATGAAACTTGTGCCCGGAGAGCGAGAGCGCGTCGACGTCGAGTTTGCGCACATCGACGGGGATGTGGCCCACGGCCTGCACCGCGTCGGTGTGGAAGGGCGCGCCGTGCGCGTGGGCGATGGCGGCGAGCTCGCGAACTGGTTCGATGGTGCCGACCTCGTTGTTGGCGAGCATGATCGAAACGAGTGCCGCAGGGGCGTTCGTGCCGGTTACTGCTTCGCGCGCGTCATGCTCTGCAAGTGCGCGTTCGAGCTCGGAGGGGTGGATGCGACCTTGGGCGTCGACCGGCAGATATGTGACGCGAACGCCTTCTGCCTCAAGGGCCTGACAGCAGTGCAGGATGGCGTGGTGCTCGATTGCGCTGGTCACGATGTGGGGGACGGCGCGGTCGCCATATGCGTCGCGGAAACGGCGCACGGCTCCGCGCAGGACCCAGTTGTCGGATTCCGACCCGCCGCTGGTGAAGTAAATCTCGTCGGCATGCTCGGCGCCAAGGAGGCGGGCCATGGTGCCGCGCGCCTCTCCGAGCGCGACGGCAGCTTCGCGCGCCATGCGGTGGATTCCGCTCGGGTTGCCGTACGAGTGGGTGAGATAGGGCGTCATGGCCTCGAGCGCGCGAGGCGAGAGCGGCGTGGTGGCCGCGTTGTCGGCATAGATGTAGGGCATGATGTCGGTCATGGGCGATGGTCGAATCTCTTAGCGCAGGACGAAGAACCAGAACAGGGCGAGGGCGATCGCGGCGACGATCATGATGCCGAGCGCGATCTTCACGCGCTTGCGCTGGCGGTCCTGGCGGGAGGTGAAGATGGCGTGGCCCTTTTTGGGCGTGGAGATGTAGTTGCGCCTCGGAGAGATGTTGCCGCCTCCGTCATGCGTGCGGACCTGCACCGTGGGGCCGGCGATCGGGGCGCGGGGGGACGACTGTCCGGCGGTGGTGCCGTTTTGGGCGGAGCCGCCGCTGCCGTACGAAACCCTGCGCGCGGGGACGCGGGTCTTGCGATCTGATTTGGGGGCATTGGGGTTGTTCACGGGAGGCAGATAGGTCGGGTCGCTCGTGGCGACCCCCATGTGCCTGCGCGTCCCCCCGGTCGTGGGACGCGTCTGGGATGCCTGCTCGTCCATGAACACCTCGTCGAATAGCGGATTCGATAATGCAATTGTATGGTTGCCGTCCATCTCCGATAGGCGGCTTTGCGCCGAAAGCGCGCCCTCTTCATCACTCCACCATGCGCACGCCCCACGGTATCCCGCTGGGGCCCCGCGACGGGGAGGTTTTTCGTTTCCAAGGCATGTCGATTCTGCTGTGCACTTCGAGCGCCGAGAATGCGCGCGTATAATTTCCACCGTATGGCCGTGCATGGCAACCAAGAGGGGAACTCGCATGTCTTTTGACGCCGATCTGTCCGAATTCACCGCGTTCGATTCCGACACCGACCATCCGCATGACGAGTGCGGAGTGTTCGGCGTTTGGGCGCCCGACCGCGACGTCGCTCGACTGACCTACTTCGGCCTGCGCGCGCTGCAGCACCGTGGCCAGGAGTCCGCCGGCATCGCCGTGGGCGACGGCGGCACGGTCATGGTCCGCAAGGACCTCGGCCTGGTGAGCCGTGTGTTCTCCAACGCCGACATCAACGCCCTGCAGGGCCAGCTGGCCGTCGGCCATGTGCGTTACGGCACCGCCGGCGCCAAGAGCTGGGAGGAGTCCCAGCCCCACCTTTCCACCATCGGCGAGGTTATCGTGGCCCTCGCCCACAACGGCACCCTGGTGAACACCGATGAGCTGCGCCGCCAGCTGATCGAGCTCGGCGTGCCCTTCAACTCGAACTCCGATTCCGAGGTCGCCGTCAAGCTCATCGGCTACTTCACCCAGGAGACGCATCACCTGCGCGAGGGCATCCGCAAGACCATGGAGCTCATCCGCGGCGGTTATGCCATGGCGCTCATCAACGAGGAGGCCCTCTATGCCTTCCGCGACCCGCATGGCGTCCGCCCGCTCGTGCTCGGCCGCTTGACCAACGACGAGGGCGTGGCCGCCGCCGACGCCGCGGCGGCAGCTTCCGCCATGCCCAGCGATGCCGCCTCCGCCGAGGACCTCGTGGGCGACGCGGTCGTGGCCTCCACCGCCGGCTGGGTCGTTGCCTCCGAGACCTGCGCGCTCGACATCATCGGCGCCGAGTATGTGCGCGATATCCGCCCCGGCGAGATCCTGCGCATCAGCGCCGAGGGCCTCGTGTCCGAGCAGGGCGTGCCCGCCGCCGAGAAGAGCGCGCACTGCATCTTCGAGCAGGTCTACTTCGCTCGTCCCGACTCCATCGTGGACGGCAAGTCCATCTACGCCTGCCGTTACGACATGGGCCGCAAGCTGGCACTCGAGTGCCCGGTCGAGGCCGACATGGTCATCGGTACGCCCGACTCCGGCCTGCCTTCGGCCGAGGGCTACGCCTTTGAGAGCGGCATTCCCTATGGCACCGGCCTCATCAAGAACCGCTACGTGGCCCGCACCTTCATCGAGCCCACGCAGGAGCTGCGCGCCATGGGCGTGCGCCTCAAGCTCAACCCGCTCAAGGATGTGATCGAGGGCAAGCGCATCGTGGTCGTGGACGACTCCATCGTGCGCGGCACCACCATGGTCCAGCTCGTGCGCATGCTGCGTCAGGCCGGCGCCAAGGAGATTCACATCCGCATCAACTGCCCGGAGGATATCTGGCCGTGCTTCTACGGCGTGGACACCGGCGAGCAGAGCCAGCTCATCTCCGCGACCAAATCCGTCGAGGAGGTTTGCGAGTTCATCGGCGCCGACACGCTCGCGTTCCTGTCCGTGGATGCGCTGCTCGAGTGCGTTCCCAAGGGCGGCTACTGCACCGCGTGCTTTACCGGCGAGTACCCGGTTGCGATTCCGGAGAGCTTTGGCCGTGAGAAGTTCATCGAGGGCTATGTCCCGCGCAACCTCAGCAAGCCCGAGCCCATCACCGGTCACTGCGTTGCCGACAAGGCCGAGGACCGTAGCTGGGAAGAGGCTCACGGCGAGTAACCGCGTTCCAACGTGCGGTTTGTCCGCCCTCGGCGCTTCGGAGCCGGGGGCGTTTTTATGCCGGGTTGCCGGGGTGGCGTTGTGCCGACGTCTCAATTTGTACCTGTCCCCAAATGAGACGTTGGCCCTGCTATCATGCTGTACTAGGAATTCCCTGGGTCGAAAGGAACCTCACATGGCCGAGAGCAAGCACGTAACGTACGAGGACGCCGGCGTCGATACCGCCGAGGGCGGCCGCGCGGTCGACGCGATCAAGCAGATGGTCAAGGAGACCAACCGCCCCGAGGTCATCGGCGGCATCGGTGGCTTCGGCGGCCTGTTCTCCGCCACTGCGCTCAAGGACATGGAGGACCCGATCCTCATCTCCGGAACTGACGGTGTTGGCACCAAGCTCGTGCTCGCCCAGATCCTCGACCGCCACGAGACGGTCGGCCAGGATCTCGTCGCCATGTGCGTGAACGACATCCTCGCCTCCGGCGCCGAGCCGCTGTTCTTCCTCGATTACGTTGCCATCGGCCATATCGAGGCCGAGCACATGGCCAAGATCGTCAAGGGCGTGGCCGACGGCTGCAAGCTCGCGGGCTGCGCGCTCGTGGGCGGCGAGATGGCCGAGCATCCCGGCGTCATGCGCCCGGACGACTACGATCTGGCCGGCTTCACCGTGGGTGTTGTCGATCGCCCCAAGATGATCGACCCCGCCAACGTGCGCGAGGGCGACGTCATCATCGGCCTGCCCTCCACCGGCGTCCATTCCAACGGCTATTCGCTGGTCCGCAAGGTCATCGGTGTCGACGACATCGTTCCCGGCACCCCCGAGGCCGAGGCCAAGAAGGCCGAGCTCGAGTCCATCGAGCTCGCCCCCGGTCTGTCCCTAGCCGACGGCCTGCTTGCCCCGACCCGCATCTACGTGAAGCCCATCCTCGAGCTGCTCCGCGGCGAGGCCGGCAAGCACGTCCACGCCATTGCCCACATCACCGGTGGCGGCATCACCGAGAACCTCAACCGCGCCCTGCCCGCGAACGTCGATGCGCTCGTGGAGCGCGACGGCTCCAAGATGGGCTGGGATATTCCCGCCGTCATCACCTATGTGTCCGAGAACGCCGAGCTCACGCCCAACGAGGCCTGCAAGACCTTCAACATGGGCGTCGGCCTGATGCTGATCGTTTCCGCCGAGGACGAGTCTGCCGTGACCGAGGCCCTCGTCGCCATGGGTGAGAAGCCGTTCCGCGTGGGCACCTGCGTCGCGGGCTCCGGCGAGGTGAAGTACACCGATGAGCAGTAAGGACGAGCAGTCCCTGGACGCCGCCGTGGCAGAGGTCACGGCGGTTGCCCGCGTTTCCGGCATGCCCGATATCAACGAGCTGCAGGCCGCCCGCGCCGCCCTCGCCCGCGATGACCGCGCACCGCTGCCCATCGGCGTGTTGCTCTCTGGTTCCGGCACCAACCTGCAGGCGCTCATCGACGCTATCGACGCCGGTACGCTCAATGCCGAGATCAAGCTTGTTGTGGGCAGCCGCCCCTCTGCCTTTGGCCTTAAGCGCGCCGAGGCGGCGGGCATCCAGACGCTCACGCTGTCCAAGGAGATCTACGCCGATCCGATCCAGGCGGACGAGGTCATTGCCCATGAGCTGCTTGCGGCAGGCTGCGAGTACGTGGTTATGGCTGGTTACATGCGCATGGTTCATGCCCCGCTGCTCGCCACGTTCCCCAATCGCGTGATCAACATCCATCCCGCGCTTCTGCCCAGTTTCCAGGGTGCGCACGGTATCCAGGATGCGTTCGACCGCGGTGTGAAGGTGACCGGCGTGACCGTGCACATCGCCAACGCCGTATACGACATGGGCCCGATCATCGCCCAGCGCGCCCTCGTGGTCGAGGAGGATTGGGATGTGGACACACTCGAGGAGCACATCCACGCCATCGAGCACGTGCTGTATCCGGAGGTCGTGCAGATGCTGGCAGACGGGCGCGTGCATGTGAGGGAGAACCTCACGGTCGAGGTCTCGCCGGCGTAGAGTCAGTCCGTCTCATATCTCCCGCCTTCAAGGGGCGTGATGGCGATTTAGGTCCCGTCGCGCCCCTTGCTCTCATGGATACGTGTCCGCGCTGCAGCCGTATGCGAAAACATGGAGATGCGGACGGGAGCCCCAGCCCGGTGTGAGACAATGGGAAAACTGCGTACATCATGGCCGCGCCCATGCGGTATCAAACGAGTGTAGAAAGGCCCTCGATATGGCAGTGAATAAGAAGAGCGCCAAGATCAAGCGCGCGCCCGAGCCCGAGGCGGCCCCCAGCAAGCGCCAGGTGAAGGAGGCGCGCAAGGAGAAGCTCTCCAAAACCGCCAAGATCGTGCTGGTGGTCATCGGCATCCTCGCGATGCTTCTCTCCGTGACCGCGATGGCGTGCTCCGGCGTTCTCAACGAGGTGAACAACAAGGAGGAGTACACGCTCACCGGCGGTGTCGCGGCGACGGTCAACGGCGTTAACATCAAAGAGGACACCGTGACCAAGCAGATCATGAGCCTGCGCAAGAGCTCGTACGAGAAGGACGCCGATTGGCTCGCTTATCTCGAGGGGCAGGGACTCACGCCCGAAAGCTACCGTGAAAGCGTGATCGACAGCATCGCCCGCCAGTATCTTCTGGTCGAGGCGGAGAAGGAGTATAAGATCACCGTCTCCCAGGAGGACCTGGATGAGGCGTGGAAGGACGCGGTCGATAACTACGGTGGCGACGAGAAGGCCTTCGTCGAGATGATCGAGCAGGTCGGCTTCACCAAGGACACCTACCTCGAGAACATGAAGAGCACGATCGCCCAGACCAAGCTCAAGAAGAAGGTCGCGCCGTTCAAGGAGCCCTCGGACGAGGAGCTCATCGCCTACATCAACGAGAACCTCGACACGTACAACAACGCGCGCCGCTCATCGCACATCCTGTTCAAGGTCGATGAGGATGCGTCCGAGCAGGAGCGCGCGAAGGTGGAGGCCGAGGCCCAGGAGGTGCTCGACAAGATCAATGCCGGCGAGCTCGACTTCGCCAAGGCCGCCAAGAAGTACTCGGAGGACTCCTCTGCCGATAAGGGCGGGGATGTGGGTTGGGACAAGCTCACCAGCTTTGTGACCGAGTACCAGGACGCACTGTCTGCCCTTGGCAAGGACCAGGTTAGCGGCTTGGTCAAGACCACGTACGGCTACCACATCATCAAGTGCACCGACCTCTTCAGCGTTTCCACGGTCGCCTCGCTCGACGAGGTGCCCGAGGGGATCCGCGACTACATCCTCGACATGATGGAGACCCAGCAGGTCGCCGCTGAGTACGGCGCGTGGCTGAAGGAATACACCGAGAAGGCCGCCATCAAGATCAACCCCATGCCCGAGAACGTTCCCTACAACGTGGACTCGGACAAGGATGCGAAGCAGGGTAAAGACGATTCCGCTAAATAGGCGGGAAGGAGATATTCATGACGTACGAAGAGCTGCATGCCGAGATGGTCGCCGCCATGAAGGCAAAGGACAAGGTTCGCCTGGGCGTTGCGCGCCTGGTGCTGGGTGAGCTGAAGAACGCCGCCTCCCGCGGCGGCGCGCACGAGATCACCGAGGAAGAGGTGACCGCCCAGATCAAGCGCACGCTCAAACAGACGAATGAGACGCTCGAGATGTCCGAGAAGGCCGGCAACAACGCCGAGCGCACCGAGAACCTGCGCGAGCAGGTGGCGGTGCTCGAGAGCCTGCTTCCGCAGCAGGTTTCCGGCGATGAGCTCGTGGCGCTGGTCGAGAAGACGATCGCCGAGCTGGGTGCTACGTCCAAGAAGGATATGGGTCGCGTGATGGGTGCCCTCACTGCCGCGACGAACGGCAACTTCGACAAGCCCGCCGCCGCCAAGGAAGTCGGCTCGCGTCTGGCTTGATGTGCAATTGGGGACGGGTGCAAATTACACATAGCGGTGCGGGTTGCGCACGGCGTTGTCCGGAGGGCGGTAAGACGGGTGTCTTGCCGCCCTCTCTCTTGTGGCGGCGTTATGGCAGGCGCCGCTGTTCCGTATGGCAATTTGCACCTGCCCACCCCCCTCGCACGTCCGTATGTGTAATTTGCACCCGTCCCCAATTGCACATCGTTGCGGCGGGTGGGGGCTTTCTCGAATTGAGGCGTGAAAAGTCTTGCAGTGTGTATAAGTGTGTATATACTGTACTTATCGAGTATATACAGTATGCTCGGTCTGGTCGCACCATGACGTCTGGGGCGACCTTGGCGCCGCGGGGACGCCCAAGGCGCAGACGGGAAAGGGACAGTGATTCGTGGAAATCATCATTTCGAATTCGAGCAACCAGCCCATTTATGAGCAGATCGTCCGACAGGTCAAGAGTCAGATCATGGCTGGTGACCTGACGGCGGGTGAGCAGCTCCCCTCGATTCGCGCGCTTGCCAACAGCCTGCGTGTGAGCGCCATCACCACCAAGCGCGCCTACGCGGACTTGGAGGCTCAGGGCTTCATCGAGACGGTGCAGGGAAAGGGAAGTTTCGTTGCCGGCGGCAACGCCGAGATGCTACGTGAGGAACGCCTGCGCGAGATCGAGGAGCGCCTGCTTCAGGCCATCGAAGCTGGCAGGGCGCTCGATTTGGGCGATGAGGAGCTCATCGAGATGATGAGGACCCTTTTGGAGAGTGACGACTAGCTATGACATCATCACGGGTGGGCGCGCCTCTTATCGAGGCCCGCAATATCACCAAGCATTACGACGGCTTCACGCTGCAGGGCGTATCCCTCACGGTGGAGCCGGGGCAAATTGTGGGTTTTATCGGGCAGAACGGCGCGGGTAAATCAACGACCATCAAGGCCCTGCTCGGCATTATCGGCATCGATGCGGGCGATGCCCGGATCTTGGGGGTCGACGCGCGCGGGCTGTCCGGCGCAGACGCCGCGGTGAAGGAACGCATCGGCGTGGTGTTCGACACCGTTTCGATGCCGCCGCATATCAAGGTCGCCGAGGTCGGCAGGCTTATGGAGCGCGCGTATCGGAATTGGGACGCGCGCGTGTTCGAAGGGTATCTTCATCGGTTCAAGCTCGATTCGAAGAAGGCGATCAAAGAGCTGTCTCGCGGCATGGGCATGAAGCTGAGTCTGGCCTGCGCCCTGGCGCATGACCCGCAGGTGCTCATCTTGGACGAGGCGACCGCAGGGCTCGACCCCATGGCGCGCGATGAGGTGCTCGACATGCTGCGTGAGTTTGTCGCAGTGGAGGATGCCGCGGGAAATCCGCAGCATGCGATTCTGATGAGCAGCCATATCACAAGCGACCTCGACAAGATCGCCGACACGGTGGTGTGCATCGATGACGGGCGCATCGTGTTCGCCTGCGACAAGGACGAAATCTGCGACCTCATGGGAGTGGCGAGGTGCCGTGCAGCGGAGGTCGAGCAGGTGCTGGCGAACGACCAGGCTCCTTCGGAAGTGCGCGTTTTGCATCACGACTACGGCGTGGACGTGCTCGTTCCCGATCGTTTTGAGTTCATGCGCGCGTTCCCGCAGATCCCATGCGACCGCGTGTCGATCGACGACTACATGGCGCTCGCTCTCAAGGGCGCGGTCCTGCATCCGCGCGCCGGCGCCCAGGAAGGCGGTGATGCGCGATGATGCGCATGCTCAAGATGGAGCTCACGGTGTTTGGGCAATACCTCAGGCAGCTGGCGCTCACCACGGTCATCATGGCGGTGTGTTTAACCATAGGGATGGGGAGCACGGCAAGTCTGCCAGGCATCATCTTCATGATGGAAATGTTCAGTCTCACGACGAGCGCAAGTCATTATGACGAGCAAAACGATTGGGCCGCGTTCCGGTTGACCATGCCCGTATCTCGTCGCGATATCGTGACGGGGCGTTACCTGTTTGTGTTTCTGGGTTCGCTTGTCTGTGCAGCGCTTACGGTCTTCGGCGCGCTCGTGTTTGCCGGTCTGGCGTCCGTCGATATGCTGCCTGCGGGCGTTGCGGATGTGGTTCGGCTGGACGCCGATGCGATCCGGGTCGGCGGTTTCACGCTGGCTGTGTGCGGTGCGATGGGGATGCTGACGGCCTCGGTGTCCATGCCGATGTTCTTCAAATTCGGCCAGACCAAGGCGACGCAGTGGCTGCCTTTCATCATGGTGTTGCTGGGCATGGCCCCGTTTATGGTCGTGGGCTTTATGGGCGAGGAGGCTTTGGTTGCTGCTCAGCAGGCCCTGTCGTTTGCGGAAACACCCGAGGGGCTGATGTCATTCGCTGTGGGCGCCGTGGTCTTTGGCGTTGTGTGCTATATCGTGAGCGCGCTGGTCTCTCTGCGGGTGTACAAAGCGCGCGACCTGTAGGGGTGCGCAAATGCCAAACAGCCTCAACTCGGGGACTGTTCCCAATGCCAAACGGCTTCAACTCGGGGGCTGTCCCCAATTTTAGAGAGCGGGGCGGGTGCAAAGGCATCCGCCCCTTTGTTTTGTCGATTCGGGCATCTCGAAGCGGAGCGGGACGCCGTAAGCGTTGCGTAAACAAGTGACGAACATCGAGCGATACGATGTAATGTACAAGCCGTATGGCAAGATTCGGTGCATGAGGGCATCGACTCGCAAGATGGATTGGCGCATATGGAAATTGCAACTGAGCAGTGTGATGCTGCGGTTCATCCCGCCGGCCTCCAGCAGCTTCCGCTTGCCCGCGTGAGGAACGTGCGCGATTTGGGCGGGTATGCGTATAGGGCGGAGGACGGTTCGCAGAGAGAAACGGCATATGGTGTCTTTCTTCGCGGCCCGTCTCTTCGCAAATTGACGCCTGGGGATTATGAGTATCTGCAGGAGTACGGAGAGGGCCTGAAGTGCGTTGTCGATTTGCGCAGCGATTTTGAGGTTGGTCATTGGCCCGATCCTTATGCCCTCGGTCGAGATGGTGTGGTGTACGTGCATGTTCAGATGCTCGACCAGCTCAATTCGGGAAAGTTTCGCGACGCACTGCCGGATCGCATGTCGACGGTGTACAAGGGATTGCTCGACAATTACGCCTTGAGCATCCGGCGCGTGATGGAATCGATTGACGCTTTTGGACAGGATGGCTGCACGCTATTTCATTGCCGGGCGGGCAAAGACCGGACGGGCGTTGTGGCGATGTTGCTGCTGGGACTCGCTGGGGTCTCGGACGAGGATATCGTTGCGGACTATGCGGCTACGCAGCGGTATCTTGGGCGGGGACTGCGCGTTCAGCGCGTGGCTGTTTCTGCGCTTTTGTGCCGTCGAGCTCCTCGCTGCCTGTTCGAGGCGATTCCTGCCGAGATGGAGTTGACGCTTGAGCACCTGCACGAGCGCTATGGGACAGTCCGGGAGTATCTGGAAGGTCACGCCGGGGTGCCCGTCGCCGTGCTCGAGCGGATTGCGCATCGGCTGAGGGCTGGTTGATCGCTTCGCACGGGGGTGCGGTGCATCGGAAAGTTCATGAATGAGACTTTTGGTAATTAGAAATCGAATCACGAGGGCATACGAGCTGCTCGAGCATTTGCGACCTGGGGTTTTGTTTTGAGAAATCTGGGTTTGCTCGACGAAACGCCAAAGAAGTTACCAAAAGTCGATAAATTGAATTATGCATCGTGAAAGATATGCAAAAACCGCCGCGCGCGAGGTGCGCATGCGGCGGTTTTATCGTCACGGTATGCAAAGGCTCGTCATCGAGCGCGGGGAGCACCGTGGCACTTGTAAAGCGCGTGTGCTCCCTCCGGTGTCGCTCCCGAGCTACTTGATTTGCGTCGTGCCGGGCGCGAGGTTCGGGTCGGTCTCGTTCGCGGCGCTCTGGCGGAGCTTGGTGTATACATCCTTGCCGTCGCCGAAGAGCTCGTAGTACTGAATCGTGGCGTACTCGGAGCGCGCCTGCAGCGCCTTCTGCAGCGATGTCTGCGCATCCCCGCCGTTCTCATCCTCCTTGACGCTGGTCAGGTAGATGGTACCGGTGGCGTCAAGGTAGCCGGTGGTGTTGATGGCGGGCAGCGCGCTGCGCAGAGTGAGCTGTGCCTTCTGGTAGTCGTTGAGCGGCGCGCCGATGATGTTCATCATCTCGGTGCCCAGGTAGTTGGTGGAGAGGTTGTCCACATGGCTGTCCTGGTCATTGCCGGCGACATCGTAGTTCGCCCAGATGAGGTAGTCGGTGGTCCACAGGCGCATGTTGTGCTCGGCCTTGTCCTCATTGGTGAACCAGCGGTTGTTGTACTTGTCGGGGAAGAACGGCTGGTGGTCACCAAAGAACACGAGCACGACGGGGCGGTCGAGCTTGCGCAGCTTGCCGACGAAGTCCTTGAGCGCGCGATCGGATTCCTCGATGAGCGACAGGTACTCGTTGACCTCGTTGTTCACCGCGCCGTCGATCAGGTAGTTGTTCAGCTTGTCGGGCGGGAGCAGGCCGGTGTCATAGCCGGAGTGGTTCTGCATGGTCACGTCGAAGATGAACTGAGGCGCGGAGTCGGACTCGAGCATCTCGAGGATCTTGTCGTAGGTGGCGGCGTCGGAAACCATGCCGCGGAGCTTCTCGGCATCCTGGAAGTCGTTGATCGTTATGAAGCGATCGAAGCCAAAGGCGGAGTAGACGTTCTCGCGGTTCCAGTTGGTGCCGTGATTGGGGTGCATGGCCGTGGTGGTGTAGCCCAGGTCCTTGAACTGCTCGGCGAGATTCTTGGTGTCGAGCAGGTCGTAGATCGTGTAGGGGTACACGCCCGACCCCAGATAGGACATGGAGTTGCCGGTGAGGAACTCGAACTCGGTGTTGCAGGTGCCGCCGCCGTACGCGCTCACGTAGAGGGTGCCGCGCGAGAGGGCGTCGGGGAGGTTCTTGAAGAACTGCGGGCCGTTGTAGCCGGCATGCATGTTCTGGTAGATGGAGAGGTCCGAGAACGTCTCGTTCATGATGGCGATGACCGTGGGCTTTTCCTCGGCGAATTGGGCCTCGGCATCGGTGCGCTGCCAGGTCTTGCCGGTGGTCTCGTCGTACTCGCCGGCGAGCTTCTTCTCGAGCTTCTCGGCCTTGGCCATGTCGTAGTCCTCGGGCACGGGCGGCTTGATGGTCTGCGCGGAGGAGATGAACGTGGGGATGAAGCCCTGGCGGTAGTAGCTCTCGAGCGGGCGCCAGGTGTACACGGTGATGTTGAGGGTGTTGTAGTAGTCGATGAGCGTGACGTGGGCGCCAACGCCAACGAGGCACAGGGCGCCGATCAGCAGGTTGGTGAGGAAGAGGCGGCGGTTGCGCTTGGCGGGCTCGGGGCGGAAGACGCTGGCGAGCGAGCACAGCAGCATGGAGATGGCCAGGAAGGCCATGCCATACAGGCCGAACGCGCTGAAGATGTAGGTGAAGCCGCCGCTCACAGCGGCAGCGGTGCCCAGGGCGGAGAGGTCGGCGGGCTGGATGGGCATGGACTTGAACGTGATGACGAAGAACTGCGCCATGCCGATGCCCCAGCACAGGAAGGCGATGAACGCCGGGGCGCCACCGCGACGCTGGAACAGGTAGAACAGGCCGACCATGACGGCGGTGATGAGCGCCCACTCAAGCAGGATGCACAGCGGGTAGCACCAGGT
This sequence comes from uncultured Collinsella sp., assembly GCA_900551665.1. Lineage (GTDB taxonomy): Bacteria > Actinomycetota > Coriobacteriia > Coriobacteriales > Coriobacteriaceae > Collinsella. Next base: position 41,579 of record URWW01000005.1, on the reverse strand, counting down.
GAGGTCGTGGTTGGAGGGGATCTCGAGCCCGAGCAGGGCGAACAGGCCGGCGAGCAAGAGCAGCATCACGCAGACCGCGGTGGGGCGGTGCAGCGCGATGCGGAGCTCGAGGGCGCGGCCGCGCAGCTTGCGGCCCAGGCGACCGATGCGGGAGAGATCCTCGTCGCGGGTGATGCGATGTGCGCACGCATCGTACTTGTCGCATGCGCCGCAGTCGGGTCGGAAGGTGCGAGCGGCAAGTTGGCCGCCGAGACTCATGTAGGACTCGATGCGCGCCCAGGTAAGGTCACGTGCGAAAGAGGCCCAGGCGCAGGCCGTGAGCACGGCGTTCAGGATGATGGGGGAGAGGATGTCGTCGGGCGCCATGCCGAGGAAGCCCAGCGCGATGGCAATGGCCTGCATGATGCAGAACGTGATGCCCCAGCCCATGCCGGAACGATCGCCCGATTCCTTGCGACGGGCGAGTTCCCGACGGCCCAAGTAGGCGGAGGCGACAAGCCCCGCGATGGATACGATGGCAGTGAACATACGACAACCTCTTCTTCGCTCAACTGATGTTGAAGCGGGCGGCGTACCCAAATCCTGGACAGCGCTTACCCGACCTTAATAAACATGTGCTACGCGCGGAAGGCGACAAGGGAACATACTACCCACGGATTGTCGAGATTTAGTCGATAAGCTGCGGGTATCCGTCGTTTCCATAGAATGGGCCAAGAAGTGCAACCGATGCTTAAGGACGGCGGCGATGTTTTCATGGCGAGCGTCCTGGCATACATAAACGAAAAAAGGGCCCATCCACTCGGATGGGCCCTTCTGGCATTCCGTGTGATCGTGGAGGCGCTCGTTAGCAGCGCTCCTCCACGGCGACGCGCGCAATGCGGTCGACCGGCTTGAACTTGGTGAACAGCGGCACGTACTCGTAGAACACGCTGGAGTTTTCCAGGCCGAACCACTGCACCGGCGAACCGGCGAAGCGGCGGATCGCGTACTTCATCGCGATGGCGTGGCGCTCGCGCTGCTCGACGTCGGACTCGGGCGCAAGCGTCTTGCGGATCAGGCAGAAGCGGAAGGAGCCGATCACGCCGGGCTTGTCGTACACGGAGTAATCGTGCACCTGCGGCGGCAGCTCACCGGACGCGGACAGGTCGGAAACGATCTGGCGCAGGTAGGCGTTCACGCGCTGGTTGACCTTGTAGCCCAGGTAGAGGTGCACGCGGTACACAAAGTCGGTGCCGTAGTTCTCGACGGAGTACTCGAAGGTGTGCGGCTCATCGGTGACCTCGACGTTCAGGAACCAGTAGGCGCGAGCGCGCTTGGGGTGCTTATCGAAGATCGAGTACAGGATGTCGCGGTCGAGCATGTCGGTCGACGTGCTGTTGGTGAGGTAGACCAGGTTGTCGCAGAGCGTCTCGTAGTGCGAGTCGTTGCGCAGGCGATCGAGCTGGTCGATGTACTTGCGCACGGGGAGCATCGTGTACTGGCGGCGCTCGACACGGCTGCCGTTGTACCAGCTGACCATGATGCCCATGATGAGCGCGGCCATCAGGATGGTGAAGTAGCCGCCATGGAAGAACTTGGTGAGGGAGGACACAAAGAAGAAGCCCTCAAGCGCGACGAAGAAGATGACGAAGGCCCAGGGGAAGACCTTCATCTTGCGCACGCCGTGCAGGTAGAAGAAGAGCAGCACGGAGGTGCAGATCATCGTGATGGTGATGGCCAGGCCGTAGGCGGCCTCCATGTGAGCGGAGCTCTGGAACAGCAGCACGACGACAACGCAGCCGACCCACATGACGTTGTTGACCATGGGGATGTAGAGCTGGCCCTTGGTCTCGGCGGGGTAGAAGATCTGCATGTGGGGCATGAGGTCGAGGCGGCTGGCCTCGGACACGAGCGAGAACGCGCCGGTCACGAGCGCCTGGCTTGCGATGATCGCGGCGCAGGTGGAGAGGATGACGCCGAACGGACGGACCATCTCGGGCAGCATCTGGAAGAACGGGTTGAGGTCCTCGATGAGGGCGAGCTCGGGGTTGCCGGCGTTGGCGAGCAGCCAAGCGCCCTGGCCGAGGTAGGACAGGATGAGGCAGATCTTGACGAAGGGCCAAGTGGCGTAGATGTTGCCGCGGCCGACGTGGCCCATGTCGGAGTAGAGGGCCTCGGCACCGGTGGTGGCGAGGAAGCAGCTACCCAAGATCATGATGCCGGCATGGTTGTTGGGAGACAGCAGGAAGCTGATGCCGCGCAGCGGGTTGAACGCGAGTAGGACAATAGGGTTGCCGAGCACGTAGATGAGACCCGCGCCGCCGAGGAACAGGAACCAAAACGTCATGACCGGGCCGAAGGCATGGCCGATCTTGGAAGTGCCCACGCGCTGCACCGCGAACAGCAGGCACACGATGATGAGCGTGATGATCACGACGTTCATCTGGTTGTCGCCCATGATGTCGTGCACGGCGGGGATGGTGCGCAGGCCCTCGATAGCCGTGGTGATGGTCACCGCGGGGGTGAGGATGCCGTCGGCCAGAAGCGCAGCGCCGCCGAGCATGGCGGGCACGATCAGCCATTTGCCGTATTTGCGCACGATGCTGTAGAGCGCGAAGATGCCGCCCTCGCCGTGGTTGTCGGCCTTGAGGGAGACGAGCACGTACTTGACGGTGGTCAGCAGCGTGACCGTCCAGATGACGAGCGAGAGCGCGCCGAGGATGAACTCCTCGGTCACGGTCATGATGCCGCCCTGGCCCGCAAGCAGCGCCTTGGTGACGTACATGGGCGACGTGCCGATGTCGCCGTACACGACGCCCAGGGTGACGAGCATCGCGCCGATGCTTACCGGGATCGCGGCAGAACCGTGCCCGTGCTCGGATGATTCAGTTGAGTGTGCCATTGCGGTATTGCTCCTTGGCGAAGATGACCCGGCGCCGGCCTTCCCCCAGCGCGCCGAGAGGCATATGCATGCCATCTAACGTTCCAGCCATTATAGGCTGTACGCAGGGCGTATGCTATATGCCTCTACCTGCGGAAACGCTTTGTGTCGGCAGGTTTTCGCGCGGAAGCCTCGCGCAGCTCGCGCGTACGCTCGCGAATCGCGTCCTCGCTCATGCCGACTCGGCGCATGGCCTCCTCGGACGTGTAGCGCTTGACCAGGTAGCAATGGTGGATCTTCTTATTGCGGGCAAAGTCCTCGGGGATGGTCTCGTCCGTGATGTCGGTGAGGACCACGCCGGCGCGCGCCAGTTCCTCGATATCGGGGCGGAACGTGCGCAGGTTGCACGAGAAGATCGCCTCGCCCTCACGGGAGAGCAGGCGCGACAAGCCGACGAGCAGCTCGACGTGGTCGCGTTGGACGTCCCAGGTGCGGCGGCCCATCTTGCTGGAGTTGGAGAAGGTGGGCGGGTCGCAGAAGATCAGGTCCCAGCGGTTGCGGGTCTGCCTCATGTCGCGGATCCAGCTCATGACGTCGGCGCGCACGTAGTGATGGTCGGGGCCGACAAAGCCGTTTTGTTCCATGTTGCGCTCGGCCCAGTCCAGGTAGGTGTTGGAGAGGTCGACGGTGACGGTCTCCTCCACGCCGGCATCGGCCGCATAGCAGGTCGCGGTACCGGTGTAGGCGAACAGGTTGAGGAAGAAGCGCTTGCCGCGGGCATGCTCACGAACGAGGCCGCGGGTGATGCGATGGTCGAGGAAGATGCCGGTGTCCAGATAATCGTTGAAGTTGACGGCGAAGGTGAGACCGCCCTCCTCGATGAGGGGGAGCCTGCGGGTGCGGATGTCGCTCGGGGTGCCCGAGCCCGCGCCCTGGCTGGGGCGGTTGGACGCCGAGCCGCCGCGTCCGCCGCGAGGCTCGCCTCCCTTGCCGGGGTTGGAGCCGCCGGTCTGCTTGCCGTACTGAGAGCCGCCGCGCGAGCGGATGCGCGCCTTGGCAAAGACGTTGTCGGGGTCGACCTGCAGGATGCGCGGAGCGAGTGTGAGGATGTCGAGCAGGCGCGCTTCGGCCAGAGCGGGATCGACTTCGCGAGGGGCGGCGTATTCGGCGATGACGAGCCAGCGGCCCGGGGTGGCGGCGCTGCCCTCGTACAGGTCGATGGCCGCTGAGTAGTCGGGCAGGTCCGCGTCGTAGACGCGGTAGCAAGTCACGCCTTCGCGCTGTGCCCACTTGCGGCGCAGCTTGGCGACCTTGCGCAGGCGACGGGCGAACTGCTCGGACTCGGGGATGAGGACGGGGCAGGGCTTGCCATCGCCCAGGTCGATGAGGGAGGTGGCGGGAGAGGTCGCTCCGCCGCCGGCAGGGGCGGCGGACTTACTTCCGTTTTCCAGTTCGGCGCCGAGTGGCGCCTCGGGGGCATCGCCGCTGGCAGCGGAGTTGCCGTTTGCCGCCGCGAAAATGGAAAGCGAGGCGTCCTCGTTGTTTGGCATGACGCGCAGGGTTTGCACGGGCTCGCCGAGCGTGCGGGCAAGCAGGTCGTCGCGGGTGAGGGCGACGGCGGGTAGCGAGCGCAGCATGGTGCGGACGGGGTCGGCCCCACAGGCGCCGGCGTGCAGGCTCGTGGCGAGGTCGAGCACGCGGGACATTTTGGAGATCGCCGTTTCGGTGGTGTCGAGGAAGACGAACCCGCGCGGTTCTCCGCCGCAGCATGCGGGCATCATGAGTTTGCGCGAGATCTTATCGAGGTCGGGTTGGGCAAAGATCACGCGGTCGGCGAGGCCGGCGGCCTTGAGGACGCGGCGCGCGCAGGCGACGGCGTCTCCGGACGGGTCGGTGGCGACGATGCGGGCGACTCGTCCCTGGGCGAGCTCCGCGCGGCGATCGGCCTCGTCGAGCAGCTCGCGCCATGCGGCAGCGTCGTGCTCAGACCAGCTCTGGAAGCCCCAGTTCCGGCGCTCGAGACCGGGTGCGCGGTCGGCCAGGATCGAGGCGGCCTCGAGCACCACGCCGCCGCCCGCGCAACAGGCGTCGATCATGACGGGGAGCGTGGGGGTGGGGCGCTCGGCGGTGGAGCCGGCCAGAGCGCTGCCGTCGGCCGGTGCGGCGGTATCCTCATCGCCCATCGCGTCTTTAGTATTAGTGAGTGCGGCCGAGCAGATCTCTTGCCAATTGCCCTGGGCGCAGGCGAGCGCTGCGTAGTCGGGGCGCAGGACGTGCGCGGCGTGCGTTCGCGTGGCCTCACGCGGAAGGCGCTTGAACAGCGGGTCGCCTGAGAGGTCGAACTGGATGCTCGCGCGGTTGCCACGCAGGGTGAGGGAGATGCGCGCGTCGGGGTCGTCCGTGTCGACGTTGGGGCGACGGCCCTCGACCTCGAGCATGCGGTCGCACAGCGCGTCCTTCACGCGGAGCGCGGCAAAGTGGGAATTGCGCAGCTCGTCATTGGTGCCGCGCGCGGTCACGGCGATGGTGGCGCCTGCGCGCAGGATGCGTTCCCAGGCAATGGAGCGAGTTGCTTCATACAGATCTTCGGCGTTGGCGCAGGCGAAGCGGCCGAGCACCACAAAGATGCGGCTGGCAAGGCGAGACCACAGGCATGCGCGCTCGGCGTCGGCGGGGGAGCCGGCAAACGCCACGCGGCCCTTGAGCGGGCGGACTTGGCGCAGCCCCATACCACGGAGCTCGTCGGCGAGTGCAGTTTCGAAGCCCTCGGGGCAGCTCGCGTAAAACTCGTGCAAGGGCGTGTCGTGCGTGGTGAGAGACGTATTCGCCATGGGTCTCCTAGCGTCGGCGCAATGTGAACGTATTGACCTTAGTATTATGGCAGCTTCGGGCGTGCCTGGTGGCTTTGGGTGAGCTGAACCTACGACCTCCAGGTTATGAGCCCGGCGATGCAGGCTGTGCGTCGAGTAGTTTGCGTGATGGAATTGTGGAGAGGTGCCGCCGGCCTTGCAGATGCATGGGCGCCTGCGTAATATAACTCCTTGCGCACACGGTGCGTCCAGACATTGCGGGGTGGAGCAGTCTGGTAGCTCGCCGGGCTCATAACCCGGAGGTCGTAGGTTCAAATCCTGCCCCCGCGACCAAGAACTTCAAATACCTGCGGAAACGCAGGTATTTTTTTATGCGAAGGGTCATTTTTGCTTGAGTGTCCCTACTATTGTCCCGCTTTTCAAATATGTGCGGGTCATTCGTCGGCTTGGGCGTAGCGGGAAATCTGGGGTAATATTAAGAAAATTGCATACGGAGCCGTGAAAGTAGACGAGTGCTCGCAGGGCTGCGCGAACGTCGTGATATGCGCATAAGTTCGGCTATTGGCGAAAAGCAATCGCTAGGCATAAGACCCCGAGAGAGGACGGCGGCTTGGTAACCGTCGCTTCGAGACGAGCGAACCCACACTACAGATGGGATGAACAGCTTCCAGCATCCGATTATGTGAACGAAAGACAACGACGGTCGGGAATGTCGTTCACGGATGTGCCGGTCCAGTTATGAGGCACGGAGCGACGGCAGAGAGCGGGTAAGATGCCCGTCTCTGTGTCGCTTTTTCATATCGACTCTCCGTTGTTTAGTGGTCGGAGAACCGTTATGAAACACAAAGATCAAGACAACTTAATCCCCGGCGTTGTTCCGATGGCGCTTTCGAGCGAGGACGCCGCCCGTGCGCTTGGCGTCTCCCCGAAAACGCTTGCCAATTGGCGCTGTGCAGGTAGGGGACCGGCTTACGTCCATATCGGTGACTCCCCTCGCTCGCCCGTTCTCTATCTGATGGAGGACTTGGAGAGCTGGCTGCATTCCCGCCGCCGTTGCGGGGGAGGTGAGTAGGTCGTGGAGGACTTACGTTTTGACGGCTTGGAGTATTTCAAGTTGGAGCGAAAGCACTACGAAGGTGCTCGTGACAACCTGTCGCCGGCCCAGTATGACAAGGTAATGGGCGCAATGGCATCGTATTTCTTCGACGGCAAGGAGCCAGACAGGCTCCCGGCACCTGCCAAGCTTTATTTCGCCGGGATAAAGAACCAGATCGACTATAAGCGCGGCCAAGCCATCAACGCCTTGGGCCGTCGTGATGGGAGCGAGGAAGTTTCTGAGAGCGGTTTCGAAGACATTTCCGAGATTTCGGATAAGTCGTTTGCAAGTCCCTTTAAGGAACCTGAGAAAAAACTTCGCTCGGAAATCCCTTCTACCTGCTGCGACGTCATTGAAGCTGTGCAGCTGCCATTGGCTAACAGTAATGGTAACGATAAAAAGAGAGCTAGAGCTAGGGCTGGGTCTGGAGACGATACGAGGGAGAGCGGGGGAATGCGCGCACCAACCCTCGATGAGGTGATTGCTTATTGCAGGCATTGCGGCCTGATTGTTCCTCCCGAAAGGTTCTTCGACTATTACAGCGCCAATGGCTGGCGCGATACGAACGGCAGGCCGATTCGCGACTGGCGATCCAAGCTCCACGCTTGGAACCGGCGCGAAGGTCGTTTCCCCGAGAAGGCGCAATCCGCAGACGCCGGGAACGGCGGGGACGGGCGCAAGCGCCTCAGGATTGGTTGCATCACAAGCACGAAGAACGGTGACAAAAACGAGGGGGGATGGTACATACGGGAACCTTCAGAGTGCGCTGGCTTCATCCCAGGGAGTAAGGGCGTGAGCCGGGATGAGGCAATGCGCTTGGCGATTGAGCTGCACCCTGATCTGAGCGACGCGGTGGGGAAATAGGAGACGTCAGGAAGGCATATCGCTGCGACCAAGCATTGAGGACGATTTGATTTGAAAGGATGAGTGTCGGAAGACCGGAGATGGAAGCGCAATCTCCGGTCTTTTGCCGTCTTGCCGTCGGATGAAGCTCGCGCTTGGCTTTACCTGGCTGGCAAAGCTGTATCCTGTATTTAGCAATGTCATGTTTCAGAATTGGTGGCTCATAATATGGCGCTCCTGTACAGCTGGACGGAGGATGGCTTGCCCGAGCGCTGCACCGTGTCGCGGGTAGATTCCCGTGGCATGGAGTGCTACCACTGCGGCAGCTCACTCGATGGGCCGTGCGTGCGCCTTGATGCGCCCGATGGCGAATCATATCTCATGCACCGCGATTGCGCATATAACGGGTGCGGAGGGTTTGACCGGGTGGAAATCGACGCGGCGATGGGCGATTTCCGGTGAGGTACCGCCTCGACGTGTTCAGGGATGCAGCGCTCTCGGAGCGCGTGGAGCGGCTGAGCCTGTCAGCGCCGTCCGACGAGATGGCATTGGGGCAGGCCGAATCTGCGCGCTGGAAGTGTGAGTGTGCGGGGCAGAGCAGGGCGCTCGTCCTGACGCGCGAGGACGGGGCCGTGGTGGCCCGCATGGGAAGCAGGAGGATGACGGGATATGGGGATTAGGGCGGTGCCGTGGAGCTTCACCATCGAGTTCGACGAGGGCAAGGCGGAGTCAGCCGGGTACGACGTTGAGGAGCTGTACGACTGCACGGACAGGAACGTCTCCCGCTACGGATGCGTCCGCGCCGCCCGTGGGACGTGGATGGCGGCGGAGGGCGACGAGGTCGAGTCCCAGTGCCTCTCGCTGTCCCTCCTGTCGAGGGCGGATTGGTTCATGCGCACCGTCGGGTCCATCACAGCGTTCGAGGACGACACGGACGAAATAGATTACCTCGACGTGCTGCGCCGCTACGCCCCGCACCGCCTCCCGACCGGGCGGTGAGCATGTCCAGATGGGTCGTGACCGCTCTGGTCGAGGACGGGAGCTGGGTGCCCGTGGAGGTCGAGGCGGAGTCGATGTCCGAGGCCGTCGATTGCGCCTTCTCGCTCGATTGGGTCGAGAACGTGGTCGAGTGCCAGAGGATAGAATGAGGCCGAGGCCCGTGGCCCCCGAGCAAGTGTAGCTCGGCAGGCGCGGGCTGACCGTAGTCTCCGTGCAATGGGCGCACGCACAGGCGCGGCATTCGTCCCTGCCGGGAATCGTATCTCGCAGGCTGCGAGGAAGGAAGGTCCGGGCACCAACAGCGCAATCGGAGCGCCGCGAGGGTCCGGGCTTCTCCGTGTTGGATTGCGGTGCCGATCGCTACGGGCTAAAGCCCATCGCGTTCGGTGGCTTCTTTTCTCTTCGTGTTTTCGAGCGAAGCGAAATACGACTCCGCCATTTTTCGCGCCAGCTTCTCGTTTATCTCGAACTTCACATTGCCACGCTCGTGCGCCACAGCCTCTATGGTTGCCGCCGACACGATGAGTCGGTGGTTTCGTTCTGCCCGTTTCGACTCGACGTTCTGTTTTTCCAGCCTTTCGATTTCCTTGCGGCGTCTGTTTATCTGCTCGGTGAGCCTCGCGCTTCTTTGTTTCGGCGTGGGTGACATCGTGTCTCCTCGTATCTAAAAGACAATATGTCGTAGTCGATGCCCTGATGGTCGGCGGCACCCATCAGGGGCGGGGCGGCGGCACCCCGCTTTCACGATTATAGCGCTGGAGCGCTATAATCGTGAAACGGCGCACTTAAAACCACTTTCTCAGCGAGTGCCTGCGAGAGAGGTTTGCATGTGCGCTCTTACAGAGGGCGAGAGCTGCGCAGGCGGTTTTCGCGACGCGGAGACGCGCCTTTTGATTCGAGGTGACATCGGATGGCGATATACCACTTTTCTCGCAACGGCGTTTCCCCGGCGGCGGGGTCGAGCGCGGTGAAGGCGTCGGCGTATCTTAGCGGCGTCTCCATGTTTCGGGAGTTGACGGGAGTGAAGTGCTCATATGGGCGTGCCGACAGGGTCGTTGCTCATGGAGTCGCCTTACCAAAACTCGCGCCAGCTGCGTTCCGCGATCCCGAAATACTCTGGAACGCCGCCGAGGCGGCGCAGCGCGGTAATGAGTGCTATGCCCATCGGGAGAAGATGGCTTTGCCGAGAGAGCTTTCCGCAAGTGAGAGGAAGCGCCTGATGGAGGATTATGCGGCTAAGGTTGCGAAGAAGACGGGGCATCCGGTTGAGTGGGCGATTCACGACCAAACTAATGGCAATGGGAACTTCCACGGGCACTTCCTCGAGTCAGATCTCGTCTGTGGTCGCGATGGATTCGTGAGGCCGCAGCAGCGAAGGAACATCAAGGTGTATCTCTGCCGTAAGCCTGGAGGTGAGGACACTTGGGTGGACGCCGCAGATTGGAAGCGGTGGGCGAAGGGAGAGGGATACGAAAAAGTATTCACTTTCGAGGACGGCGAGCAGCGCACCATGTCCGAGGCGGAATGCTTGGGATTAGGGAAAAAGGACAGGAAGAGCAAGAACCCGATTGCCATGGTTGTCACGGATAGCGGCGAAGACGCGAGGGACGCGGCAAAGGCCGCCCTAATTGAGCGTAGGAAGCTGTGGGCCGATTGCGTTAATGCCGCGCTTGAAAGGAATGGCATAGACGAGCGCGTGAGCCATTTGAGTAACGCAGAGAGGGGAATCGAAGAAGCGCCAACACGCCATCTCGGGTTAAGGGCGGCGGCTATGGAGCGTGGCGCCAAGCGTCGAGAAGAAGAGGCGGGGAGGGAGTACCATCCCGTTACGCGTATCGGTCGCGAGAACGAGGAGATTGGGGTTCGGAACGCCAAGTTGGCTGCGGAGCGAATGATTAAGGGTAATTTGCGCGAGCTTTGTCGCTTGGCGGCGGATAGGGCCGAGGACATTTACGAATATCGCGAGGTTCTTGAAGACTGGCGCGTGTCTGTTTCCGGCAGTGGACGCGATTTGCTCATCGGTGATGTTGACGAGCCATCCATCATCCCGCTACCGCTGTCCAAGCTGTGTCCGGAACTCACGCCCGAGGGCCTAGAGAAGTGCTTCCGGATGAACGTGAAGGCCGACATCGAGAGGAGAAGTGCGGCAATCGTTAAAGCCCGAGCAGCCGCCGAGAACGAGCGCCGCTGCGTCATCGGTATCCGTGATGCCTATCTAGAGGAGATGAGGAAGGCCTACCTCGATTACCGCAAGGAGGCGCATAGATTGGAGGGCGCGACCCTCACCGCCTTTCCGAGGCTCGAACTTAGGCGACCTCCCAAGGAGGTTGTGGATGATCCTGAGGTGAAGCGCTTGTGGCTTGCGTATCGACGCGATGCCGATGTGTTGAGAAACGAGCTGGCGTCTGGCGTACCGAGGAAAGCCGCTCGGGCTGGCAGCACGCAACCCCAGCGGCAGGAGCAGGGGCAGAGGCGCGCGGTTGAGCAGGTGAGAACCGTGCGCAATCGTGGTAGGGGGCGTTAAGGAGGCATGCTGAATGACGTTTGTGCAAGCAGTCGTTATGCCATTGACGAGTATTTATAATATATGTATGATATCAATATGAATGAGAGTGGATACATGGACTTTGAGTGGGACGACCGGAAGGCCGAGTCGAACGTTGGCAAGCATGCCGTTACGTTCAACGAGGCGTGCGAGTCGTTCTACGACCCGTATGCTCGCGTCATCGATGACCCGGACCATTCGGGTGATGAGGAGAGGTTCATTCTCATCGGGATGAGCATGTCGGCCCGGGTTCTCACGGTCTGTCATTGTGTCCGTGGCGAGGGTTCGACGATCCGCATCATATCCGCGAGGAAGTCGACCAGAAACGAGGAGCGCCAGTATTGGAGGTGGCGGAAATGAGGGAAGAGTACGATTTCAGTGAGAGCCGCGCGAATCCTTACGTCGAACGGCTGCGCAAACCCGTGACCATGAACCTCGACGTCGCGAACATCGAGTACTTCAAGGCTGAAGCCGCCCGCACGGGTGTGCCGTATCAGGTCATCATTAACATGTACCTGACCGAGTGCCGCGAGCAGGAAAAGCACCTCGCCTTCGCGTAGGTTCGCGTGACGATCCAATCTGGTTAGGCTGAATTAGTTCTGCAAGAAAGGGCCCAGTTCCGTGAACTGGGCCCTTTGTATGTAACCGGCGCGGAGCCGTTGTCAACGGGAGCGTGGAATACCGGAGCCTTGGCGAGGATATGCCGCGAAAGCCCGTTTACAGAAGGCTCACGGGGAATCCTCTCGGTGAAGGAAAGGAGGCCTCCTGCTTTCCCTGCTCTCCGGCGAGGATGGGTTCGGGTGAAACCCGAGATACGGGTCAAGGGACGCGTCCCTTGCGGGGTTCGGGGTGGAATCCTGAAATGAAGGACATTGCTTCTGTGAAAACTGATATATGACGAAGCCCCCGACAATCAGAGTCAGGGGCTTTTCTATACGAACATATCTGTATGCTCTATTTGGTGGCGGGACATCCAGAACACTTGTAACCAGTAGTCACCGTCTCATCCCAAGCGGGAGACACCTCAACCGTCTCATCCCAAGCGGGAGACACTACTATACTATTAGGAGAATAACTGCCACACCCGTAGTTTCCTGACATGAGTTGAGATTCACTATGCGCTCCCCAACTATCATCTGTATCGAATTGCGCACCGCATCCATTACAAACGCAGACTGTCTTATATACCGCATCATGATGAACTGTCTTATATACCGCATCATGATGAACTGTCGTGGTCTGCGCAATCCAATTATGGACATGCTGCGGCTTGCTCTCACTGCTGCCGTTGGAGCCGGAGTTCCCTCCATTGCCGGTGCTGCCGCCATTACTGCTGGATGAGCTATTACCGCCGGTCTCGGGCTTGGAAGCGCCCGTGTTCCCGCCTGACGGCTCGTCGGTCACGCCCTCCTCGGCCTTCTGGCCCTCCTCATCGACCTTGTCCTTGTCGGCGTTCGGGTTTGCCTTGGCGTTCTCCTTGACCAGCTCGATGACCTTGGTGCCGTTCGCGCCGGTCAGGGTCCCGTCGCCCTTCTTCACGGCATCGCCGACGGACTTCACGATGGCGTTGAGCGCATCCGCGTCGGCCTTGTCAGGCGCGATGGGCTTGAACTCGAAGGGCAGCTCATCCCCCGCGTCCTTCCCATCCTTTTCCTCGACCTCGGACTTCACCTTGGCGGTCTTGGGGACCTCGTAGGTGGAGCCGTCCTTGTCCACGGGGCTGATGAAGGAGACCTCGTACTCGCCCTCTGCTGGCACGTCGAGCGCGTGCGGCTCGTTCGCGTCGTAGGCGTGGTAGTAGTCCACCTTCTCTTCCTTGTTCACGATGTGGGCGATGACCGGCGAGGACTCGCCCTTCACCCAGCCGTCCGCCTTGGCACCGAGCTGGATGACCTGCTGCTCCTGCTTCTCAGTCTGCTCGATGGGCGTAGGCTCCTTCGGCTCCGGCTTTTGCGAAGCCGCGTACCAGACACCGCCTCCGATGAGGGCGATTGCCAGCAGCCCGCCGAGTCCGGCCATCACGGCCTTCTTCTTGTCGAACTCATGGCCGAAGAGCACGATGGTGCCCTTCTTCTCATCCTCCTCCCCCTCGGTGGGGACGTGCGGCATCTGCTGCGTTCCCATCTCCTTCTTATCCTTATCGAAATCCTTCTTGTCTTCCATGATCGACCTCCTATGGCGAGGACTTTTCGCTATTTGGTGGCACCACAGCCGGAGCAGGCATAGCCAGCGGCAATCGTCTCGTCCCATGCAGGGGAAACTTCAACGGTCTCGTCCCATGCTTGCTCTAATACTATTTTGATAGTGTGGTAGCCCATGCAATTAGTGTTTCCACTGTCTAGTTGAGAGTTGCAATGTGCTTTCCAAGCTCCATACGAATCAAACTGTGCAAAACATCCGTTACACTCGACACCGGTTCCATATACCGCATCATGATGGATGGTCTGATACGCTGCGTCGTGATGTACAACCGTGGTCTGGGCAACCCAGTTGTGGACATGCTGCGGATTGCTTCCGCCACCGTTGTTCGAGCTGCCGGAACCGCCGTTTGAGCCGGAGTTCCCACCATTACCGCCACCGGCTGCGCTACCGCTGTTGTCGCTGCCATTGGTCTCGGGAGCGGGCGTTCCATTGCCGTTACCCGATGGCTCGTCGGTCACGCCCTCCTCGGCCTTCTGGCTCTCCTCGTCCACCTTGTCCTTATCGGCGTGCGGGCCGGTCTTGGCGTCCTTTTCCACCTGTTCCGGCGGCGGATTCTTAATGCTTTCAGCTTGCTTGTAACTTGCGGCACAGTTGGACATGCCGATTGCAAGGCAAAGGGCAAGCAGCGCGCCAAACGCTATCAAGACGGTTCTCTTCTTAGATTTTGCGTCCTCGGGTTGCTCATCGTTGCGAGCGGCCTTGGATTGCTTATCTAGTGCAATCTCCCGCACGTTAGCGCCATCTTCTGATTTCTGCGAGCCCTGCTTCCACATCATCTTTGGATGCCTCCGTTTCGCAGTGATTCCTGCGGCCTCTCAATAGATTGTTGTATAGAGTCCGTTGTTATAGATACAACAATAACCGATTTTGATGGCATGGATACGAGGATTCAGACATCATTCGGCACGCGCTGCAAAGAACTCAGGGCTGGTCTTGGGGTCAGTCAGGAGAGCTTTGCGAACGCAATCGGAATGGATAGATCGTATTACGCCTCTATCGAAGCGGGCCGCAGGAACGTGACCCTCATCAATATGAAGAAACTTGCTGACGGGTTCGGGGTCTCGCTTTCGCAACTGTTCGATGCGGATGTCTTTGACTCAGTTACCATTCAGTGTGAACGTTACTGATTCATGAAGGCCTTCGCCACCCCGCTGACGTCTTGCGTATCGGTGTAATACCGACGCGCGGTCTCGGGGTCGTGGCCGAAGAGCGCCGCCCTCATTTCAATTGGGATTCCCTTGTTGCGTGCGATTGTGTGGAGCGTGGAGCGCCAGACGTGGGAACGGGCGGTGCGGAGCAGCTCTAAGCCGCACTCCTCTGCCATTTGCTCATAAAGGGCACGGACTGCTTTTGAGCAGTTTGATTTGTCCCACTCGCGCCACGGGTCATCTGTGGCGGGGGAGGGGAAGACGAGGCCGTGATCACCGAAGTCTTCGCGCCTGCGTTGGAGCATCGATGCCACCCGGGATTCAAGTACGGGCACGATACGGCCTCTGTGCGTTTTGCTTGCATCGTTGGTCACTTCAACCGTAGCGCAATCCTGCCCGACTTCATTCCATGTGAGCGAGCGAGCCTCGCCGATCCTAAGGCCCGTTGCCGCTTGCAAAGCGGTCATCTCGATTATCGAGCGGCGGACGTTGGAAAGCTGGTGGCGCGAGTATTTCCCGCGTATGGGTGCGCTTTCGTCAAGGATTGACCGCCAGTCATCGGAGAGGAGCCAATCTATTGCTCGCATCCACTCGCACTCCGTGAGGCCCTTGCCGCCGTCAGGCTTATTGCTCGCCTTGTGCTCCGGAAGGTCGAAGGATAGGCCAGCGATGGGGTTGGATGCTAGCACGCCAGAGAGAATGAGCGGCTGTATGACCCATTTGTTGACGACTTTCCGCACCTGTCTTGCCGTAGCCGTCCCGTGTTGATGGGCAATCGAGGTTAGCGCATTGCTGAAGGTGCCAGCGCGGAACGCGTCCGCTATCGGGTATCCGCCGAGCGTATCCAAGATGATAGAAAGACACAGGATGTAACGCTCCCGTGTCGTGTCACGGATTCTAGGGCTTTCCCTTACGGCGCTCATTGCTTCGGATTTGATGTAGTTCCCGAGCAGGTCGGAGCTGCGCCATTTGTTTTGTTGTCCAAAGGTCGCTTTAAGATCTTCCGCCTGACGCCGAGCTTTTGCCCTCAGCTCCCCCTTGGTCATCTTTCCCCGTGTGTCGCGTCTCAGGGTCAATCCGTCTGGGAGCCGTATGCTCCACTTCATACGGTAGCCGCCTCGTGAGTCGGGCTTGATTTGCGCGCTGTCGATTGTGTCTTGGCCCGGTTGGAGTTCGTTTCTCGGCATGTTTTCACCTAATAATGTAGAAGTGTCCCTACTATTGTCCCTACTTTCAAAGGGAAACAAAGTGATTAAAATAGTAACAGCAGGAAGTAAAAGTAGTATCTACCAGCCAAAACTTTATGATTAAAACTGATAAGAACTATAGCACAACAATACCCGGAGGTCGTAGGTTCAAATCCTGCCCCCGCGACCAAGAACTTGCAGCTCGTCGGCTATGCCGGCGAGCTTTTTTGTTGCTTTCCGACTATGAGCCGACTATTTTCCGACTGCAAATTACGGGGACGCCATCAGGAAGGACGCTCACGGCATCCAGATTTGGGTGTGAAAGGGCCTCGGACGCGGGTCGGAAAGTGTGTTATTACGGCGGTGCGCAAACACGCCCTTACGCTTTTACACAAACACGCCCTTACGCATTTGTGTAAAAGCGTAAGGGCGTGTTTGCGCATGGTTAAAAGGGGCTCACCCGACAGCAAGATCAATCATGTTGTTACAGGGCATGCCATCTTGCGGTCTTTCCCGTCCCGTCACTATCGATGGTCTTGTCCACCTTTTTCATCTTCGCTAGTAGGTTCGATACCCTCTTGGCCTTTTGAGCATCGGTAAGGCCCGAGGGGAGAAGGTCGCTGAGGAGAGCGGTGATTTTCGCGCGTGGCGCGGGTCCCGTTTCTGAGAGCATCTGAATGACAAGCGCCTTGCAGGCCTCTTCATTGAGACCTTTGCTGCGCGTGTATGATACCTCCTGCCCCGTCTTTGAAGCCAAGGTGTTCGTAATGGAGATGTGGGGGTACCTGCCCTCGATAAGCTTGAGCCGATGCAGCTCTGCTGCCTCTTCGTTCGTGATCTCTGCGCCTTTCTGAACCTTGTCCAAAAGGTAGACGATATCCATCGGGAGGTCCGGCTTGGCGTAGAGGAGCCTGCTGTAGCTCTCGTTGATGGTCTTGCCGTAGACGCTTACGCGCACACGGGTTGGATCCGAAAGGTCGTAGGTGGGTAGGGGGAAATACCGCTTCCGCTGCATCTGAAATACCTTGGGGATTCCCATGGCAATCGTGTCGATCATGTCCATCTGCACCATCGCCTCCGAAAGGAAGGGGTTGCGGTAGTAGCTTGGTTTAAAACCCGGTTGCATCGCGTTTTCGATTGTCCCCGGAATGAAGGACCCTTCGTTTAGGAACACGAGGTGGTCCTCGAATTCCTCGACGTTGATCCGCCCCTGCATGGAATAGTCCTGATGGGCGATGCAGTTGTTCAGGAGTTCCCTGATAATCTCGGGCTCGTATTGGTCCGCCTCAAAGGGAAACAGGCTTGCGCCATTTGCGTTGAACCGGTACTTCTCGTTACGGATTTTCCCGAGGACCTGGTCGATTGCGAGAAGGAAGGGCGGCTTGAAGTGCTCGTAAGAGGTCACCGATCCGTTTGAGGCGTAGAGCGTCCAGGTGATGCGCGGGCTCATCCCATTGAGCAGCTGGGTGGATTCCGGCTTACCGAGCAGGATGAGCGTCGTCGGGGTGATTTTGCCGTTTTTGGTCAGGTTTGCCATATCAAGGATCGTGCGGTCGTCCATGTCCGCGAACGCCCCGGAGTGGCGCCGGTGCTTGGAGAGGAAAAGCTCTATCGCCTTCTTCACGGCCGCGGGGTCGAGGTCCTCGAAGGTGGCATTTTCGATTTCCAGGGCGCTCCAGTCAGGCCTCTGCATTTGGCGTATCTGCTCGTACTTATCTATGGGCAGCGGCCCGAGCGATTCGCCCTCGCGCGCCCATGCCGCATTGTTGAACGCCGTCGGCATCCCTGGCGTCGCAGCGGGGATTTGAAATGCGAGGACGCGTTTGCCGTCAATCCTGAGCTCATGGATCTCTCTCAGGGTAAGGCGGTTGTTCGCGCGGTCCGCGATCTCCTTTTTAAGGGACCGAAGGTTGGCTGGATTTCCTTCTCGGTAGGAAGTTCCGCACGCGACCTTGTCGTCGTCCATTCCGAAGATAAGCCAGGCGTCTTGTTTCCCGCGCAGGATCGCCTCGTTGCTCAGCGCGGAGAAATACTTCCCGAGATCCTTGAAGCTGAAGTCGCTCTTCGCTTCCTTGAGCTCGATGACCTCGCTCTCGTAGGGCTTCTCGATACGGGCGATGAGTTCAAGGACATCGTGATCGCTGTAGTACAAGATCGCTCCTAACGGGCTTGCGGCTGATATTTAGTCGTAAGATACGACTAAATATCGAAAACAAGGTCATTTTAGTCCAATCTAACGACTAGAAATGAAGATATTGGACCGTTTATAGGACTAAACAATGTGATGGGCTCGGCCGTAGTCCAAGCTCTGTCTGAGGGCCTGATACCCTCACAAGTCGGAGGTCTTTAGTTCATACCCGCCTCCCCGCGACCAAAGCTACAGTGAGGGCGAGGGTTTTTATCCTCTTCCTCTTCTTGTTTTGTGGCGACGTAATCGAATGCGCTATCGGCGGGCGCTCAAAAGCGGCTGTTTCGACGCTTGAGCGTCGGGAAGGACAAAATGGCCTTGTTGCTTCGGGGAGAGACCCCGGATCGGACATTGATGAGATTTCGTCGCCGGATACGCCCGTGAATGACAGCTCGTGTTCGTTGAACAGGCGGTCAAGGCTTCGCAGCAACGCGTTTGCGGTTTCGATTTGAGACCCGCCTTCTTCCGATTCGAGCGCCAAGAAGATCCAGGTTGCCGGTCCGCCCTGAGTGTGTTTGGCTTTGAAGCGGAGTGATTTGGGTTCCTGGTCGGCTTCAACAGAAGTGAGGATTTTTACGCTGGGGGACCCGATGAGGCGCCTTGTTCCAATGAGGCCCAGGGCGCTGTCGAGGGTCGAGCGCTCCGAGTATCATGACGATTGAAAACAGATTGCGCATCAGAAGCCAATCGTGCAGGGGTTCGATTGATAGAACTGAGTTCAAGACCGTGCCAGAATACCCTGAGTTCGCTTGGTTTGAGGGGCTCGTCAACGCGGTGACCCATCGCGACTACTCGTTCCGGGGCGATTACATCCGGGTCTCGATGTTCGATGACCGCCTTGAGATCGTCAGCCCGGGGGCGCTCCTGAACATCGTGACGCTCGACAACATGAGGACCACCCGCTACTCGCGCAACCCGCGCATCGCGCGCACGTTGGTCGAATTCGGATGGGTTCGAGAGTTGAACGAGGGCGTCAAGCGCATCTATACCGAGATGCAGGACTCCCTGCTCAACGACCCGGTATACACGGAGCCCGGCGGGACGAGGGTTCAGCTGACGCTTGAGAACAACATCGTGGCGCGGACCGTCAGGAGGAGCGAAGCGCTCGAGGACAAGCTTTCAGCTGAGAGACTGGCTTCCCTCGACGAATACGAGTTGGCCGCGGTTCGGCTCGCGTTTACGAATGGCAAAGTGACCGCCAGGGAGCTCGCCGACCACATCGGGCGCACTCGCCGCACGGCCGGGAACGTTCTCAAAGGAATTTCGGGTCCTTCCGGTCCGCTCGAGTGGCACGGCTCGGCTGTCAACGATCCGGGGCAGTACTATTCTATGCGATAGGCTTCGCACCTATTTCGCACCTATTTCGCAGCAATGTCGCACCTTGTCGCAGTAATGCCGCACTTCTTTAGTTGCGCCAGAACCGCAAATCAGGCCGCCTCGGCCATTCAAGCCCACCCATCCGGGAGGGAGGACCGTCTACGTCCTCCCTCTTTTGCGCTACAGTAATTGCGGCAGTAAACGCACATTTGTTGTTTTCGCTTTGCGAAAGAGGGGGAGATTCATGGAATCCCAGGCTTACCCAATGCTGTTCAGCCCCATCAAGGTCGGCACGCAGGAGGTCAAGAACCGCGTGTTCATGCCGCCCGTGTCCACCAACCTGGCCGATCACGGCTATGTGACCGACGCACTCGTCGACCATTACACCGCGCGTGCCAAGGGCGGCGTGGGCCTCATCATCACCGAGGTCGTGACCGTAGAGCCCACCTATACCTACCTGCCCGGCGACATGTGCTGCTATGACGACACCTTCATCCCCGGCTGGGAGAAGCTCGCCGCCGCCGTCCACCAGTACGGCGCCAAGATCATGCCGCAGCTGTTCCACCCCGCCTACATGGCGTTCAACGTGCCCGGCACGCCGCGCCTCATCGCCCCGTCCTTCGTGGGCCCGTCCTACGCCCGCGAGGCGCCGCGCCCCATCACCATCGACGAGATTCACGAACTTACCCGCCAGTTCGGCGACGCGGCCGTGCGCATGCAGAAGGCTGGCGTCGATGGCGTCGAGGTCCACGCGGCGCACGCCCACGGCATGCTCGGCGGCTTCCTCTCGCCCCAGTACAACAAGCGCACCGACGAGTACGGCGGCAGCCTGGACGCGCGCATGCGCTTCCTGCTGGAGGTCATCGCCGAGATCCGCGAGCGCTGCGGCAAGGACTTCATCATCGACGTGCGCATCTCCGGCGATGAGTACACCGACGGCGGCCTCACCCTCAACGACATGATCTACGTGTCCCGTCGCCTGGAAAAGGTCGGCGTCGACATGATCCACGTCTCCGGCGGCACCACCATCAAGCGCGGTTCGGCCATCCCCGCCGCGGGCACCAAGCAGGCCAGCCACGCCGCCCTCTCGCGCGAGATCAAGAAGCATGTGAAAATCCCCGTGGCCACCGTGGGCCGCATCAACGAGGCTTGGATCGCCGAGGAGCTCATCGAGGACGGCGCCGCCGACATCTGCATGATGGGCCGCGCCAATCTGTGCGACGCCGAGTTCTGCAACAAGGCCGCCGCGGGCCGCGCCGAGGAGGTCCGCCCCTGCATCGGCTGCCTGCGCTGCCTGAACGGCATCATGTTCGGCAAGCCCATTTCCTGCACGGTCAACCCGGATGTCGAGCACGACGAGGCGGGCTTTGAGCCGGCTGCCGAGAAGAAGAACGTGCTTGTTGTGGGTGCGGGCCCCGCAGGCATGGAGGCTGCGTACATCGCTGCGCGCCGCGGCCACAACGTGGTGCTCGTGGATAAGCAGGAGGAGCCCGGCGGCCAGCTGCGCATCGCGTCGGTCCCGCCGGCAAAGCAGGAGCTCACCCGCGTGATCAAGTACCAGTTCAGCCGTCTGGCCGAGGCCGGCGTGGACGTCCGCATGGGCGTCGAGCTTACCGCTGAGGACATCCAGCGCGACTTCGCGGGCTACGAGGTTGTCCTGGCCTATGGAGCCGAGCCCATCGTCCCCGGATTTATGACGGGCTTCAAGCAGGTCATGACCGCCGACGACCTGCTGGCAGGCCGCGCGTTCCCGGGCAAGAAGATCGTCATCGTGGGCGGCGGCTCCGTGGGCTGCGAGACGGCCGACTACCTGGCCCCGCTGGTCAACGACCTCGCGCCGTCCAACCGCGACGTCACGCTCATCGAGATGACCAAGACGCTCGCCGCCAACGAGGGCGGTGCCGGTCGCGCGGTGCTCGTGACCCGCATCCTGGACAAGGGCGTCCACGTGCTCACCGAGGCCAAGCTCACGGGCGTGACCGAGGACACCATCTCCTACGAGAAGGACGGCGAGGAGCACGTGATTGAGGGTGCCGACACTTTGGTGCTCGCGTTGGGCTACCGTCCCAACACTGCGCTCGCCGACGCACTGGCCGAGGCGGGCTTTGCCTGCCACGTGCTGGGTGATTCAAAGCAGTGCGGTAACCTGCGCGACGCCATCGAGGCCGGTTACAAGGCGGCCTGCGAGCTGTAGGGGTCATCCGTTTCGCTCGGGACACTGGCTGCGCCTGCGGCGAGACCGCTTGTTTTTTGGTCCAGCCGGGTTCAGACCCCATTGATATCGCTCCTTCGTTGGGTGTTCTAGTTGCGCCAGAATCACAAATCGCGGTGAGCGGCAAAACCGCAGCGTCATCTACCTGCGGCTTTGTGATTCTGGTGCAACGTTTTTAGTTGCCTCTTAGTTGCCTTCTAGTTATCATCTAGTTATCAAATCGTCTGAACGGGGGTCGATGTGGGCGAAGCGGATGATATGGAACTTATCTACTCGCTTATTGGTTATCCAAACGAGACAGAGTGGATTGAATTCAAGGAGGGCAACAGCGACCCCGAGAGAATCGGCCGGGATATTTCCGCGCTGGCGAACGTCGCGGCGTATCTGGGCCGTCCGCGCGCCTATAAGATCTGGGGTGTTGAGGATGACACCCATGCGCTCGTCGGCACACAGTTCGACCCTTACCATGCAAAGGGAAAGGGCAGTCAGGATCTGCAAATTTGGCTTCGTCTCTTTCTGTCGCTGCACGCCAGTTACGAGTTTCGCTGTATAGAGCGCAATGGCCTGAGGTTTGTCGTTCTTGAGATCGATGCCGCAGTGGGTCAGCCCGTCTGTTTTGACAGGGCCCCGTTTATCCGCGAGGGAAGCAGCACGGTCCGACTGCAGCCCGGGTCGGCAAAAGAAGCTCGCTTGTGGGAGCGCCTGCAGGCGGGGGATTTTGAGCTAAAGATTGCGGAGCGAGACGTTGAGCTCGACGAGCTGCCGTCGAAATTGGACATCGATGCGTATTTCGGCCTGCTCGGTCTTCGCAGGCCGACGGCCCTTGAGGACGCCTTGCCGTTTCTTGAGGAGCAGGATCTCATTCGCAAGCAAGATAATGGTCGATATTCCATTTTGAATCTCGGCGCACTGCTGGTTGCAAAGTCGCTCAGCTCGTTTGCCGGGCTTAGGAAGCGGCCGATTCGCGTTGTCTCCTATGCGGGGAAGGACGTGCTCGACAAAACGAGTGATGTCACGTTTGATGTGGGATACGCCCTCGCGCTTGAGCAGGCAAACCGCCACCTACTCACGCTGTTGCCGCAAAGCGAGCGGATCGACGGAGCTTACAGGCGCTTGCGAGCGGAGTATCCAGAACGCGCGGTTCGAGAGCTTTTGTCCAACATGGTTATTCACCAGGATCTTTCGGATGCACATTCCTCCCCGGTGGTAAGTGTGTTTAACGGCAGGATTGTGTTTTCAAACCCCGGTGAGTCCCTTGTTCCAAAAGAGCGCATGCTCAACGCACAGCCAAAGAGCAGGAACTCAGCGCTCGCGGGCTTGCTGCGCCAGATGCACCTGTGTGAGGAGCAGGGCAGTGGCTGGGATATCGTGGTTGCGTCGTGCGAGGCATTCCATATGGCCGCCCCCAAGGTGGAGAGCGACGAGGGTCTTGGGACGAACGTGACGTTGTATTCCGGCGACTCCTATTCGCGCATGAAGAAAGCTGAGCGCAGGGAGGCCGTGTATTGGCACGCGTGCCTCATGTACGCGCGCGATGATTCGATGGGCAATCAATCGCTTCGCGAGCGGTTTGGGTTGAGCGACTCGCGCAAGGATACCGTTGCGATCTCGCGTCTGATCAAGGAATGCTGCGACGAAGGGCTCATCAAGGACGAAGACGAGGATGCCGGAGATAAATACCGGCGCTATATCCCGTATTGGGCGTAGGTCGGCATGACTTATCCGCCCATGACGCCCGGTGGGCGCGAGGCTACTTCGATATCGTGCGACGCCATCGAGGCCGGCTACAAGGCGGCTTGCGAGCTGTAGGGACGGCGACATATCTGCGACGTGACGGACCCGGGGGCATTGAGCCTCCGGGTCTTTGCTTCAAGCGCGTTAACACGAAGGCATTTTTTGGCTATAGCATAAAAAGCGCCATGTGTTCGTTAATTGTTAACGGCGCATCGAGCGCCGTCCTATAGGTTCTCTTACGTCGCCTCCTCCTCGGAATTCCCTTTGGGATCAGGGGCGCAATCGAGATGATGCGTTGTGTTTGCCAAGGTGTGGAACGCGTTGCTCACCTGCCTGGTGGTAGTTGCCGCGTTTCTTGCCATAGCGTTTGGGGGAGTCCGCTTGGCGGGCCTCTCTCCTTTCGCCGTTCTGTCTGGCTCGATGGAGCCCGAACTTCCCGTGGGGTCACTTATATATGTAAAGCTCGTTGACCCGACTGAGGTTCATGTGGGTGACGCCATCACCTTTAGGCTCGAGTCGGGCACGCTGGTGACCCACGAGGTATATGAGATCGATTCCGAGGCGCACGAGTTCAGGACGCACGGCATCGCCAATGTTGACTCACAAGGAAATATTTCGCCCGATGCGGCGCCGGTTCCATGGTCGAGCCTGGTGGGCTCGGTCGTGGCGTGCGTGCCGCTTCTGGGCTACGTCAATGTCTTCGTTACGCAGCCGCCGGGCATCTTTGTGGTGATCGCCGGCGTGGCCGCCGTGATCGGCGTGAGTATCGTGATCGAGCTGGTGGGCGCCGGCAGGCACGACAAGCGGGAGGCGGCCCACGCTCCCAAACACATGAGGTGACTTAAGACGCACTTGCGTCTTGGGGATATACGGCACACAGGCCACGACAGAAGGAGGAAGGCCACTATGGAAGAGAGACAATCGAATCGCAGGAGGACCGGAATGGTGGTGGCGCTTGCCCTGTGCTGTATCCTGGCGGTCGGTGGCGGTGTCTTTGCGTGGTTCAGCGCGCAGGACAGCAAGACCAACACCTTCGTGCAGGGCAATGGCATTACCGAGCCCGAGGTTAAGCCCGATCCGGAAACGCCTACGGATCCTGGCACCAGCCCTACTGATCCCAATACGGATGGCAACATCGTCGAGACTGAGTGGAATGACAATTCCCCTCTGACTCCGAATGCAATTACGCCTAAGAATCCCAATATGGGCATCGGCGGGAAATCCATGCCTGCCTATGTTTTCGCCATGGTAGAGAACACCCTGCCTGCCGATGCGTATTTTGTGCTCGGAACGGGCTGGAAGTCGGTTGATGGCTATGCGACCGAGTACTCCGGTGCGAAGAATCCTGCAATAACTGCCACCCAGGCAAAAACGTATAAGAGCGGTCTGTTCGTCTATGTCGGTGACGGCGGTTCCGACTGGGCCATGCTTGCCCCCACGACCGACCCCGCAGGTAACAAGGCCAATTACACCGGCGAGTTGTTCGACAAGATTTACACCACCAGCACGTTCGATGTGACTCAGATCAAGGCTGGTGCGAACAGCATCAAGGTGAGCGCCTATTTCGCCGCAGCTTCTGGTGATAGCGAATACGCGGACCAGAGCAAGACCCAACTTAAACAGGAGGCAAAGGACGAGATTCTTGCGAATGTGAAGGACTGGGCAAAGAACGTCAAAGTCAAATAACAGCTAATCCATGAGGTTTTCGAATGAACGGCCTTGTGGACAAGTTCACCGCCGGGGCGAGAGTTGCTCTCGCCCCGGTATCCCGCGTTATGAGAAAGGGGGTCTGCTCATGCCTGCGGACAATACGCAAGCTACAGCCGACTCAACGAAAACACGCAAGCGGCTCTGGGTGCTCCTGGCCGCCGTGGTCTGCGTGTTCGCCGCCGCGCAGACCCTCTCTGTCATCACGCGAGAGAAGCCTTTCTTCGACCGCCTACAATTCGGCGCGGTTGGGATTGAGGCATCAATTACCACTACCGACGGCAACGGCACGGAGGTTCCCGCCCCCGAGGGCGGTGAGCTGGGCACCGGTTCGGCGCATATGAAGCGCCTGGTGCGCGTGGAGAACACGGGCAACCACGCGGTGTTCGTTCGCGTAAAGCTGCGCTTTGAGTGCATCGATGCCCGGGGCGCTCATCATCCGGTGGATGATTTGGTCTCCTATGACGCCGGCGACTCCGCTTGGATCGAGCGCGATCCGTCCGATGGCTACCTGTACCTCACCGCCGCGCTCGAGCCCGGTGAGACTTCCGAGCCGGCGATCACCGGCGTGGATGTGAACACGGCCGCCGCCATCGCCCGCCATGGGGAGGGGTGCACCTACCACCTGGTGGTGGATGGATGTGGCGTGCAAAGCAAGAACCAGAAATCAAATGACGTGCTGAAGGCTGAGGGGTGGCCGGCATGATGAACGGTGTGAAGAGAACCGGTGCCAAGAAATGGGCGGGCACCCTCGCAGGCATCGCGAAAACGTGCTCAGGGGCGCTGGCGGTGTGCGCCGTGGCGTTGGCCGCATGTGCGGCCGTGCCGCAGCAGGCATGGGCCTACAACCCCGACGGCCATACGGTTCAGGTCGGCACCGTCGATGAGCTGCTGACCGAGATCGGCAAGTCGCGCGAGGCATCCTACACGGGCAACATCGAGCTGACGGCCGATATCGATTTTGGCGCGTTCGACAAGGACGGCGGCAAGCTCGAAGAAATCGTGAAGCAGTACGGCTCGCTTACCTTCGGCGACAAGGACCATCCGTTCAAGGGTGGTTTTGACGGAAAGGGCCACTACATCATCGGCTTGGACTACCATCGCAATTTCTGGAAACCCAAGGCGAACACGGGCCTCTTCTCCTTTGCCGAAGACGCCTATATTCACGACATCCACTTCCGCGATTGTTACATCGGTGCCGATTTCCGCGGCGGTGTGCTGGTGGGCCAGGCGTGGAACACGCGCATCGAATCGGTGCGTATGGAAGACTGCACTATCTCGGTTACGCCGGCCAACAATGCAGTGTCGCTGGTTACGAACGCCGGCATCATGGGCGGCATCGTCGCGGGCGAGCTGCGTGCGGGATCGCATATGTACAACTGCACCGTGCAGGGCGGCCGCGCGGTGAATAACTCGGTGGTGGGCGTTTCCGGCCTGGGCGGCGAGGGCTTGTACCTGGGCGCGCTCGTGGGCTCGGCTGAGAATTCCGAAATCGAATACTGCCGCGTGCTGCCCTCCATCAAGTATTACGAGGCCCGCGCCAAGGACCCGAAGGTCGACGTGTACGCGCGCGACGCCGATGGCCACTACCTGTATCAGACCGAGGTCTACAACCGCTATGAGGTTGCCGTGGGCGCCGTGTCCGGCCAGGGCGTATACGCCGGCGGCGTGGTGGGCTACGCCAAAGACGTCGACGTGGTGGACTGCTTCTCCACCGCGTGGGTGCACACCTGGGTTGCCAACTACGTGGGTGTGGGCGCCGGCAACATCGGCTACGTGGGCGGCATCATCGCGCATTCAAAGAGCGATGGCGATAACGGCACCACGAGCCAGGTTATCCGCAGTCATTATGCGGGCAACATGGAGAGCTACCAGTGGAACTCGGTGGCCGTGATCCCGATTATCCAGAGCAATGTGTACCTTGCCGGCTTGGTTGAGCGCGACTGGAACGAGGATACGCGTCTGTACAATTCGTACTTCAAGCGCAATGACATCGTGGGCAAAGACGAGGCCATCAAGCCGTACCCGCAGGGCTATGTGCGCTCGCTGGGCGATTGGCTGGGCCTGAACCACGGCGACGGCAGCTCGGCCGAGGGCTTCGGCTACGGCCCGATCGCCGACGATGCGAGGTACGCCGACCGTCTGTTCTGGGAGGGCGAGGGTTACGACTTCGAGGGCGATGAGCTGCGCTATTCGACCATCGACAACCAGGGCGAGGGCCACATCAACAAGTGGATCATGGACGATTACCTGGGCATTCCCGTGCATGGCGACTCGGTGCGCGCCACGTTGGACTTCCCGGGCGCGGGCGATGTGACCGTCTCGCAGTCCACGTTGGGCAAGAAGCAGAAGACCGCCGATCCGTATAACTTCGTCGTGCAGCCGGTGAGCACCAACGAGACGGAGCTCACGTTCACGGCCGCGGTGAACAACGACCGCGCCGCCAACCCGGCGCTGGCCATGGTGTCTTCCGATGCCAACGAGTGCTTCCGCTTCCAGGGGTGGTTCCGCAACAAGGGCGTGACGCCCAACCATATCCAGCAGGGCAAGCACGCGTTCTTCGACCCCATGGTGCCGCCCGCACCCAACGGCGAGCAGGTTTTCAATAACGATGCCGACAAGTTGAACTTGGTATACACCGCCAAGAATTCGGGCACCGGCGATCAGCGCAACGAGGGCTTCTCCAACAACGATCTGTTCGTTGCCTATTACCAGGCCCAGGTTCTGTTCCACGGCGTGAAGGGCGAGGTGCTCGATTTGACGGGCGCCGCGAGCGGCGATACGTCAGACGATTGGTACAACCATCAGGACCTGCTGCCCGTGGTTCCCGAGCCTTTAGTGCGTGACGGCGTGGACGATGGTGCGAAGTTCCTGGGTTGGACCACGCAGAAGAACGCTGCCATGAACGGCGGCTGGCCGGACGTTACCACATCCGAGCTTAACGACATGAAGGCCAACGGGCGGTTCTTCGAGGGCGGCGAGAGCATCGAACGCCCCATGGACCTGTATCCCGTGTATGCCTCGCTCGGCATGAACGTCAACGTGATCGTGGAGGGGCACGAGCTGATTGCCGGCGGCGATACGAACATCCGCGAAAACGTGGCGATGGGCAAGGTCGTGTCCGATAACGGCCAGTACAAGTTGACCATCCAAGGTTACAACCCCGACGGCATCCTGATGCCCGAGGGCGAGCTGCCCGATGGCTATCGCTTCCTCGGCTGGTACGAGGTCGAGCTGGACGACGCTGGCAATCCCGTGGTCGCCTCGACCACGGACAACGTGCAACTGCAGGATTGGAAGACGTGGAACAAGCATCCGGACGAGAATACGCTTGAGAAGAAGGCCGTTACAGCTAAAACTTATAAGCACGGGCTGAGGGTTTCTGCCGATCCGACGTACGTCATTCCCGCCGATGTCGATCTGACACAGAAGCATGCGTACATCGCGCGTTTCGAATATCGCGTGGATTACTACGCCCTGAACCCGAATGAAGCGAATGACGGCCATAACGATCCGTACGTGTTCGCGACGACCTGGGAGCCTTATCTCGGCGCGTTTGCCGATCAGCCCGGCCCCAACTTCTACAACTGGAAGCACCATCACTGGACGATGGACAGAATGCACGGTTACAGAAACTGCACTAAGGACACAGCGCACCATGCGCCGAATCAGCTTGCCGCGGGCATTGTATCTCATACGCTGGTGAACGGCCATAATGTGGACGACGGTGGCGCAGCATACAATATGGACATTTACACGGACTTCCCAAACTCTGCGGAGCTGGACACGAGCCATTTGGCGAGCAATGGAGGCTTTACCTTGAAGGCAAAGCCTCAGCCTGGATTTAGGATGCAGGGCGGAACGTGGATCTCTAATGACAGGAAGCAGGGTGAAAGCAGACAGGACTACGACGTTGTCCCGCATGATCCGAACGCTGTCTGGTATGACTGGAACATCGGCACCATGAGGTCCGGTATTGAATACTGGATCGAGGCTCGTCTAGTCGCCGAGGTCGATTTCATGGATATCACCGGCGATCAACCGCTCAAGACCGTGACCCGCGCGCATGAGAAGTACGAGAATTACGACCCCAATACTGCTGCGTATGAGAACCATTATCAACCGCTGCTGATGAATGAAGACAAGACCTATACCTATCGCTATCAGGTGCGCAAGGGCCTTCCCATCAGCGCGAAGGAGTGCAACACCAAGGACGACAAGTTGACCACGTTGAGCGAGGCCAATCCGAGCAAGGATGAGATGCAGGCGAAGCGCCCCGGCTCAGTGTTCGTGGGTTGGATTGACAAGACCGCGGTTTCCGAGGGCCTTATGACGCAGGCAGAGTATGAAACGGTGTACGACGAGGCAACGCGCACGGCCAAGGTTTCCATCGACGCCATCACGCCGTATATAGTGACCAGGCGCGAACTGTGCGAGCATCCCGCCACGCTGTATCCGGTGTATGCCGATTACAGCTGCGACACCACGACCAACATCACGCGCGACACCACGCTGGCCGATCCGGCCAACCCCATGATTGACCCCGCGCTGGAAAACGTTACGATCAGCCCTGACGGCACCAAGACTGTTACGGTGACGGCCGATGTCGACCCTGAAACCGCGAAGCTGTATTCGCTCGTTTCCTGGACCATCGAAAGTCCCGAGGGAACCGCTATCGCGACTATCCGCGCAACGGACGCCGCGGGCGCGCCCGTGCAGGCGGACGGCACCCCCGTGGGCAACAACAACGCGACGCTCAAGTATGCGATCAAGGCCGGCCAGCCGTACATGATCGTGGCGAACTACGAGGCCAATCGCGATGCCGAGCTGGATGTGACGTATCACACGAGCGTAGGACAAACAGAGGTTGTAAAAAAGCATGCTGGTGACACGCTGGGTGCTGGCCCGGCGCCGACGTTCGTAGTGGAGAATGCGGCACTGGTTGGCTGGAGCGAGCAGCCCCCTGCGGGTGGCGCCGAGTACCTCATGTTCGATGTAGCCGACCCAACTTTGATGGTCGATGAAAACACCGTAGTCCAGCGCCCCATGGAGCTGTGGCCGGTGTATCGTGAGATCACAACAGGCGGCGAGGGTGACCCGAACGTGAACGTTCAGGTGAAGTCGAATATCGATGCCGAACATACAGACCCCGATAGCCATCGTCGTGCCGTGGTTAAGACCGCCGATACCGCTCAGGGCAAGCAGGCATATGTCTCGTTGGTTGCCGACGAGGTGAGTGGCTATAAATTTATCGGCTGGTATGAAGGTGACGTAGACCTTGACGCCCAAGGCAAACTCCCTGAAGGGGCAAAGCAAGTGTTGGGCAGCCGTGTGACGGGTAAGGACATGTTTGCCGGCAATCTCTACACCGCGGTCTACCAGAAGACTCAAATGTATAAGGTGGTCTACCACTTCCCCGATATGGATGGTGCGGGTCCCGCAACGGAAAACACCGATACGCTTGAGTTCGATGCGGCTGACACGTCGACATTCGTCCAAAAGGTCATGACCGAGCAGCCCAAGAAGGACGAAAACGGCAATCTGGTATACGACGAAAACGGCAATGTCGTCATGGAGAAGGTTGAAGTTGAGGCCACGGTCGTCGGCGGCGAGCAGACGGCGTCCATGGAGGGCCATCTGTCCAAAAAGGACGCTCAGGGCGATGTGAAGGAGCTCTTCGGGGAGTGGGAGTGGAAGAAGTCCGACACGGAGACCGTTTCTTGGGATGCGTTCTGCAAAAGCTCCATCGTGCGGAGCATGAAGGATGCGAGCGCAACCGAGATGCATCTGTATCCGGTGACGCATCGCCTGAACGCGCTCGATCAGGACAGCAAGCCATATGCCGCTTCCAGCCTGGTGTGGCAGATAGACCCCGTCGCGCTGGAAAAGCCGGACCAGGCCGTCGACGCTAAGCCTGCGGTGAAGATCGCGTTCGCGCCCGACACACTGTATCTGGGCAATAAGCTCACCGTTCATATAGACCAGGTCCATTATGCGGATGCCGAGCAGGGCCGCAGCGCGCCTGTGAACGGCATATCAGTGGGCCTGTATGACACCTTCGACTTCGCGAAGGCGAAGCAGCTCGACCGAAAGCTGACGGGTGCCGACGGCCAGGGCGAGGGCAATGCCGTATTCAAGTTCGATACCACGGGCGAGCTCGTGATCGAGAAGGTGGCCCCGGCGTCTGCCGCCGGCTCCACGTTCACCTTCACGGTGACGGAGTGCCAGGCCGATGGCACGGTGCTACCCGACGCGAAAAGCGCGACGGTAACGGTGACGGCCCAGAAGAGCGGCGAAAGTGCCGCAAAGGCCACGGCGAAGCTCAACGTGCCGTGGGGTTACTACAAGGTGGTGGAGACCAGCTGGGGCTGGCGCTACAGCCCGACATATCAGTTCCTCGAGGGAGGCATGACCGTCGAGGACCGCCCGGCCAACGTGGTGCTGGTGCGCAGCAAGGGCACGGCCAAGGTGACCAACGTGCTGACCAACAGCGACTACCTGGATGGCGAGGACCGAGCCAAGAACGTATTCGGCGTGGGTAGGAACCCGGTCGAGAACGGGGGTGCGCGCTAATGGCGATCGATGTACGTGATAAGGACTGCGTGGAAGCGGGGTCAGGGCAGAGGCCCAAGGGCGCGCACTTTCGCACCGTTGATGAGCCCGATGTGAGGCGGCGAGCCATGGGCGGCTCGCGTTCGAGCGGAGTTCATTCGGGTGGGCCGCATTCGGCCGCGCCGGCGGGTCGCGTTGGGGGCTTTCCCCTTAAACGCGCGGCGATTGTTGTCGTCGCCGTGCTGGCGATGTGTGGAGCCGGTGGCGCGGTGGCGTGGTTTGGGGCGCAGGACAACGTCCTCAATACGTTCACCCGGGGCGAGATCACGCCATCCATCGAGGAGACGTTCGACAAGACCTCGAGCATGAAAGAGAGCGTGTACGTGACCAACAACGGCACGGCTCCGGCATACATACGCGCGACCGTCTCCATCTATTGGGAGGACGGGCAGGGCAATCAGCTCTGGGAGTCGCCAGTTGAGGGGGGCGACGCGGACTACACAATTGACTGGGGAGCGGTTTCCGAAGCCCGCGATCCGCACTGGATCAAGGGTAAAGACGGATGCTACTACTGGTCCGTTCCTGTTGGGGCCAGGGAGGAGACGCAGAACCTGATCAATAAGGTGAAGCAGGTCGGCAATCCCGCTAAAAAGCGCCTCGTCGTGGATATCGCAACGCAGGCCCTGCAGGCCAACATGACTACGGGCGAGGGCTTTGACAAGGTGTGGTCGGCGGCAAGTGGCCTGGAAGTGGGCGCCGATGGCGCTCTCGTGCCGGTGAACTAGGGAGGGAGCCATGGTGAAGAAGTTGTTTGCAACAATGGTTGCCATCTGCGCATGTGCACTCTCTCTCGCATCGCCCTCTGCGGCCTGTGCGGTCCCTGGCGCTGGTGGCCCGACGGTCGTGTACGACGGTGCGCAAAAGGCGTGGTATGGCGAGAACCTGCAGGAGCAGGATGTAATTGCGGTTGCTCGCGATGTTATGCCGGGCGATACGATTATCCAGGAGTTTGGCCTGGCAGTGCGTCGCGTTGAACGCGGCGCCACGTTGAGTATGCGCCCCTCTGCCGACGCCGCTGCGTTGGTCGCCTTGGGTGACATGTCCGTCGAGGTTGCAGATGGTTCCGGAGCTATTATTACGTACGGGACGCTCGCGGAGCTTGCGGCAGAGGGTGGCACGCCGATCCCCCTGGGTGCGTACGACTCAAGTGCGATGATGACGCTGCACATCACACTGACGGTTCCCACGAGCGTTGGCAACGAGAGCCAGGGCGTGGAGCATGCGATCGCCTGGATCTTTACCGCACAAGAAGATGGCGGCAGCGCTTCTGCTGGACCAGATGACCTGCTCGTTCAAACAGGCGACAATTTACTGAACGTGTATGGCCCGCTTGCGCTCAGCGTGCTTGGTCTTCTTTTGATTGCCGCTGCCGTGGTCGCGAAGCGCCGCAAGTAAGCCGTTTGCACGAGGCGGCTCCGTTGCCCTCGCCATGGTGATAAGGGTGCACCACAGGGTCCACGCTGGTGCAGCCGCGCGCTTGGAGCACCTGTATGACCGCGGGAGCGAGGCGGCTGGGTTCGCCGTCCGCGTTTGAGCATGCGCCCGCGTGACTGCCCGCTTCGACGATGGCACCCACGCTCTCGCCCGCTCCCACGCTCACGCGCGCCATACCGCCATCAATGCGGACGCGAACTTGGCGCAGACCGAGGCCGTGCAGGTAGTCCTCGCACATGCGGACCGTGTGCAGCTTCTCGGCGGTGAGCGCCTCGCCGCAGGGGATGCGGGTCGCCAGGCAGGCGCCGGCAGGGAGGTCCCATACGCCGAATCCCCAAGCGCGCAGGACTTCGCGCTCCTCGTCTTTGCACCAGCCGGTTTCCATAAGGGGCGACCTCACGTCGAGCTCGCGCACGGCACGGGTGCCGGGGCGATAGTCTCCGGCGTCATCGGCGTTGCTTCCCTCGAGCACGACGCGCACCCCGAGCTCGCGCGCGGCGTCCACGATGCGCTGGAATCCCAGGCGCTTGCAGTGGTAGCAACGGTCTGCCGGGTTGGCGGCAACATCAGGGTCCGCAAGCGGGTCTGTCTCGAGGGCGACCACATGAGCCCCCGCGCGCTCGAACCTCTCCCGTTCGCGTTCGAAAGACTCGCGCTCCGGAGTGCCTACGAAGGGCGTGTCCAGGTGAATAAGGTGTACATCGGCCGGCGGTAACGCGCGGATGCTGACTGCCGCGAGGAAGGTGCTGTCCACACCGCCCGAGAACCCTATGGCGACACTTCCGAATGACCGGAGCAGCTCGATGAGCCCTTGCATTTTCGCGTTATTGGAAATTGGTATCGTCATGTCAAACCTTGTGTTCATAGGAGTGGCCGCATCCATCGACCCAGTACAATAATTTCAAAGGGTTGCGTTGGCGTTCCGGCAGCTCGATGAGCACAGCATCGACACGTTTGCGGTGTCCTCGGTGAACGAATCAAGGAGAGAAGGATGAAAACCATTCAAGCGATACTTTTCGATATGGACGGCACGCTTGTCGATTCCGAGCGCGTGGGACAGAAGGCGTGGGCCGCGACGGCGGATGAGATGGGCATCGAGATCCCGGACGACCTGGTGCGGGCGTTCATCGGCCGCCCGTCCCAGTCATGCCGCGCGATGTTGGCCGAGTATCTGGGTGGCGACGCCGATTTGGCGAATCGCGTGTTCGATTTGCACATCGAGCTGTTCCTGAAGTTTGTCGAGACCGATCTCGAGCTCAAGCCGGGTGCCATCGAGGTTCTCGAGGCCCTTAAGGCCGCAGGGTTCCCGCTCGCCATTGCCACCTCTACCGCCCGCGTGCGCGCGTTGCCGCGCCTGGAGCGTTTTGACATGTTGAAGTACTTCGATTCCATAACGTGCGGCGACGAAATCGCGAACGGAAAGCCGGCCCCGGACATCTTCGTCGAGTCTGCCAGGCGTCTCGGTTGCGATCCCGCGCTTTGCGCCGTTATCGAGGATTCGCACAACGGAGTGCGTTCGGGCCACGCCTCGGGCGCCCGCGTGTTCATGATTCCCGATATCGTGGCACCCACGCCCGAAATCGAAGAGATGTGCATTGCGGTCCTGCCGACCCTGCACGAATTGCCCGCCGCGATTGCCGCTGCGAACGATTCACCGGCGCCTCGCCGCGCATAGCCCCCCCCGTTTGGAGTCTGGTTTTAAGTTCTGCCGCAGTTTTGGGTGCCTTGGGGAGCAGGATGCTTCCGAGCGCCGGAAACCCGCGGGTAATGAGGTTGGCGATTTCTCGCCTACTTCGGGATCGCGCGAAAACTGCGGCAGAACTTGATTGCGGCGCCAACAGAACTGCATCACGCGATGGCGATCGGGATGTTCATCCCCTCGGTACGCCCCGGCGTTTCAAGGCCGAGCGGTGATCGAATCCCTGGTAATTGACAAAAAGGAAAAAAAGGAAAAAATAGGAAAAAAAAGGAAAGGTGCTCTGTGAAGTGGGGCCCGAGTGCGTGCGCGCTCGGGCCCCAGTGCTCTTCCAGCCTATGCGGGGTTGCACATGCCGCGCATTCCGTCCGCGGGATGTGCCCGCGTGACGCGTATCACCACAGCGATACGCCTTTTGAACGGCTCGAGGCAGCATGTATGATGGGTCAAACTGACTGTGTTACAGGTACCCGCTGATGTCGATGTCGGGGTCGGCGAAGTCATCAGAGCGGTTCATGCCGGTGCTCGCCCGCGCGAGGAGGAAGGGTCGCACGAGCTCCTGATGGTTCTCGGGCTCATGCTCGGGTTCCTCCTCGATCTGAGCGATGAGCTGGCGCACGCCGCGGCGACCGAGCTCATAGCCGATGGGGGCGATTGTGGTGAGCGGCACGGGGCCTGTCCACGCCAGGGGGTTGCCGTCGCACCCGGCGACGCGGATGTCGCCCGGGACGCGCAGGCCCGCCGCCCGGACGCCCGAGATGGCGCCCGTCGCAAGGGTATCCGTGAGGGCGATGATGAAGTCCGGGCGCGTGTCCTCGGGACGTTCGGCCAGCTGCCGCCCGAGGTCGAGGCCGTCGTGGGCGGAGTTCCAGGCGCCCTCTTCCACCACCTCGAACGCGCAGTCGGACTCGGTCGTGAACGCGTGCTTCATGCCCTTGACGCGCAGGACGAGGCGGTTCAGCGAGGGTTTGCCGATGATTGCGACGCGTCGGGCACCGCTCTTGAAGGCGTGGCGTGCGAGGAGTTCGCCGAGGGCGAAGTTGTCCGCAGCGACGAAGTGACCCGGGACGTCACACTGGATATCGAGGAATGCGAGGGGGATGCGAGGCGGGTGCACGGGGGGCTGCCAGTCCGTGCTGGCGGGCGGCTGCATGAGGATGCCCGCCGTCTGCGTGCCAATAAAGTAGTCGCGGTAGCGATGTGCGACATCCTCGTCCGTCTGCGCGGTGGCGATGAGCAGGCCGTATCCGTGCTTGCGCGCCTCGGCGTTCGCACCGTTGGCGATCTGCAGGGAGACGCCGTGATCGAGATTGGGAAGGATGAGCCCAAACAGGCGGTTTTTGCCGCCGGCGAGCATGCGCGCGCTCTGGTTGGGCGCGTAGCCGAGTCGATCGGCCGCCTCGCGGATGCGTTTGAGCGTCTCGGGGCGCACCTTGTCGGGATGGTTGAACGCGTTTGAGACGCTGCCCAGCGCGACGCCCGCTTCACGGGCGACGTCGGTGATGGTGACGGTGGTTTGGCGAGACATGGCCTGCTCCTGAAAGACGTGCGGCATCACCCTAAATTGTATCGCTTCAATCCCGATATGTGTGGTTTCAAAAAATCAATACCACTGTTACGGAATCGCAACATCGCGGCTTTAAAATGTGGCGCCGTTGTTCATCGACCGAAGGGATTCCTTATGTGCGGAATCGTTGGATACACCGGAGTTGACGCTGCGGCGGAGCTTCTCGTGGCAGGGCTCAAGCGTCTCGAGTATCGCGGATATGATTCCGCGGGCCTTGCCCTCGTGGAAGCGCCGTGTGCCGCCGACGTCGCGGATGCCGCAGACACCGCCGACGCCCTGGACGGCCGTGCGACGCTCGACATCATCCGCTGCGCGGGCAAGGTCGCCGGTCTTGAGGACGAGCTCGCAACGCCGGGCCACTGCACGGTCGCACGGCTCGCGACGTGCGGGATCGGCCATACGCGCTGGGCGACCCACGGGCGCCCCACGGTGGAGAACGCCCATCCCCACGTGAGCTGCGACGGGCGCATCGCGGTGGTCCACAACGGCATCATCGAGAATTTCGCCGAGCTCCGTGCATCGTTGGAGGAGCGCGGGCACGTGTTCAAGAGCGAGACGGATACCGAGGTGTTCGCGCATCTCATCGAGGAGGCCTATCAAGGGGCGCCGAATAGCGCCGGCGGCCCCGCGAAGACCGCGGGCGATCTCATGGCGGCAGTTCGCGAGGCCTGCACGCACGTGGTGGGCGCGTACGGGCTGGCGGCGGTGTGCGCCGATGAGCCGGGTGTGATCGCCGTCGCGCGCAAGGACAGCCCGATCGTCGTCGGCCGCGGGGAGCGGGGAAGCTACGTCGCATCGGATGTCATTGCGCTCATCGACGCCACGCGCGACGTTGTGGTGCTGGAGGATGGCCAGTTCGCCCGTCTTTCGCCGGAGGGCATCACCTACACCGATGCGCAAGGCCGCACCATCGAGCCCGCGGTCACGCACGTCGACTGGGATGTCGATACGGCCGAGAAGGGCGGCTACCCGGATTTCATGATGAAGGAGATCTGCGAGCAGCCCCGCGTGGTCCGCGACACGCTGGTGGGGCGTCTGGCTTCCTCGGGCGAGCTCGACATCGATGAGCTCGGCCTCACGCCTGAGGAGCTCAGCCTGGTCGACCGCGTGTACGTGATCGCATGTGGAACGAGCTACCATGCCGGCCTCATCGCGAAGAACCTCATGGAGGGCTGGGCCCGCATCCCGTGCGCGGTCGAGGCGGCGAGCGAGTTCAGATACCGCAACCCCATCATCACGCCGAGCACGCTGGTGGTTGCCGTGTCGCAGTCCGGGGAGACGGCGGACACCCTGGCGGCGATTCGCGACGCCCGCATCAAGGGCGCCAAGGTCTTCGGCATCACCAACGTGGTCGGTTCCCCCGTGGCGCGCGAGAGCGATGGCGTCATTTACACCAAGGCGAACAAAGAGATCGCGGTCGCCTCGACCAAGAGCTTCACGGGGCAGGTGGTGAGTTTGACGCTGCTCGCCCTGCTGCTTGCCCAGACGAAGGGAAAGCTCACAACGGGGCAGATCCGCATGCTCTTTCGCGAGCTCGGCGATACGGCCGAGCAGATCCAGCACATCCTGGATACGCAGCGGGCAGCGGTTCACGAGGCCGCCCTGGCGTGCAGGGAGGCGCGCTCGGCGCTCTTCGTGGGACGCGGTATGGGCTCGGCCATTTCCTGCGAGGGGGCGCTCAAGCTCAAGGAGGTCAGCTACCTGCATGCGGAGGCGTATGCAGCGGGCGAGATGAAACACGGGCCGATCGCCCTCATCGAACGGGGCTTCCCGGTTATCGCCGTGGCGACCAAGAGCCCCACGTACGATAAGACCGTGAGCAATCTCAAGGAATGCGAGGCGCGCGGGGCTTGCATCATCGCGGTGGCGACGGAGGGCGACGAGGAGATCACGCGCGTGGCCGATCACGTCATATATGTGCCGCCGGTGCGCGACGCCCTGAGCCCCATCACCGCGACGGTGCCGTTGCAGTTGCTCGCGCGCGAGGTCGCCGTTCTGCGCGGTTGCGATGTCGATCAGCCGCGCAACCTCGCCAAGAGCGTGACCGTCGAGTAGCTGCGATTCGGCCTCAACCCGATGCGGGCGCCGCCCACCTTCGAATCGAGGCACTACATCAGGGCCCGCCATGCGTCGCAGAGGGAGCGATAACGCGGCGCATACTGGCTTCCCCGTTGCCAGATGAGACAGAAGTCATGCTCGATCGCAAAATCGTCGGGCGTGATGTCCGCGAGTTTCCCCCGAGCGAGCTCCTCCTCCACGGCGACTCGATATAGGAACGTGATGCCTGCGCCGCCGCGCACGCACGCCTTGATGGTGGGGATGCTCTCGATCTCGACGATCCCCGCGAAGTCCGTGACGGCGAGGTCGCGAGCAGCCAGGTGCTTCTCGAGAATCTCGCGCGTGCCGGACCCCGCTTCGCGCAGGATGAGGCGCTCGCCGAGGAGGTCGCGCACGGACGCCGCCGTACGTCCGGCTTTGTCTGCCCGTGGTCGCCGGTCAAAGGCGCACCGCTTCGCCTCCTTCGGCGATGTCACGGCGATATAGCGCTCGCGCGAAAGCGTCTCGAAGTCGAATCGCTGACGATCAAAAAAGCCTTCTACCAGGGCGAAGTCGATCGTTCCCTCCTCGAGCGAGCGCACCAATTCGCGCGTGTTTCCCGTCAGGAGCGTGACCTCCGCCTGCGGGTGCGTCGAGAGGTGCTCCGCCATGAGCCTGGGTGCGGTGTAGTCGGCGATGGTCCTGGTGCATCCGAGCCTGAGCGGTGCCTCGCGGGTGTCCGAGGGCTCGGCGGCGAGGGCGACGGCCTCGATGGCAAGCCGCGCCTCATCGTTTTCCATGGTGAGGAGTCGCTGGTAGAGCAGGTCCGCGGCAGCGGTCGGTTCGATGCCGCGACCCGTTTTGACGAACAGCGTGCAACCGTAATGGGTTTCCATCTGGCGAATGTGCTGAGATGCGGCGGGTTGCGTGATGAGCAGGTTCTCCGCGGCGCGCGTGAAGCTGCGCTGGCGGTAGACCTCTAAAAAGGTGTGCGTGCGATAATCGAGCATCCGTGGTCCCAACGCGCGATACGGCAGTGATAGGAGATGCAGCAGTAATAAGAAATACTGATGCAAGCATAAACAATACGATGGAAATCATTATAGACAAAGGTCGTACCATGATTTTGGCAATCATCGCACGCGGATCAGGGACGGAGCGCGCCCCGATCCTGACGGGATGGGCCGTGCCTTGGGCGAGCGCGGCCGCGCCCCGGAGTGGGCGCGGCCAAGGCCCCATCGCGAGCGTAGATAAGAAGAAAGGTTGGATGCATGGAGCTCTTCAAGAATTTCAAGGACCTGTGGCGTGGCGTCGCACTCGCATTGGTCATCTCGGTGCCGGCATGGCTGCTCGGTAAGCAGTTCGAGGTCATCGGCGGGCCGGTCTTCGCCATCCTCATCGGCATGGCGCTCGGCCTGGTGCTTCGCCGTCGCTCCGGCGTGGTGGAGGCGACCTCGGCGGGCATCAAGTACACGTCGAAGAAGATCCTGCAGTACGCGGTGATCCTGCTGGGCTTCGGCCTCAACTTGGGCGAAATCGCCAAGGTGGGCGCCAGCTCCCTGCCCATCATCATCTCGACCATCACCACGTCGCTGGTCATTTCGTTCGTGCTGTGCCGCGCGCTGCATATCCCCAAGAAGATCTCGACGCTCGTGGGTGTGGGCTCCTCGATCTGCGGCGGCTCCGCAATTGCCGCCACTGCGCCGGTCATCGATGCGGACGACGAGGAGATCGCCCAGGCCATCAGCGTCATCTTCCTCTTCAACATCATCGCTGCACTGATTTTCCCCTCGCTCGGCGCCATGCTCGGCATGAGCAACGAGGGCTTTGGCCTGTTCGCCGGCACGGCTGTGAACGACACGTCGTCCGTCACCGCCGCCGCAGCTGCCTGGGACGGCATGCACCCGGGCTCCAATGCGCTGGATCATGCCACCATCGTCAAGCTCACCCGCACGCTTGCGATCATCCCCATCACGCTGTTCCTCGCGTTTTGGCAGGTCCGTCAGGCCAAGCGCGCCGCCGTGGCGGGCGAGGGCGCCGGCGCTGCCGCAGGTACGTTTGACATCAAGAAGATCTTCCCGTTCTTCATCCTGTTCTTTGTATTGGCGAGCGTCATCACCACCGTGTTCGCGCTTCCCGTGGCGGTGACTGCGCCCATCAAGACGCTGTCGAAGTTCTTCATCGTGATGGCGATGGCCGCGATCGGCTTCAACACCGACATCGTGAAGCTGGTGAAGACGGGTGGCAAGCCGATCTTCATGGGCTTGTGCTGCTGGATTGGCATTGCCTGTGTGAGCCTCGGCATGCAAAGCGTTCTCGGGATTTGGTAACAAGGACGCCGCTGACGACCCAATTGGGGGCTCAAGTGGGGCCGGCGCCAATCGCGCAGAGCGCTCTCGGTTCAATTGGGGACAGGCACTGATTGAGACAATTTGCGCCGGTCCAGCTGCGGGGCAGTTGCGAGTTGAGGCGCTTGACGCCGAACGTGTCGTCCTGTTTGGTTGAGAAATGGTCGGGATTTGCCGCGCTGTTACAGCCTGGCATTTCCCGACCATTTTTTCATGTTAAAACGGGCTAAAACGGTTGTGATTTGCCGGTCTGCGACAGAGTGGCAAATCGCGACCATAAAGGGGGTTATTCAGGAAAGGCGCGCCGTCATGCATGCCGTTGCTCGAACAAACTAACCGCCTACCAACTTCTTCTCGAAAAATAGGTATAAGGCGGGAAAGATGGAACTATCGGTTATGCATGCGCCCGGACAAAGGGTTCCGGGTGCCCGACAGATAGGAGCCAAGCATGGGAATGAAGGCTGATCAGGAGATCTCCCTGGATTTCGAAGGGCTTTTGTCCTACCTCCGTTCAAAGACGCGCGTGTTCATGGACGTCGATGGGCATGAGTACTACGTCACCCATACGGACGGGTACTGGCGCGTGCAGGACTGCGAGCAGCTGAACGAAAAGGGTCGTTTCGTCGATTGCTCCGAGCTTGTCACCACCCTTCCCGAGCTGGTCGAGCTGCCCTGGCTCGATGGCAAGAGTGTGCACGACCTCACCGATGAGGCCACGTTCTTCGAGTCCATCCAGGAAGGCTGGGTGTATCCCGGCACCGAGCCCGTTGAGGCCGAGGAGCCCGTTGAGGAGCTCGTCGAGGAGGAGCCTGCGGAGGAGTAGCCGCACGTCACGCGAACAATTCATCACACCTGCAGGGGTCGCCGCCGGCGGCCCCTTTTTTCTGTTGGGTTTCCTTCCGTTGGACTTCCTTCTGGTGGTTTTCTTTCTGGTGGGCTTCCTCCCGTTGGGCCTCCCAGGATGGTCGGGATTTGCTGCTCTGCTACAGCCTGGCGCTTCGCGACCATTTCTCCCGCCCCCGCCGCCCCCCATGCCT
>URWW01000004.1 GCA_900551665.1 uncultured Collinsella sp. | reverse complement strand
ACTTACCGCAGCTTGGGATAGGTGCGG
Source organism: uncultured Collinsella sp. (assembly GCA_900551665.1). Lineage (GTDB taxonomy): Bacteria > Actinomycetota > Coriobacteriia > Coriobacteriales > Coriobacteriaceae > Collinsella. The sequence continues at coordinate 64,704 of URWW01000004.1, read as the reverse complement.
CATCACCCGTTATCTAAACTGTTAGATTAAATAAAAAGCGACCCCCAGAACGGGGGGTCGCAATCTCATCGATATGTCAACGGGCGCTTACTTGCACAGGGAAAGAGCGGCCTCGTCGGCGATGACCACGCAGTTGGGGTGCAGCTGCAAGATGGAGGCGGGGCAGGAAGGCTGAATGGGGCCGAAGCACATATCGTGCACGGCCTGGGCCTTCTTCTCGCCATTGGCGATCACGAGCACCATGAAGGCGTTCATGATGGTGTGGATGCCCATGGTGTAGGCCTGGCGGGGCACGTCATCGATGTCGTCGAACAGACGGCTGTTCGCCTCGATCGTGCTCTCGGTGAGATCGACGCAGTGCGTTCCCTTGGAGAAGCAGGTGTCGGGCTCGTTGAAACCGATGTGGCCGTTGTTGCCGATGCCCAGGAGCTGCAGGTCGGGATAACCGGCCTCCTCGACGATGCGGTCATACTCGGCGCAAGTGGCTTCGGCGTCGGGGTTAGAGCCATCGGGCACATGGGTGTTTGCCTGATCGATGTTGATGTGATCGAACAGGTTCTCCTTCATGAAGTAGTGATAGCTCTGCGGATCATCATGGGACAGACCGCGATACTCGTCCAGGTTATAGGTGCTGACCTGAGAGAAATCCAAATCGCCGGCCTCATAGGCCTTGATGAGGTTCTGGTAGGTCCCGATGGGCGTGGAGCCGGTGGCCAGGCCGAGGACGCAGGTGGGGTCCATGACGACCTGAGCGGCGATGATGTTCGCGGCCTTGCGGCTCATATCCTCATAGTCGGTGGCGTGAATGATACGCATGTACAGCGCTCCTTTTCTCCGAGATGCTCATCTCGGTCCATGTGGGCCTCGTCGGCCTCAACCAACGTGAGACGCGCGTCATCCAGGGCGAGGGCGCGCAAAGCTCGAAACCCCGCCGTGTCGAGGCCCCTGCCCGTCCACGACGGTTCGGGTGGAATCCGCCCGAACATATCTATATTCGCCGCTCGCCATCAGAATTGCAAGGCCCCCGGACATTCCGGGGGCCTTGCTGGAAATCGTTTGCGGCGCCCTATCGGGACCGTGCGATCAAAACCTGATCAAGCTCGGCAACGTCCTCCCCGACGTTTCCCTTGATGCTGGCAAACTCGGCGGAGTTGCAGATGAGGATCGGGACCGTCAGATCGTACCCCTCACCCGAAATCGCCTCGCGGTCAAATTCGATGAGCACATCGCCGCGGGCAACGGTGTCGCCCACCGCCGCATTCACCTTGAAGTGCCTGCCCTCGAGCTTGACGGTATCAAGGCCGACGTGAATCAGCACGTCGAGCCCGTCGACCGTGTGCATGGCGACGGCATGACCCGTCGGGAAAATAGCCTCCACTTTTCCATCGCACGGGGCGACCACGCGACCATCCGTGGGGACGATCGCGACGCCCTGTCCAAGCAGACCCTTGGCGAACATCTGGTCCCTGACTTCGGACAGCGGAATCACATGACCGGCAAGAGGTGCGGCGAGAACCGTCGTGCGCCCGCCGACACCCAGTGTTTTGAAAAAGCTGGTGAACATCGAACTCCCTTGTAAAAACAGCCCCATCATTCTATCGCGAACACTCGCGGACGAACAATCGGCAGGGCCTTAAGGCAGCTCGCGCTCCACAACCGCGACGATGGAATCCACGGCGTCCTGAGCCTCCTGCTGGGTCTCGGCCTCCGCCATCACGCGGATGAGCGGCTCCGTGCCGGAAGTGCGGACCAAGACGCGTCCGCGATCGCCGAGCCTCTCCTCGACCGAGCGCACGGCTTCCCAGACGGGCTCGCAAGAGTCGAGCTCCGCCTTGTGCTCGCTTCGGACGTTGACGAGCACCTGCGGGAAGATCTTCACCGGGGCGCACAGCTGAGAGAGCGTCTCACGCTCGGCACGCAGGACCTCCATGATGCGCAGGGACGTCATGATACCGTCGCCCGTCGTCTCGATATCGCCGAAGATGACGTGGCCCGACTGCTCGCCGCCGAGGCTGTAGCCGTGCTCGCGCATGCAGGCGGTCACGTATTTATCTCCAACCGGAGTGGTCTCATAGCTCAGGTTCGCCCGATCGAACGCCTTGAACAGACCGAGGTTGCTCATGACGGTGGGCACGACGGTGCCAGCGGCAAGGCGCCCATGCTTGTGCAGGTAAACACCGCACACATACAGGATCAGGTCGCCGTCGACGATGTTGCCCCGCTCATCGACCGCAAGGCAGCGATCGGCATCGCCGTCATAGGCGAAGCCGACGTCAAGCCCCTGCTCGACGACATGACGACGCAGGCGCTCGATATGGGTCGACCCGCAATCGACGTTGATGTTGAATCCGTCGGGAGCGTTGCTGATCACGCGCACGTCGGCACCGAGAGCGTCGAACACGGGCTTGGCGACGGACGAAGCCGAACCGTTCGCGCAATCCAACCCGATCTTCATGCCCTGCAGGGAGAAATTGGCACTCGCGATGAGGTGCGCGATGTAGCGGTTGCGACCCTGCATGTAATCGACCGTGCAGCCGATCTCGTCGCCGGTGGCGAAGGGCACCTCGCTCTCGCCATCGATGTACGCCTCGATGAGCTCGAGCACCTCCTCGTCCATCTTGCAACCGTCGCAGTTCATGAGCTTGATGCCGTTGTCGGTATAGGGGTTGTGGCTGGCGGAGATCATGATGCCGCAATCGAAGCGACCGTCGATCGTCTCGTAGGCGACACCCGGAGTCGGGATGACGTGGAGCATATAGGCATCGGCGCCCGAGGCGACCAGGCCCGAAACGAGACCGGACTCGAACATGTAGCTCGAGCGGCGCGTATCCTTGCCCACCACGATACGGGCCTTGCGCCCCTGGCGGGCACCGTAATACCAACCGACATAACGGCCGATCTTATAAGCATGCTCGACGGTGAGGGTGGTTCCCGCCTCACCGCGGAAACCGTCGGTTCCGAAGTACTTCATTCGCAATCCTTCCGTACATCCGGCGTCGATGCGACGTCGGCTGATCTGGACACGGCTCCCCGCTCTGCTCGCAGAAGCGCCATGCCGACACAATGGTACAAAAAAGGCCTGCCGAATAACTCGGCAGGCCCATTTCCATACTGGAAACGTTTCTGCAAACGCCTTAGCGCTTGGAGAACTGAGGCGCGCGACGGGCCTTCTTGAGGCCGCACTTCTTGCGCTCGACGACACGGGCGTCGCGGGTGAGGAAACCAGCGCGCTTGAGGTCGGCGCGGTAGTCGCCAGCCTCGAGAAGAGCGCGGGCGATACCCAGACGCAGGGCGCCGGACTGACCGGTGATGCCGCCACCATCGCACAGGGCGATGACGTCGAAGGAACCGAGAGTGTCGGTCACCTTGAACGGGGCGAGGGCATCCTCAACGAGCTGATGACGGCCGAAGTACTCCTCGGCGTCACGCTTGTTGATGGTCACCTTACCGGTGCCGGGGACGATACGGACACGAGCAACGGCGTTCTTGCGACGGCCGGTGCCGTAGTAAACAACGGTGTTCTCAGCCATCTTTTAGCCCTCCAGCTCGATCTTAACGGGGTTCTGAGCAGCGTGCGGATGCTCGGCGCCAGCGTAGACCTTGAGCTTGGTCAGCTGCTTGCGGCCGAGGGCCGTCTTGGGGAGCATGCCGCGAACAGCGCGCTCGATGACCTTCTCCGGGTGCTTCTCCATAGCCTGGCGGAAGGACTCCGCCTTGAGGCCGCCATTGTAGCCGGAGTGACGGTAGTAGGTCTTGTGGTCGGCCTTGTTACCGGTAAGCTGGACCTTATCGGCGTTGATGACAACCACGAAGTCACCACAGTCGGAGTTGGGCGTGAACTGGGGCTTGTTCTTGCCGCGCAGAATCTTGGCAACCTGGGCAGCGAGACGGCCCAGCGTGGCGCCCTCGGCATCGATGAGGACCCAGTTGCGGGTAACCTCACCCTGCTTGGCGTAGTGAGTCGACTTAAGAATCACTTTTCCTCCATGTACAGTACGTGTCTTAACAGAGTTTCACGGGGCTCTGGAAAGTAACCTGTCAATAATAACCCCTATATGCGGCAAGTCAAACGTTTTCCGCCGCCTGTGCAGAACTTCTGCACAGGCGGCGGTCGGTTTGATCTGTTGTGAGGAAAAGGCCCTCATGCGGGCCGTGGCCCCTAACGTCCGACGAACTCCCGTATCTCGCCCAAACGGTGCTTTGCCTCCTGACGGCCCTGGATATAGAGATTCAGCAACTTCTCGGTATCGTGCTCGACATGGGCTACCTCGACTGGGACCGGCGGGGCAAGGACGAGGGCGCGGCCGGCGCGCTCATATTCCCAGATGTGCTCGCGCTGCTCGTTATACCGCTCGTGACGGTTCTCCATGGCTTCGAGCAAATAGGGGTACCCGGCGTACGCGGCGCGGGCAGCGCCCATCAGCCCGTACGGGCTCTTCTGGTAGGACCGATCCTGCGTGAGCACTACAATCGCACGATCGAAACCCGCGTTCTCGAGCACATGCTCAACTGGGACCGAATCCGCAGTGCCACCGTCGAGGTAGAGATGCCCATCGATCTCGACAGGCTTGGTCACCAAGGGAAGCGAGGTCGAAGCACGCACGGCATCGATGTCCAAGGTCGCATCCCGAACGGGCAGGTACGCCGCAGTACCGAATACGATGTCCGTTGCGCAGGCGTACATCTCCATGGGGTTGGCAAAAAACGCCTCGTTGTCAAACGGATCGAGGCGGTCTTGCACATCGTTCAAGATGAAATCGTACCCAACCATCGAGCCCGTGGTCATGAGCGACTGGGCGCCCATGTAGCGAGGATCGTTGCAAAATGCGAGGTTGACGCGATTAACGCGCCCGATCTGCCGACTCTTATAGTTCAAGCCGTTAAGCGCTCCGGCAGACGTGCCGTAGCATGCCGCAACCTCGACGCCGTTTTCCATGAGAACGTCGAGCGCGCCCGCGGTAAACTCACCGCGGAAGCTACCGCCTTCCAAAACGATTGCGACCTTCCCAGCGTTTTTCGCCTTGTCTTGCATCGGAGCTCCTTTCATCCTGAAGCCCTTGTACCCCATGGGCACAGGAACATGAACGAATGTCCATCCAAAATTTGAGCTCCGCGGGTCGTGGTTTCCCGATCGTGCTTCTTCCGTGGTACACTTTCCAACTACGGATTTGTGCCTCGGGCGCAATCCGCGTACTTTGACAGGTCGTTGCCGCTTGCGGCACCAGAAAGAGGATTCGCCCTCGACCGGCATGGCGCGAATTGCGCTGATGAATGGTCTGAACTTAAGCGAATCCCAACGACCACCTAAAAAGGGGGCAACTGGTTTCGACACGATAGTTCTGAGAGAGGAAGCAGGCCGTGGTCTCCTCGCCACGTAAAACAGGGGTACTGTCAAAATGAATTGACAAGAATTCTTCTTTTGAGCCCCAGCTGGCTCTCGCTGCTTAATATATAGCGGCGCGTCAACCCGGTGATTTCCCCGACACCGGCGCGACGTCATTTTAGGGGAACGCTCCTTGGCACGTAATCGGTATGGCCAAGGCTAAGACTGAACCGGTTGGGACGCCGCGAGCGTGTCGCTCCGCGCAACGTGTCCGAGACTAAATGAGTGACTGAGCCTGGAGATGCCAATCAGGGAACTTTCGTGGACCGGAGTTCGATTCTCCGTGCCTCCACCACAAGAGACACCGCTGGTAGCGATCACGCCACCAGCGGTTTTTTCTTGCGAACCGCACCGGAAGCCCGGATCCGCGCGGCGTTAGCTCAGGCTCGCGCGCAGCAACTCGTTGAAGAGCTTGGGGTTGCCCTTGCCTCGGCTCGCCTTCATGCACTGGCCCACCAAAAACCCGATGACCTTTTGATTGCCGTCGCGATACTGCTGGGCCTGGTCCGCACATGCTGAGAGTACCTCGTCCACGATGGGCTGCAGCGCACCGGCATCGCTCACCTGGCGCATGCCACGCTCGTCCACGATCTTCTCGGGGTCGTCGCCGCTTGCCGCCATGGCCTCGAACACCTCGTGCGCCTGGTTGCTCGAAATCGCATCGGAGGCGAGCAACTTGGCAAGCGAGGCCACCTGCGCCGGCGCGATGCCGCTCTCCCCCAGCACCACTCCAGAAGCCTTGAGATATGCGGCCAGCTCGTTCACTACGAGATTCGCGACCGTCTGGGCAGCCTTGCCGGAAAGGCCCGCGGCGGCCTCCTCGAAGAACGCGGCCGTCATGGGGTCGCCGGCCAGCTGCTCGGCGTCGGCACGCTTGACGCCGAACTCGCGCTCGATGCGATCGCGCTTGGCATCCGGCAGCTCGGGCAGCTCCGCGCGGCAATGCTCGATGAACTCGTCGGACAGGTCGAACGGCTCCAGATCGGGATCGGGGAACAGGCGGTAATCGTCCGCGGTCTCCTTCACGCGCATCACCACGGTGCGTTTGCGGGAAGGCTCCCAATGGCGCGTCTCCTGGTAGATCGTCCCACCGCTTTCCAGCACCTCCGCCTGACGGCAGATCTCGTAAGCCAAGCCGTCGTGCAGGGCCTTGAAGCTGTTGAGATTCTTGAGCTCCGTTTTAGTTCCCAGACCCGTCTCCCCGCGACGGCGCAGGCTCACATTGCCGTCGCAGCGCATGGACCCCTTCTCCATAGAGCAATCCGAGATACCGATGGTCAGGAAGATGCGGCGCAGCTTCTCCATGAACAGGCGCGCCTCTTCGGGCGTGCGCAGGTCGGGCTCGGTGACGAGCTCGATGAGCGGGGTACCGCAGCGGTTGTAGTCCACGAGGCTCTCCGCGGCGCCGCCGATGCGGCCCTCGGCGCCACCCACATGCACCATCTTGGCGGCATCCTCCTCCATGTGGATGCGCAAGATGCGGATGGGCACGCTGTAGGAACCGTCCTCGCGACGCTCGGGAACGGCAATGCCGGCGGTATCGTAGGAGCCCATGCCCCCAAGCGCAACGTCGGAAACCTCCACGCCCTCGGGCAGCCCCTCGGCCATCTGGCGCGACAGGCCCACGGCGTTCGCACTCGCGCTCGCAAGGCTGGTCGCCTCCGCCTCGCCGAACGCGCACTCAGGACGCTCAGCGGCACCGCGACCGGAGACTTCCAGGTCCAGACGGCCGTGCATGCAAAACGCCACGGGGCCCTGAGTGGTCTGGAAGTTCTTGGCCATATCGGGATAGAAGTAATGCTTGCGATAGAACATCGAGTGCTTTTGGATCTCGCAGTTCGTGGCGAGACCCGCCTTCACGATGCTTTCGATGGCACGGCGGTTGGGCACGGGCAGCGCGCCGGGCATGCCGAGGCATACGGGGCAAACGTGCGTGTTCGGCGCGTCGTCATGGCTGAGCTTGCAACCGCAGAACATCTTGGTCTCGAGCGTCGTGAGCTCGGTGTGGATCTCCAGACCGATGACGGCCTCCCAATCCTTCAGGACTTCGCTGAGCTCCCTCATGCGAGCTCACCTCCCTTCTCGACGAACGCGGGGGCGACGGGCAGGACCGAAGCGGTGCCCGCCTCCGTCGCGGCGCGCTCGACGGCGCGAGCAAAGGACAGCAGGCGCACGTCGTCAAACGGCTTGCCGACCAGCTGGGCCGCAACGGGCATGCCTGTATCTTCGCCCAAGCCCATCGGCACCGTGACGCCGCCGTTGCCGGCGATGTTGATCGAGATGGTGAACAGGTCCGACAGATACATCTGCGTAGGATCGGACAATTCCCCGAACCTGAAGGCGGCCGTCGGACTCGCCGGCATGAGAATCGCATCGACCTGCTCAAACGCACGGGCGTAGTCGTCGGTGATGAGCGTACGGGCCTTCTGCGCGGCGAAGTAGTACTTGTCGTACACCCCCGAGGACAGCAGGTAGGCGCCGAGTAGCTGACGGCGCTTGGCCTCGGCGCCGAAGCCGCGCGCACGGCTCTTGGCGCTTTGCTCGGCCAGGCTCGCGCAGCCGGGCTCCTGATATCCGTAGCGGACGCCGTCGAAACGGGCGAGATTGGAGAACGCCTCGGCGGGCCCGATCACGTAGTAGGCGGCGATCGCCGCATCGAGGTGCGGCAAATCGACCTCGACAAGCTCGGCGCCCTGATCGGCAAGCGAGCGGGCGGCGCGCTCCACGGCGCGCCTCACCTCGGGCGCAAGGCCCGCGGCCTCCATGAACGCCGGGACGATGCCCACGCGCCTGCCCGCGACTCCATCCTCGAGATGTGCGGCAAAGGAGGCCTCGACATCCCTGCTCGTGCCGTCGCATGTATCGCGTCCGCCGGACACGAGCGCATCTAGGGAGAGCGCGACGTCGGCGGTCGTGCGGCCGAACGGACCGACCTGGTCAAGCGAAGATCCGAACGCCACCACACCGTAACGCGACACGGTTCCGTATGTTGGCTTCATGCCCACCACGCCGCAAAGCGCTGCAGGCTGGCGAATCGAACCACCGGTATCCGATCCCAGGGAAAGTGCTGCCATGCCCGCGGCGACCGCCGCGGCCGAGCCGCCGGAGGAGCCGCCGGGAACGCGCTCGAGGTCCCATGGGTTGTTCGTACGGTGAAACGCCGAGCTCTCCGTGGAGGAACCGAACGCGAACTCGTCCATATTGGCCTTGCCGAGCGGGACGCAGCCCGCATCGAGCATGCGCTGGACGCACGTGGCGGTATAGGGCGACTCGTAGGCCTCCAGCATACGGGAGGCGCAGGTGGTGCGCGTGCCCAACATATTCATGTTGTCCTTGATGGCGAGGGGGACGCCGGCCAGCGGCGGCAGGGGCTCGCCGGCGGCGCGGAGCGCGTCCACACGGGCAGCGGCACCGAGCGCCACCTCGGGCGTGACCTGGAGAAACGCCTGAACCTCCGGCTCGCGCGCATCGATGGCGGACAACGCCGCACGGGCCACCTCGACGGCGCTGAACTCTCCCGCTCGCACACCCGCCGCGATATCCGCGGCGGTGAGGGAATCGATGAATGTCGCCATCAGCGCTCACCTCCATCGCCCATGATCGAGGGCACGCGAAACTGGCCGTCACGCGCAGAGGCGGCGTTGGAGAGCGCCTCATCGATGCCGAGGGCGCGACCCGCGTCGGCTTGATCGGACCGCATCACATTCGCGATGCCGCCGTCCGGGTGAAACGTCGGCTCGACGTCCTCGGCCGCATAATCCAGTATGGGCTCGAGCATGGCCACGGCGTCGTTCAAGTACGACGTCATCGCGGCGAGCTCGGCCTCATCGAGCGCGATGGTCGCGTAATCGGCGATCGTGCGCACGTCGTCTTCGGTCAGTGCCGCCATGTGCGCTCCTTTCGGTTCTTCCGGGCAATCGCTCCATTATAGACAAACGGGGCACTCCACTTGCATGGAGTGCCCCGTACATGGAACAGAAACGCCGACGCCGAATCGTCTCGACCCCATCTCGACTCATGCGCCGCGTGCCGCGGGCGGCCAGCATGCCTACGCCCGTGCGCGGCGCCTCTCTCGCAGCCATTCGGCGAATTGCTCGACATGATCCCATGAGGCGTCCTTCACGACATCGATCACCGCGGAGGATATCGTCACCGTGATGAGCGAGAAGGCGATTTTCACAACGGGGATGTAAGTGAGCGAGAGGGCGAGCACCGAGAGGTCGGTGAACAGGTAGCAGCGGCCCACGCGCCAACCCGTGATCTTGGAAATGGACAGCGCCAACGCGTCATCGCCGCCCGCCGAGGCGCCCTGGCGTATCACCAGGCCCACGCCCACGCCCACGAACAGCGCTCCGAGCACGGCGGCGATCAGGGGCCTGTCGGTGAGGTTGGGCAGCATGTGCGGCATGGACTCCCAAAGGCGGTAAAAGCCCGCAACCGACACCGTGGCCACGGCGGACCAACCCAAAAAGCCGCCGCCGAGCACTTTGAACGCCACCGCGTAGGACAGGCAGTCCAGCACTGGCGACACAATCGACGAGGGGATACCGAACCAATGGTTGCCGAACAGCACGAGGCCGATGATGCCGCCCTCGGTGATACCTGTGACGTTATGGATGTTGTGAACGCCAAACGTGAAGATGGCCGAACCGATGAGGATGATGGCTATGCGCTTGACAAAGTCGAGGGGTCGTAAGCCCGCGATGAGGAACCTCGCCCCTCCATCCAAATCTCCCGACCCATCCGAGGTGCCCGACAGCTCCGCCGGGCCTATACAGTCAGGCTCACCCGACTCCTCGTCGGCATTCGAGATTTCCAAGTCAGTGTGGTGCTGCGTGTCCTCGCGCGGCATAAATATCACGTCTCCCAAGTGAATAGCGTGTATTACCAGCCTATCCGAGGTTTTTAGGCGCGGCAAGACGGGCTCACGACGGCATCAAAGCCATGCACGTCTTCTCCACATACAGCGGCTATTTAATACCAGCTTCCCAAACGCTGCGTCCGACCAGTCATCGCGGAGCATTTGGAACGCGGCATTCGGAAACACGTTCCATGTCGACCAGCGACTCGATCTCGCGGCGCCGCAGGACGAGAATCGCGAGAGGCACGGCGGCCACCAGCACCCCGGCGGCACCAAGGGTTCCCTGCACGCCCATGACATGAGCGAGAGCGGGCGCGCAGAGCAGCGGGATGGCCCCCGCGAGGTTGTTGCCCGCGCCCATGGCGGCGTTCACGCGCCCGATACGGTCGAGCGGTGTGTGAATCTGGACCAGCGTGTCCTTAATGGGACCGAACGCCGAAAATGCAACGCCAAGGATGAACTGCCCCGTACACGCCACAAGCACATATGGAGTCGCGACATACAACAGACTCCCGGCTCCCGTGACGAACAGCACAACGAGCAGGGCGCGCACGTTGACGAAGCGAGGGGGCAGCACGCCGGCGACCGCCGCACCCAACAGCCCGCCCACGCCTGCCAGCGCGGAAAGCCAGCCCATCCAAGAGGCGCCAACCTTGAGCACGTCCCGGTAGAACAGGGATTCGAGCGGATCGAATGCGCCGTAACCCATGAACGAAAGCATGGTCGCCCAGAACAACAAGGTGAGGACATTGCTGCCGAAAATCGCCGAGAAGCCCGCGGAGACCGAACCGCTCGGAGCATCGGAGCCCTCATCCGCACTGCCCGCCGCGACCTCAGGTTCTCGCAGGGCCTCGATGCCCCATCCGGGAATGAGGGAGATGGCGGCGCACGCGACCATGAAGAGGAACACCGCCTGCGTGGGTGCGACGAGCGCGATTGCGCCACCAGCGATAGGGCCGACGACGATCGCGAGGTTGCCCGTCAACGTCACGAGCGCGTTGATGCGTTTGAGCTCGTCAAGGTCAGCCGTGAAATATGCAGGGAACGCACGGGGCACCGTGTCGGCGATTCCCCAAGCCATGCCGAAGACCGCCGCACCGAGAAACACGCCCGCGATGCTCGTTCCCACCACCTGATACAGCAGCCCGCTCGAGATCAGGCCGAATGCCGCCAAGCGGAAGAACACGCGCGGGCCGATTCTATCGAGGAGAGCTCCGCCTCGGATTTGGCCGATCACGATGCACAAATTGAGCAGTCCCACGGCAATGGCGTTATCACCCACGCCGGCACCCATGGAGAAAGTCAGGGTGCCCATCACCCCGATGAAATAGCTGCACATGGCGCCGAGGTACAGGAAAAAGCGGGCCGCGATGAACCGGCGTATCTGATGAGTCAGCTGCGGCGTGGCGAAAGACAAGCCGCGACGTTCCCGTTTGATCGAGCCCTTCTTCATGCTCCCCTCCTCTTGTGCTTTAGCGCACTAGTGTATCAAAGCGACACACCAGGCACATTCGCGAGTGTTCAATTGGGGACAGGTACAAATTGCGCCGCCGAAGCGCGGTTCGGGTACCATAGGTTCATACTTAGGCTGACACCCCATACGACCACCCGAAAGGCGCGCATGGCCCGCGAACTACACGACGGCTTTGGCCGCGGCATCAACTACCTGCGCATCTCCGTGACGGATAAATGCAACTTCCGCTGCGTGTACTGCATGCCCGAGAAGGGCGTGCCCGCGCGCGCCCACGGCGAGCTGCTCACCGCCGAGGAGATCGCCCGCTTCGTGCGCATCGTGGCGCAGGAGGGCATCACGCGCGTCCGTCTCACCGGCGGCGAACCGCTCGTCTCCCATCGCATCGTGCCGCTCATCGAGGAAATCCGCTCGATTCCTGAGATCGAGGACATCTCCCTCACCACCAACGGCGCCCTGCTGCCGCGCATGGCGGCCGACCTGCGCGCAGCAGGCCTGGATCGCGTCAACATCTCGCTCGACACGCTCGACCCCGCACGGTTCTCCCAGATCACGCGCCTCGGCCGCGTCGAGCAGGCGCTCGCCGGCATCGACGCCGCGCTCGAATACGGCTTCACGCCGGTCAAGGTGAACACCGTCGTCGTACGTCGTATGGACCAGGACGTGCTCGACCTCGCGCGCCTGTCCGTCGACCGTCCGGTCCACGTACGGTTTATCGAGTACATGCCCATCGGCGGTGGCCAGAGCGCATCCGCCGAAGACCCGAGCAGCGGCCACGGGCTCGACCCGCACTGCGGAGCCGGAGCGGCCGGAACCGGCGGCGCGCTCAACCCCGACCTGTGGGATGCGAGCGATGTGGTCCCCTCCACCGAGCTGCGCGAACGCATCTCCTCCGAAGCTGCCGCCGTGGGTCTCGGCGCACTCGAGCCCGTGCAAAACGGCGGCCCCCTTGGAGCGGGCCCCGCACGTTACTGGGCCTTCCCCAACGCGGCCGGCACCGTCGGGTTCATCTCGGCCATGTCCAACCATTTCTGCGAGTCGTGCAACCGCCTGCGCCTCACCGCCGACGGAACGATTCGCCCCTGCCTGTTCTCCGATGCCGAATATCCCGTACGCGAGGCCCTGCGCTCCGGCGATGAAGACGCGGTGCGCGCCATCTACCGCAATGCCATCGCCCGCAAACCCCGCCAACACGATGACATCGACGGCACCCAGCGATTCATGTCGCAGATTGGAGGGTGATCCCCATGACCACTCACACCCCCGATAAACCCGAACGCCCGCGCACCCTCGGTCGCACCGTGCACGAGAAGTACCCCGCCGCCGTTGTGGGCGAGGCGCCCGAGCTCACCCTCGTCGAGGGCGGCGAGCGCGGAGGCACACCAAGCCCCATCGAGACGGAGCACGCGACGAACTCCCCTGCCTCCCCCGGTGAGCGCGACGCCTACCGCGACGATCTCACGCATGTCGACGAGCACGGCGACGTGCGCATGGTCGACGTGGGAGACAAGCAAGTCACCAAGCGCATCGCGATTGCCGAAGGCACCATCCTCATGCACCCTGAAACCCAGGCGATGGTACTCGAGGACCGCGCCAAAAAGGGCGATGTCCTCGCATGCGCACGCGTCGCCGGCATCATGGCGAGCAAGCGCACGAGTGACCTCATCCCCATGTGCCACCCGCTCAACATCACCAAGGCAAAAGTCGAGATCGAGCCCATCTCGTCCTCCGCAGTCGCAGCCCCCGGCTGGGCGCCCGCGCGCGACGACCATCGCGTGGGCTTCCACGTGCTCGCCATCTGCGGGGTCACGGGCGTCACCGGCATCGAGATGGAGGCGCTCACGGCCGCCTCGACCGCCTGCCTCACCATCTACGACATGTGCAAGGCGGTCGACCGCGGTATGGAGATCGTCGATGTCCGCCTACTGCGGAAGGAAGGCGGGCGTTCCGGCCTCTGGGAACGAGACGGGGAACACACCCATACCGACAAGGTCTATGCCGAGGCAAAGGAAGCCGAGATCATCGCCGCCGAACTTCCCTCCCCGCTTCCCGGAGGGCCGCGCACAGGTACGCCGGCACCCGCCGTCGCCTTTGTGGGATACCAGAACGCCGGCAAGACCACACTGGTGGAGAAGGTCATTTCCCGTCTCGCGCAGCGCGGCGTCCGTGTCGGCTCCATCAAGCACCATGGGCACAAGGGCTTCGACATCGATCAGCCCGGCAAGGATTCCTGGCGCCATGCGCAGGCGGGCAGCCGCCATGTGGGCCTGATCTCGCCGGACATGTACGCCGAATACTCCCGCACGACCGAAGAGGTGCCCGTGCTGGACATGCTCACGCGCTACACCGATGTGGATACCGTCATCGTCGAGGGCTACAAGGCCGCTGGCCTGCCGAGCATCGTGGTCGCCCGCTCGGGCATCGACCGCATGCGCGGACGCGATTCCTTCGAGCTCATCAACGACGACACGATCGCCGTCGCCTGCAACGACGTGGTGGCGCGCGATTTCCGCACCCGAGCGGTCAAGCAGGCCCGCGCTGCCGCAGAGGAGGCCGGGCGCGTTTTCTCCGAGGCGGACGTCCATCTGCCGCCGTTCCTCGACATCAACGACTCGGCCGCCATTGCGAGCTTTGTCTACGACTACGTGCAAAAGGCGCGTTAAACCATATCGCGACGGACGCGTCGCACCGCTTTATGCGCATCGGGGCCCGCTCATGCGGGCCCCATTTTCATCTATTCGATCATCACACGGCCACGCTGGGTCCGAAGCGTCTGCAGGATGTGCTTGGGCACGGCGTGGAACTCGCAGCGGCCGATGACCGCACTCGCCGCCGCCTTGGCCTCGGGGCTACCGTTAGCCGTCGCGTATGAATGGCGGAACCGACGCAACATGACCAGGTCGTTGCCGCCATCGCCGTACACGGCGATCTCGTCCTCCTCGATGCCATAGTGTCGGCCGAGCCAAGCGATCGAGGCCCCCTTGTTGCAATCCTTGTCCGTGATCTCGAACATCACGGGATCGAAAGGCGCATTGACCACCGTGTCGGCATGGTCGGCCAAAAACGCCTTGAGCTCGCGCTCGAGCTCGCCGCTCGTCACGCGGCAGTTGATCTTGCACACATCATGGGAGAGGATCGAACTGATCGATTGGTCGAAGAACTGCTCCTCGTGCGTCCCTCCCCGAGCACGCATGCCGCGCATCACGATGCGACGGAACAGGCTGTCGCGGCGGAATCCCTCTTGGTGCATCTCAAAGCTGCCGCTTGAGAACATGCCGTCGGGCGTGCAGCAGTCGAAGCAGATCTGCGGGAAAGAACGGATCAGCTCCTCCACGAACGCCGGATCGACCGTGAAGGTCTTGAGCAGCTCGCCGTTCCTCCCGCGGATGATCGAGCCGTTCGCGCAGACCGCATCGACCTTGAGGCCCGTGAACCCATGTTCGCCGGCGGGCAAGAGGGAACGGCCCGTTGCGGGCACCACATGAGCTCCCTGGGCAATGGCCTCCTGTATCGCACCGCGGATTGTGCGGTCCGCCTCATGCAGACCGTTGAGCAGAGTGCCGTCCAAATCGCTCGCAAACAGCTTGATCATGCGCGTCGTCCTCTCATCGAATTCGTCAGCGCATCATTCTACCGCTCTGGTCTACACCTGTGGCACCTCGCCCGTGGCGAGGATCCGCTCCAGGGCCTCCTCGTCGAGCACGGGCACGCCCAGACCCTCGGCCTTGGTGAGCTTGGAGCCCGCTTTGGGGCCTGCGACCAGATAGCTCGTCTTTTTAGACACGGAGCCCGAGACCTTGGCGCCGAGGAGCTTGAGGGCTGCACCCGCCTCGTCACGCGTGCGGTTGACGAGCGTGCCGGTGAGCACGAAGGTGAGGCCGTCGAGCGGCTGCCCCGCCGCCAGGTCGGCATCGACGCCGGTCTCTTGGGCCGCCTGCGCCACCGCCGCACCCAAGTTCTCCTCGAGCGCGAGACCCGCATCGCGCAGGCGCTGCAGGACCTCGAGGTTCTCGGACACGGAGAGGAACTCACGCACCGACGCCGCGATCTTGGGCCCGATACCCTCGCAGGCAGCGATGTCCTCCTCGGATGCGGCTGCCAGAGCATCGATGGTGAGGAAGCGTTGCGCCAGGACCTCGGCGACCGACTTGCCCACATGGCGGATACCGAGGGCGAACAGCACGCGTGAGAGCGGCTGGGCCTTGGAACGCACGAGCTCGTCCATCACCTTGCCGGCGATGGTGTGACCGACCTTGATGGGGTCACCCGCGGCCACGCCCTTCTTCTTGTCATCCTTGGCGTAGGTGCGGCCCGTGTCGAGCGCGGCGATGGCGTCGGCATCGAGCGTGTAGAAATCGGCGACATCGCGCAGCAGGCCTGCCTCGATCATCTTGTCGATGAGCTCATCGCCCAGGCCGTCCACGTCCATGCAGCCGCGACTCACCCAGTGGATGAGGCGCTCCTTGAGCTGCGCGGGGCAATCGAGGGACACGCAGCGGTACGCCACCTCGTCACCCTCATGCACCACGGGACTGCCGCAGGCGGGGCAAGCCTCGGGCATATCCCACTCAACCGCGTCGGCGGGGCGCTTGTCCAGCACCGGGCCCACGACCTCGGGAATGACGTCACCGGCCTTGTGGACGATGATGGTGTCGCCCGGGCGCACATCCTTACGGCGAATCTCGTCGAGATTGTGCAGGGTTGCGCGAGCGATGGTGGAACCGGCCACCGTGACGGGGTCGAACTCGGCAACCGGGGTGAGCACGCCGGTGCGCCCCACCTGGATGCGAATCTCACGCAGAACGGTGGTCTTCTCCTCCGGCGGGAACTTGAAGGCGATGGCCCAGCGCGGTGCGCGGGCGGTAAAGCCGAGGTCGGCCTGCTGGTCGAACCCGTCCACCTTCACAACCACGCCGTCGATGTCGTAATCCAAGTCGCCGCGGTGCGCGAGCGCATCGGCGCAAAAGGCGTGAACCTCCGCGGGCGAGGTGCAACGGGCCACGTTCGGGTTGACGGAGAAGCCCGCCTCGCGCAGCCAGTCGAGGAACGCATGCTGGGAGTCCACATGCAAGGGCGCCGTGTCGGCGATCGAGTAGATGAAGGTGGCAAGGCTGCGCGTCGCGGTGACCTTGGGGTCCTTCTGGCGCAGGCTGCCCGCGGCGGCGTTGCGAGGGTTGGCGAAGGGCTCGCGACCCTCGGCGTCGGCCTCCGCGTTCAGACGAGCGAAACTGCCCTTGGGCATGTAGACCTCGCCGCGGACCTCGATGGGAGTGGCGCGGTCAGACCCCATGTGGGCCAGCGCGGCCTCGGAGAGGTGCATGGGCACGTCTTTGATGGTGCGCACGTTGAGCGAGACATCCTCGCCCGCCGTGCCATCGCCGCGCGTAGCGGCGCGCACGAAGGAGCCGTTTTGATAGGTGATGGCCACGCCGAGGCCGTCGATTTTGAGCTCGCAGGTGTAGGCCACGCGCCCGGCGCCAAGCGCGTCCTCCGTGCGGGCGAGCCACTCGTCGAGCTCCTCGAGATTCATAGCGTCATCCATGGAATACATGCGTGCCATGTGCGTGACAGGCGTGAACTGCTCGGACACGTAGCCGCCCACGCGCTGGGTGTAGGAGTCGGGGGTGACGAGCTCGGGATGGGCGGCCTCGATCTGCTGGAGCTCGACCAGCAGCTTGTCGAAGGCGGCGTCTGTGATCTCGGGCGCATCGAGAGCGTAGTAGCGATAGGCGTGATAATCGAGCAGGTGGCGCAGCTCGGCCGCGCGCGCTGCGGCCTGAGCGCGGACGTCCTGCGGGGACTCGGTAGTCGCCGAAACGCCATCCGTCCGCGCGCCGCCATCCGTCGCCATATCGCCAAACAAGCTCTGCTGCTCCGTCACGTGGGCCTCCCCGATAGTCAAATCTCAACCACTACAGAGTACCATCGCGCGCGGATGCTTTCCCTCCTCCGCATACCGATAACGGAATAACGGGTCGCCACCCAGCGGTGAATTCCAGTTCACCCGCTTAAAGCGTCGGCATCTGGATACAAACCGTGCAAATGCGTGCGCATTGCCAAATGTACCTGCGCAATCCCGCGTACGCCGGCTTCAGAGGAGAGAGGAACCATCATGAAGCAGCTCAACGAGAAGGTCGCCGTCGTCACCGGTGCCGGCCAGGGCATCGGCAAGGGCATTGCCCTGTGCCTGGCCAAGCGCGGCGTCAAGGTCATCGCCACCGGCCGTCGCCTGGAGCCCATTGAGGCCACCATCGCCGAGATCCGTGAGCTCGGCGGCGAGGGCTTTGCCATGACCTGCGACTCCGCCGACCGCGAGCGCGTCTTCGAGGTCGTCGAGAAGGCCGTCGAGACCTACGGCTCCATCGACGTCATCGTCAACAACGGCCAGGCCATCGTTCCCTCGCAGCCCGTCGAGGACACCGAGTACGACAACATGCTCAAGGCCTGGGAGTCCGGCGTGATCGGCTCCCTCAACTACATGCAGGCCGCCTTCCCCTACATGAAGGAGCAGCACGAGGGCCGCATCATCAACTTCGCCTCCGCCACCGGCATGTTCGGCATCGCCGGCCAGCTCGCCTACGGCTCCAACAAAGAGGCCCTGCGCGGCCTGACCAAGATCGCCGCCAAGGAGTGGGGCCAGTACGGCATCACCGTCAACATCGTGCTGCCCGGCGCCGAGTCCCCGGCCGCCAAGGCGTGGGCCGAGAAGTTCCCAGAGGAGTACGCCAAGCAGGTCAACCTCAACCCGATGAAGCGCTTCGGCGACCCCGAGATGGACATCGCGCCCGTCATCGCCTTCCTCGCCGGTCCGGACTCCTGCTACTTCTCCGGCCAGAGCGTCATCGTGGACGGCGCCAACAGCATCATGCCGTAAAGGTCAGTCCCAACCACAGCGACCCGCATGCCCGCAATGAGCCACCGAGCTCCGCACGGAATTCGGGCCATCTTGCATAGGCGCCGTGCGCATTTTCGCGTACGGCGCCCAATTTGTTACATACGGACCCACGCGCGGCACCGCATCACGCCAGCTTCAAAGCGATCAGAAGGACGAAGGTCCACGCAATGGCGCAGATCGAAAGCACGGTGGTCACCAATGTCCAATGTGGCAGTAGCCAGCGCCATACGAACGTCTGTGGTGGCGCCGCGCCGGGCTCATACCCCTCCAAAAACGCCGCGACATCTACGACGCTCTCAAGGTTGTGCTCAATTTTGATCCCCTGCATTTTCCACGAAGCAACGATGCTCGCAATCATAATTGTCCAATGTACGATGTTTTCAGTATCGGAGACCGCATATGCCTGATCGGGGAAAAGGAACTTATGCGCGATCGATGTGACGACGATGCCCACGAGTATCTCTAACATCCAGAGGCAATTGAGCGCGATTGCGACCTTGATTGTCCTTCGATCGCGTGCGGTTTGGCGCAGGTACTCCTCCGAACGTTCGTCAAAAAGCGCGTCCAACGTGATGCCAAACGCAGCGGAAAGGCGCTTGAGACTCTCGGCGTCCGGTAACGTGCGCCCCTTTTCCCAGTTGATTACCGTCTGACGCGACACGAGCACGAGCTCGGCCAGGCGCGCTTGCGACATGCCCGCACCCTCGCGAAGGCCTCGGATTCGCTTGGCGAGCGGACTAGTAAGCCCGCTAGAATTCACGTCCGGCCCTTCATGCTGAACGCAATCGACGCCGGTCTCTTCCGGGCATGCCTGCTGCGCGACAACGTTTTCCCGTTGCATGTCGGCCTCCCCATCAACATGGTTGGGATTCCATACGCTGAGTGTACACCCGTATGAGGTTCGACCTTGCAAATCGTCTCAGAAACCCCTGTCTATTCCCTTTAACACATGCCTTGAGCTGGTATTACCTTAAACCACATCGATCTCTAAGCGTACGCGACGGCAATCAACGCGGCGGCGAGCAGCACGATATAGAGCGTATAGAACGCCGGCAGGTTGGTGAGGAGCACTCGATAGAACCACGTGGCCGGCGGTTCCTTCCCTTTCGGATAGCCCTCGACGAACATCATGATGCTGATGGCGTCTCCCAAATCTTGGCCTGAGGCGATGCTGCGAAACCTCTTCGCGATCGGCATGGAGGCAAAGCAAAGCACCACCCTCATCCCGCTGAGCACCAAACGGAACTCTCCGCTTCCAGGTGCTCGCAAAAAAGAGGAATACAAGAAAGCGAGTAAGAGCTCAAGTGCAAAAATAGCGCCAAGCGCAGCAAGGCAATGTGTCAACTGACGGCGGGCTTCGGCGGTTTCTTCCAGCATGTCGGGCAACTCATCGCCCAAAAGCCCGTCAACCGTGGTGTTGAGGGCCTTGGCAACGAGCTGCAGACTCTGCACATCGGGCAACGTGTTCCCGCGCTCCCAATTACCCACGCTTTGACGCGTGACGTATGCGGTGGCGGCCAGCTCGGACTGCGTCAATCCCGCCGCTTCCCGCAAGATGCGGATGCGCGACCCGACCTTCGATGCGATATTCATCTCTCGCCCCCATTCCACATGGGCCAAACAGGCAAGCAGCTTCTTAACGAACAGCCATGACCCCCGGGGGGACGCAATGCGACGCCCCCCCTGCTGATGCCGCAATTCTACCCACCGCTACCGACTGGATCGACAATCGCGATGCAAAAGCCTCTTTGCACCCGCATGCTCTCGCCCTTTCCATGGCGTCTTTGTAGTTTATGAACGACCAATCGTTCATAAACTACGGATGAGACAGCGAATCGGCATAAAAATGGAGGATATGAACGATTCGGTCGTTCATATCCTCCAAAAGGTGCCTGTTGAAACTCAGACGATGCCGGCAGTGTCAGGACAACGGGCGATGGCAAGTCGGCAAAACCTCAACGCATCCTCGGCGGCGAGGGCATCACATTCCATCGCGGCCTGTCATTCACCTCAATTTAGGGACTGTCCCTCAATTGAGGTTCAACAGCTAAGGACTGCCAGTCGGCGAGACTACTCTCCGTCAGCAGCGGACTCGGCGGCGGAAACCCCAGCGGCCTCCTCAGCAGCAAGCGCTGCCTTGTACTCGCGCCACTCGGTGTACTTCTGCACACCAGCGCAGATGGACAGCACGAGAGCGGCGGGAACGGCGATAAAACCGATCACGACCATGGGCGCCACGGTGTAGAACACAGATTCGAACATGGCTTAAACCCCCTTAGGCGAACAGGCCGCCGGCGATACCGGCGACACCGGTGAACGCCAGCGCCATGAGCGACGCGGTCACAAGCGTGATGGGCAGACCGCGCAGGGCAGCGGGAACCAGACGCTCGTCGATACGGCTGCGCACGAAGGCGAAGAGCACGACGGCAAGCAGAACACCCAGGCCCGCACCAACGGACGCGCCCAGGGCGGCATCCCACGTCAGGGTCTCGGCCACGGCGGCGTTGCCGAGCGCCACTGCCAGCACGGCGGCGTTGCAGGCCACGATCGGGCACACGCGCAGCAGGCGCTCGCGCTCGGCAGCGGTCTTGCCGGAGCCGAGCACCGTGGCCGTGACCACGATCGCGGTCCAGCTCACGAACACGTAAGCGAGCGGCGCGAGGAACGTGACGCCCCAAGGCTGCAGAAGCTGCGTGTACAGAGGCCAACCCAGGGCGCCCGCCACGGCGGTGGCGATGGCGATCATGGTACCGAAGCGCCAAGAGTCCTGCGGGCGAGCCGCAACCAAGATCACAGACACCATGCCGATGAGCTGGGCGAACACCAGGTTGTTATCGAGAGCGGCGGTAAACAGCGCGTTCAGGAACGCCATTAGCGCTCACCTCCCTTTAGGGAAGTCGCATCGGCATCGGCGCCCTTGGCGCACATCTGCTCGATGGACTGGACGAACACGGCCACGAGTGCCAACACCAGCAGCGAGCCGGTGGGCTTGCCAAAGGCGGCGATCGGCGAGGCGGCGAGCTCGCCCATGGTGAGGCCGAAGACCTGACCGGTGGTGAGCATGCCATTGATGAAGCCGACGAACACCAGGGTGGCGAACGCACATACGGCGGCGAAAGCGGCGGTGGCGAGCGGGGACTTGGCGGGCGCAACCACCAGGCCGTCGTCGGCGATCCACGCCACGACGATCGCGTTCACGGCAACGAGCGGCAGGTAGATACCGAGCGCCTCGAACACGACGGGATTGACGACGCGCACGCCGAAGCCGAGCAGCGTCACGACGGTGACGCTCACCATGAGCATCACCACGGTGCGCGACCACGTGCCGGTGAAGGCGCGCAACACGGGCGCGATAAGAGCCATCACGAGGATGGCGATGGCGGTCACGGCGCCGATGATAAGACCGTTCTCGAGCGAAGTCGCGGCGAAGAGCCCCGGCAGGGCACCGGCGACCACCAGGAACGTGGGCGTGTGAACCATCTTGGAGATGCGAGCGTCCTGCTCGCGCACGATGTTCTCGTTCAGAGCCATTAGTTGCCTCCCATCTGGGCGTAGGCGGCAAAGGCGATATTCAGGCAGTCGACCACGGCACGCGAGGTGAACGTGGCGCCGGAGACGGCGTCGACGTGGGTCTGGCCAGCGCCGGCCTCGTCGACCGTGAGCTCACCGGTGGCAGGTGACCCGGCAAAGCCGCCGAAATACTCCTCGGTGAACGCATTGGTGCCGATGCCGTCGGTCTCGTCCTCGGCCACGACCTGGATACCGGCCACGGTGCCGTCTGCGTTGATGCCGACCATGAGCTCGACATCGCCGTGATAACCCTGCGCGGAGGTCACATCGAAGACCCACGCGCCGGTATCGGCCTTGTACACAGAGTTCAGGCCCTCGACCGCGGGGGCGGACTGGGACTCGAAGGACGTGGCATCCGGGAACAGCAGCTTGCGCTGCGCGCCGCCCTTGGCCTCGTCGAGTGCGAGGTCGGACTGCTCGAAGGCCCCCGCGAGGCCGTGGTGGACGCCGGCCGTCACGCCCGCGCACAGCAGGGCGACGACAAGGACGGCAAAGGCGGAGAAGATGGCGCCGTTGCGACGACGGGCCATCGGGCACTTGTTAGACGAGGGCATGCTTCACACCTCCAGCGGGCTGAGGACGCGTGTAGCGGTCGATCAGCGGGGTGAACATGTTCATGAACAGGATGGAGAACGCCACGCCCTCGGGGGCGGCGGCGAACAGGCGCACGAGCGCGGTGATGACGCCGCAGCCGATGCCGAAGATGATCTTACCCTTCGGCGTCATGGGCGTGGTGGTGTAGTCGGTGGCCATGTAGAAGGCGCCGAGGGCGAGGCCGCCGGAGAACACCTGGTAGATGGCGTCCTGACCGGCAAACCCGGTGATGACGGCGACCGTGGCGATGAACGGCACGGTGGCCCAGGCGTCGACGACGCGCATCACGAGCAGGAACACATAGCCGGCGAGCAGCGTGATGATGCAGGTCTCGCCGAGCGCGCCGGCGTGCAGGCCGAACATCATGTCCATGTAGCTGTACGGCGCGTCACCGGCGGCGTTCATGGCCAGCGGGGTGGCGCCGGTGATGGCGTCAAGCGGACGACCCATGATGTCGGGGTAGGCGCCGAGCGCGATGGGCATGGCGAGCATGACGAACACGCGGGCAGCGACGGCAGGGTTGGCGAAGTTGCAACCGATGCCGCCAAAGAGCATCTTCACCACGGCGATGGCGAACACGGTGCCCAGGATCGCGGGGAAATAGCCGCAATCGGCCGGCAGCGTGAAGGCGAAGAGCATGGCGGTGACCACGCAGGACAGATCGCCGGCGGTGCTCTCGCGGTTCATGAGGCGGCAGCACACATGCTCGGTCACGAGCGCCGTGGCGACGCACACCAGAACGAGCAGCGGGGCGCCGAGACCGTACAGAAACACGGAAGCCACGAGCGTGGGCAAAAGCGACAGGCACACCATGCCCATGATCCACTGCGTGGAGCCCTTGCCGTGGAAGTGAGGCGAGGCCTCGTTGATGAGGTTCATGGATTTACGCCTCCTTCTTATCGGACGGGGCGGTCAGGCGAGCGACCTCGCCGCGATAGACGGCCTTGCCCTCGCGGATGGACGCGGTGATGCGGCGATGGGCCGGGCACACATAGGCGCAGGAACCGCACTCCATGCAGTTCATGACGGCGAGCTCGTCGAGCGCGACCACGTCATGGCTGCGAGAGGCGGAATCGAGCGCGAACGGCTCGAGGGCCAGCGGGCATGCGCGCACGCAGCGGCCGCAGCGGATGCAGGCGGTCTCGTCCGGAAGGACGGCGGCGTCATGCAGGGCTACGATGGCGTTGTTGGCCTTGAGGATCGGGCAGTCGATGTTCGTGATGGTGCGACCCATCATGGGGCCGCCCATGATGATCTTCTTCGGCTCCTTGACCATGCCGCCCGTCGCCTCGATGACGTCGCGGACGCTCATGCCGAGCGGGATGCGATAGTTGCCCGGATTGGCGATGCAGTCACCGGTGACCGTGACGGTCTTGCAGGTGAGGGGCATGCCGTAGCGGAAGTACTGCTCCACGCGGGAGATGGTGGTGACGTTGACCACGAGGCAGCCCACGTCGATGGGCAGGCCGCCGGCGGGTACGTCGCGCCCGGTCGTGGCCTTGATGAGCACCTTCTCGCCACCGGCGGGGTACTTGGTCGGGATCTCCATGACCTCGATGCGGTCCTCGCGGCCCTTCTCCTTGACCACGCGCTTGAGCTCGAGGATGGCCTCGGGCTTGTTGTCCTCGACGCCGATCACGGCGGCGGGGATCTCGAGCGCCTCGATGGTGCGGAACACGCCGTCGATCACGCGCTCGGAGTGCTCCATCATCTGACGGTAGTCGCTCGTGATGTAGGGCTCGCACTCCATGGCGTTGACCACGAGGAACTCGAAGCTCTTGCCCTCGGGGGCGCGCATCTTGAACCACGTGGGGAACGAGGCGCCACCCAGACCGACCATGCCGGAGTCACGCACGCAGGCGATGAACTCCTCCTTGTTCGAATAGGTCGGCGGCTTGAGCGCGGGATCGGACTCCATCTTGCCGTCGGAGACGATCTCCACCACGGGTGCGATGGCGCCCGTGGGCAGCTGCTCGGTGGCGACCTTGGTCACCGTGCCGGAGACGCTCGCGTGGATGGGCGAACCCAGGCCGTTCACCTGGCCGATCAGCGTGCCTACATATACATGATCGCCCTCGCTCACCACCGGGCTCGCCGGCGCGCCGATGTGCATGTTCAGCGGAATGAGCACTCGCTCGGGCGGAGTGATGGACGTGCAGGCAAAGTCCCGCATGTCCTTGCACTGAGGCGGATGCACACCGCCCCTTGTCTTGTGCAGAGAAAACATTGGCTTCCCTCCCATATTTCCCCCAACTGTGCGCGGCCGCGCATAAAACGCGGCCGCGACGCATATCAGGTCAAAATTGTAGCGGGTTTCACCACGATATAGACTGCCAAATGACAGATTTCTGCAGCTTGAAGCGTTTTATCGCCATCCTGAGAAAAAATGCGCACGCAAAAACAAGGCCGCCCCGGCACGCGAAACGAACCGAGGCGGCCTTTGCACAGCAAAATATGACAGTGGCGAATAGCTGGGAAGACGGTCTTTGCTAGAACCCGATACCGTGCCCTGAGAGCGCTCCGTACAGCAGGATGCCCGTCGCGGCGACGAACACCACGCCCTGGACGATGGCGTTGCGGCCGGCGCGGGTAAAGGTGATGGCTGCCATGGTGAGGTCGTCGCCGTACTTACGGGCCTGCTTGAGACCCATCGCGACGGTCGCCGCGCTGATCATGAAGCCCATGACGGGCAGAAAGAGCAGCTCGCCCTTGCTGCCGTAGCGAAGAACCTCGCCCGCGGCGTTGACCTTCATGGGTACCTGGTCGCCCAGCTCGGGGAAGGCCATGAGGACCATGAGCACGGGGACGAAGGCGATCATGAGGGCCAACAGGGCCTTCATGCCGGCGGATTTACCGTAAGAGAACATAGCGCACCTTTCAAAGATGAGCCGCCTTGTGGCGGCATTCGGAATCACATCGCGAAGGCCGCCGAGGTCTCCCCCGGCGGCCTTGAGCATCTACACGTTGAAGCGGAAGTGGACCACGTCGCCGTCCTGCATGATGTAGTCCTTGCCCTCCATGCGCAGGCGGCCGGCCTCCTTAGCGCCCTTCTCGCCGCCGAGGGCGACGTAGTCTTCGAACGCGATGGTCTCGGCCTTGATGAAGCCACGCTCGAAATCGGTGTGGATCACGCCGGCGGCCTGCGGGGCCGTGGCACCCTGGCGAACCGTCCAAGCGCGGACCTCGACCTCACCGGCGGTGAAGAAGCTCTGCAGGCCGAGCAGCTTGTATGCGGCCTGGGCCAGAACCTCGAGGCCGGAGCGCTCAAGCCCCAGATCAGCCAGGAACTCGGCGGCTTCCTCGGGATCGAGCTCGGAGAGCTCCGCCTCGACCTTGGCGCAGATGGGGATGGGCTTGACGCCGTCGATGGGATCGAGGTCCTCGGTGAGCATGTCCTCGTCGACATTGGCAACGTAGAGCATCGGCTTCATGGTCAGCAGGAACAGGCCCTTGGCGGCAGCGCGCTCCTCGTCGGTCATCTCCATCGTGATGGCACGGTTGCCCTCGTTCAGCCACTCAACCAGACGCTTTGCCACCGCAAGCTTGGGGGCGAGCTCGGCGTCGCGCTTGGCCTCCTTCTCGAGCTTGGGAAGCTGCTTTTCGAGCGTCTGGATATCGGCCAGGATGAGCTCGGTCATGATGGTCTCGGCGTCGCTCGCCGGGTCGACGAACTCGCCCGTATGATTGGCCTCGCGCATGACATCCGGGTCCTTGAAGTAGCGGACCACCTGGCAGATGGCATCGCACTCGCGGATGTTGGCCAGGAACTGGTTGCCCAAGCCCGCGCCCTCGGCGGCGGCGCCCTTAACCAGGCCCGCGATGTCGACGAACTCGACGGTGGCAGGGAGGATGCGGGCGGGGTTCACGATCTTTGCGAGCGCGTTCAGGCGGTCGTCCGGCACGTCGACGATGCCAACGTTCGGGTCGATCGTGGCGAAGGGATAGTTCGCGGCCAGGCCGCCCTTCTTGGTGAGAGCGGTGAACAGCGTGGACTTGCCCACGTTGGGCAGACCGACGATTCCGATGGAAAGTGCCATGGGATTCCTTTACTCAAAGCTCAGCGCCGCAAGCGCTGCGTATACGTAAACCTTGCCATTATAGACCGATGCGGCCCATAGGGCGCTACGGCGCCTAGTCTGCGAGTTTTTCGATCTGGTCGAGCGCCTTGCCGAGCTTCTGCTTGACCTCGGCCTTGGCCTCCGCGTACTCCGCCTTGGCCTCTGCGGCGAGCTTGGCCTTGCGCTCGGCTTCCGGATCGGGAACAACGAGCTCGGCTCCATCGCGCTCGACCATCTTGAGAGCATGGTCGGAGCAGACCTCGGCGCACAGGCCGCACCCGATGCAATACGTAGGCTCGATGGCGAGCTTGCCGCCGTCGAGCAGGTCGCAGGCGAAAGTCGGGCACGCCTCGACGCACGCGCCACACATCGTGCACTTGTCGTGGTCGAATTCGGGGAACTGCACGCGGACGTTCTCCGCAAGCTCGGGATGCTGCTGCAGCGTGGAGAGCATGAGCTGGCGCCCCTGCGTGAGGATGCGGCGGCGCTTCTGCGTGGTCACGCCGCAGGCGCTGTTCAGCGTCTTCTCCAGCGCGCTCACGCGGCTCGAGTGTTCGCGGATGCGCTGCGTCACGCTGGCGACGGCAGCCGTGGCGGGCGTGAGCTTGGACACCGTGAGGCCCGTCTGGCGCACGATCTTGTCCATGAACTCCTTGCGCTCGTACTCGCGGCGCTTGTTGCACTTGAGATCGCGCGGCTCGACCTCGAGGCCCATGCCGCGACCGGCCCACTCCTCTGCCTCCCCGATCGCCTCGCCGAGCATCTCCTCACCGCAGGTGTTGCGGCAGTTGGCGCAGATATCCAGCGGCAGGTACACGCTCACGTTGGGGAAGTCGGTCAGAATGGAGAACCAGGTCTCACGCGTCACGTCACCGACGCACGCCACGAGCACCTCATTCTCACGCGGGATACGCTTGAGGGCGCGCGTGCAGGTGACATACGCGGTCTCATGCGCGGTGGCGGCACGGGCCACGGCGTCGTAGACCTTCTTGGGCTGCAGGCGCGGGCTCACAAAAGCCTCGGTGGGGCATGCGGCGACGCACAGGCCGCACTTGCGGCAGCTGTCCAGCACGTCGATCGCGCCGTCCTCGATCTCAATCGCGTTCACCGGGCATACGTCCATGCACGCATGGCAGCTGCTCTTCTCGGACTTGCACGCCAGGCAGGGAATGCAGTTGACGCGCGGACGCTCCTTGTAATCGGCGGGATTCCAATGCGGCTTGCTCTCGTCCACGGTGCCCAGCAGCGCGTCCGTGATGCCCCCAAAGGGGTTCTTGAGCGCGTCGACGCCCTTGCTGATCTCGATGATGTCGTCGAACATATCGTGCTGCTCGGCCATGCGAACTCCCTTATCGCGCCCAGGCAAGCGCGCAGATGCGAAGCGCCCGCAATGGCGGGCGCATATGAACCGTTAGCTGACTATTGTACCGATGCCACGGCGGCCATGTGTGAAGACCCGACGGGGCTACTCGGCGTGTCTGGCCTTAGACTGCTCCTCGTGGCTGGCAACGTGGAACGGATAAACCACGAGCTCCAGACCGAGCAGCAGGACATGATGGCCCAGGTTGGCAATGGGCGCGAGCAGCAGCATGGTGCCGAGCACGAGCTCGAAGATGCCCGAGGCGAGCGGGGCGATCCACTTGTGACCGGCGGCGTGCGCCTTCAGGGACTCGTCGATCTCCGCCGCAGCGTTCTCCAGGCCCAGCAGGCCCCACATGACGGCGATGACATTGAGCGACTCATGCGTGTTGAGCAACGTGACGATGCCGAGCACGATCATCACCACGTCCGTGCCCACGGTGATTTTGCCGGGATTCGAGTTGCGTTCCAGGATGTCCGTCACGATGTCCGCCGCGCCGACGAACAGCATGACGCCGCCGAGGAGGTGCGGAAGGTGCTCGGCCACGGGCTCGGGCATGACGAGGCACGCCACGCCGAGGATGGGCAGGAGCAATGTAGCCACAAAGGCGACTTTGCCCGGGATTTTCTGACCCTTGGGATTTCGGTCGATTTCGATCTGCGACATGTGCGGAGCCTTTCGTGCAAAATGCCCGCCTCGTCGTGAGGCGGGCATGCCCTGTTCACGTGGCGTTTATACCCACGACGAGCAACTCCAAGCAGGCGTCAGTTATTCTTCGCACGGTCGCGATTGTAATTTATAAGGCAGCCGGCCTTTACGATGGCGCGCTCCTCGGGCGTCATATCAGCGACGAACAGTTCAATCTGCTCGACCTCGCCATCCGCGCGCACGACCCACGCGGGAATCGCATCCATAGCGCCCTCGAGCGCGGAGCGAATGCCCGGCACATACACGTAATCCCCCACCTCGAACGTGGGCTCGCCCTTCATCTGGAAGGGAACCATGCCCCAGTTCATCACGTTGGAGCGATAACGCTTGGTGGCGTACTCGCGCGTGATGTTGGCCAGGCCGCCCAGCACGCGCTGGCAGCTGGCGGCCTGCTCACGTGCAGACCCGTCGCCGGGCTTGACCGCATAGATGGTCGACCCGATCTCCACGGACGCCGGGTCGCCCGCACCGGGCGCTCCGGCGGAGACGAGCCTGTCGAACACGCCGGCGACCTCGGCAGGCACAGCACCCCCGAGACGCTGCGCCTCAAGCTCGGCCACGGCCTTGGCGCGACCCACGTACTCCGGGTCTCGGCGGCTCAGCGTGAATTCGGCGAGGCCCAGCGGATTCGAGCGGTACGAGCTCGTCTCGCCCGAGGGGATCAGCTCGTCGGTGGTGGTCACGTCGTCCATGATCTTGGAGGCGACGCGCAGCAAGATGTTCTCCGCGAGCGGCTCCATGTCCGGCCAATCCTTGATGTTGGGGCCGTACACCAGGTCGCGCTCGGCCTCGGCGGCGCCGAACCCCCGGTACACGCGATGCTCGTAGGCGCTCTTGTCGAAGCGGTACTCCACGTGCTCGTCCCAGACCTCATCGGGCAGATCGGTCGCCGCGGTCAGCACGCCACCGGCGGCCGCGGTTGCCGCAATGGAGCGCGCGTCCATAAGGGCCACGCCCGTGAGCTGTCCGTTTCCTGGCTTGGAGCCCTCGCGGTTGGGGAAGTTTCGGGTGGTGTGGCGAATCGACAGGCCGTTGTTGGCCGGGGTGTCGCCCGCGCCGAAGCACGGACCGCAGAACGCCGTGCGCACGATCGCGCCCGCCCGCATGAGGTCGAAGGCGGCGCCGTTGCTCGCCATCTCCAGGAACACGGGCTGGGAGCTCGGGTACACCGAGAGTGCGAACTCGCCGTTGCCGCAGGTCTTGCCCTTGAGCACGCGAGCGGCCTGCATCACATTGGTGAAGTTGCCGCCCGAGCAGCCCGCGATGACGCCCTGCTGCACCTGCAGGCGGCCGTCCGGGCGGATCTTGTCCAGCAGGGACAGCGACGCGCGGCCGCCGCCCACCTCGGCGGCGCGGAGCTCGACCTCATGCAGGATGTCCTCGAGGTCGGCGTTGAGCTCCTCGATGGTGTAGGCGTTCGAGGGATGGAACGGCAGCGCGATCATGGGGCGGACGGCGGAGAGGTCGACGCGCACGCACCCGTCGTAGTACGCGACGGGCGCCGGATTGAGCTCGCGATAGTCCTCCTCGCGCCCGTGCTCGGCAAGATAGGAGCGCGTGTCGCCGTCCGTGCGCCAGATGGACGTGAGGCAGGTGGTCTCGGTGGTCATGACGTCCACGCCGTTGCGATAATCGGTCGGCATGCTCGCCACGCCGGGACCGACGAACTCCATGACCGCGTTCTTCACGTATCCGCAATCGAACACGGCGCGGACGATGGCGAGGGCGATGTCCTGAGGCCCCACGCCGGGCATCGGCGCGCCCTCCAGATACACCGCCACCACACGGGGGTACGCGACATCGTAGGTGTCGCGCAGCAGCTGCTTGACCAGCTCGCCGCCGCCCTCGCCGACCGCCATGGTGCCCAAGGCGCCGTAACGGGTGTGGGAGTCGGTGCCGAGGATCATCTTGCCGCAACCGGCCTGCATCTCGCGCATGTACTGGTGGATGACGGCGATATGCGGCGGGACGAATATGCCGCCGTACTTCTTTGCGGCGGACAGGCCGAAGACATGGTCGTCCTCGTTGATGGTGCCGCCCACGGCGCAGAGGGTGTTGTGGCAGTTGGTGAGCACGTAGGGAACGGGGAACTCCGTCATGCCCGAGGCCCTGGCCGTCTGGATGACGCCCACGTAGGTGATATCGTGACTCGCAAGCGCATCGAAGCGCAGACGCAGGCGGTCCATGTCGCCGCTCGTGTTGTGCTCGGCAAAGATCCCGTAGGCGATGGTCCCCTCGCGGGCGGCATCCGGGTTGGGAAGATCGCGAAGACCCCCGGCGGCCTCGGGGGAACCCCCCTCCGGGACGATCTTCTCCCCATCCACGAGATAGACGCCGCCATCGTACAGCTTCACCGGATCTACCATGCGCTTGCACCCCATCCTGGTCCTCGGGTCTCATCTCCCGCGGCCGGGGGCGCGCGGGTACTTTAGCTTGTTGCAGTATACCTGAGGGACGGATCTGACGGCCCGTGCCCGTGGGGACTCATGAGAACTCGACCGACGCCGCGGGCGGCGATCGGCCGAGCGGCGACGCGGGTGCCCTACCGCATCAACCTGAAAAGGACCCCGACCGTGAGCAGCAGGCAGACGACGCCCACCGCGCCGCCGACGACGCCCAACAGCCCGACCGAGAGGCCCGTCACCACGAACCCGCCCAAAGCGGACCCGGCGCCGATGCCGAAATTGAACAGGCCGGAGAAGATGGACATGGCGACGGATGATTCGTCCGCCTCGACCGCGCGGATGACCTCCGATTGAAAGGCCACGTTGAAGGCCGTAGCGCAGCAACCCCAGACCACGAAGACCGCGCCGGTGGCCGCGAAGCTCGGAGCGCAGGCGCGCAACGCGAACAGCGCCACGACCATACCGCCAACGGAGCACGCCAGAAACGCCCTGCGCCGCCCACCGTACACGCGGGAGAACAGGAAACTGCCCATCAGGCCGGCGCATCCGAACACCGTCAACGCGACCGTGATGGAAGAGGGCTCCATCCCACCCACCTGCGCCAGGAACGGCTCGATATAGCTGTATCCCGTGTAGTAGGCCGTGGCGAACAAGACCGTCACCGCGTACATGACCATCAGGCGGCCGTTGCGCGCCAACGCCGGCAGCTTGCCGAGGGTGAAAGGATTGCCGGTCGGAATCCCGGGCAAGACGATGGCAAGATAGAGCGTCACGACGACGGAGACCGTGCCCACCGCCGCGAAAGCCATGCGCCATCCGAGGGCGAGGCCGATAGCGCGGCCCAAGGGCATGCCGAGGATCATGGCTATGGAGGTCCCCGTCGCGATCATGCCGAGCGCCGTCGGGGCGTGACGCGTACTCACGAGGCGCGTGGCCATGACCGAGGCGATGGACCAGAAGATCGCATGGGCGCAAGCGACCACGATGCGGGCGACGACCAGGATGGCGAACGTCGGAGCGGCCGCGGAAAGGCCCTGGCCCACCGCGAACACCGCGAGAACACCCAGGAGTAGTCGTTTGAACTCGATGCGCGACGCGGCGATCATGAGCGGGAGCGAGAGCAGCATCACCGCCCACGCGTACACCGTGATCATCGCACCCGCCGACGCACCGGCGATGCCGAAGCTCGAGGCGATATCGGTCAGCAGGCCGATGGGCATGAACTCGGATGTGTTGAGCATAAACGCCGAGAGCGTCAGGCCGGCGAGCGACATCCACTGCCGCGGCGCCAGACCGCCCTCCCCGCCCCGTCGGACCTCGGCCCTCGCGTATCCCATGACCCACGCCCCCCTCGCATCGTCCCCTGAGACGACGGGCCCCGTCATGGAGCCCGTCGAACGGCCGATAGATTATAGGGGACCATGCATGCACACGCGAACCCCGGACCGGGCGAAGAAGCGCAGCGTCCCTTTTCGGCTAGCGCCCCGCGGCCTTCCCCAACAGGTAGATCATGCCGAAGAAGAGGGCCGCCGAAGCCGCCAGGCACCCGATCATGCCGAAGGCTTGGTCGAAGAGGCCCTTCACGCCGCGAGGGCGCGCCTCGTCATCGAGGGCATAGGGGTTGTACTCGTACGGATTGCGGGTGTTCATCGATTGCCTCCTTATCGGCCTGCGGGTGGACAGCCCTTTTGTTCTTGACTGCATCATCCGCCACCTGCGAAAACGGCACCATCGATTTGGCTTACGGGCGCCTTGCGCTTTTGTAAGGGAGATTTCGAAATCCTGAAGGCGCCCCCGCTCCCCCATAATACGAACACCTGTTTGCTTATGTGGTAGACTGGAGGGCACATTCGATGAGCCGGGGAGGTGGACCATGAGGCCGATGAACGGAGGCAAGCCCGATGCGCGCGAGCTCATAAACCGCATCATGTCGAGCGAACGCCTGCAAAGCAGCTCGCATTTCTCCGAGCGCGTGTATGAGAGCGAACCGATCCTCACCACCGGCCGCCAAATGGCGAACTACCTCCCCGAGCGCTATCGCGAAATGAAAGCCATCACCCGCTGGGAAGCCAATGCGAACGGCGGCGGACGATGGCTCTCCGAAGCCGAACTGTTCTACCGTCAGGCGCGCTTCATGGAGGACTTCGAGGACGACTGCCCCTACCCGGGCACGTTCAATTCGTATTTCCCCACCTACAATGCAATGAGCGACCGTCAATTGCGCGGGTATTTCACCTGGCGCGCGGCGGTGCGCCAGGGCGACGTCCAAGAGTCGTGCCTCTCCTTCGCCTATGTATACCTCTACGAGCTCATCTGCGGGATAGGCGCCTCCAGCCCGATGGACGGCTTCCAAAAGCTCAATTCGTTTTGGCAGGCATACCGCGCCTTCTCCCCCGAAATCGATCGGTATGCACGCGTATGGCTGCAGGACTACGTCGTCTACCACGGCCTGCCCTCGAGTCTGCTCGAGCCGAACAAGACGCTCGCCTTCGACCGGGCGCTCATCACGTTAGCGCGCGTCGAGGACCGGCTGAGGACGGAACTTGCCAACCCCAAGCGGCAACGGCGCAAGAAGGGCGTCTCGGCGATGCCCTTGCCGTGCAATGCTGCAAGCGAAGACGAGCTGCTCGCCGCTATCGACACGCTCTCGACCTATCGCGTCGCCGGAAGCCGCCTGTTCAAAGCCGAACCCGAAGCGCTGCGCCACATATGCTGCGCGGTCTATGTCCGCTTGAGCGAATACTATCTAAAGCAGCGCATGTACAGCCTCATGGAAAGCTGGTTCGGCGGAATGCTCACGACGCCCTACACTATGTTCGGGTCCGCGGTATTCTTCGACCCCGTCGCCCACCCGGATGCGGAATACGCATTCGACGAGGTCCATGGCTACCGCTGTGAACGGGGGATGTGGACCTGCAGGCGGTATCCGGGGAGCCTCTCCCGCAACGCCAAGCTCGGCCAGGCGATGCGCGCCGTCGACCGGATGCTTCGCGAGGCGCTCGGCTTCGAGCATCCGCTCAAAGAGCAGAAGGGCGTCCCGAAATACCTGTTGGGGTTTATCTCCGACGAGATCGGGGCCTGGACGACGTGGCGCAACGCGCATGCCCCCAGGCGCATCGACATCGACCTCTCGCGTCTTTCAAGCATTCGCGACGCCGCGGCCATCACACGCGAGGCACTTCTCATCGAGGAGGAGCGAGAAGGGGCGGGAGCCTTGCTCGACGCCGCCGACGGCGCAACGGCCGGTGCTCCCGTCCCGACGCTCGGAATGGGAAGCCCGGCTGCAGGTGAGTGCATGACGAAGCAGCCGGCGCCAGCGACCACGCCGGAGGAGGGTTCTGGGCGGGCGCCCGCTCCGGCAGCGGATCCAACACCGGAGCCCATGGCCGGCGCGGGGCCGACGAACGGCCTTTCCCCTGCCGCCACCGCGTACCTGCGCGCGCTCGCCGAAAGGGACGAGGGCTCCGCCGAGGACGCCCTCAAACGGGCTTCGGCCTCGGAGGACATCCTGGTCGACGCCATCAACGAAGCCCTCTTCGAGCGCGTTGGGGACACCGTGGTCGAATACGGGCCAAATGGACCCGAGCTGATCGAAGATTACCGCGAAGACGTGGAAGGATTTCTGAACCATGAGTAGCCAGCCAGCCGCACCGCGCGTCCCCAAGCGCGTCGCCGCCGTGATCTTGAACTCCCTCAAGGGAGGCGTTGTCCCGCGCATCGGCCTTCCCTACATCACCGTCGGCCGCGAAGTCGAGATTCAGGCCCTTCTCACCGATCTTGCGCTCATCTCCGACGGAGGGGCGAGCTTCCGCTTCCTGGTAGGCCGATACGGCGCGGGCAAGAGTTTCCTTCTGCAGACCATCCGCACCCACGCCATGGGCGAGGGCTTCGTGGTCGCCGACGCCGACCTCTCCCCCGAGCGTCGCCTGCAAGGCGGCCAGGGACAGGGCCTCGCCACCTATCGTGAGCTCATCCGCAACCTCTCCACCAAAACGCGACCCGAGGGCGGGGCGCTCACCCTGGTTCTCGACAAATGGGTCGCCAACATTCAGGCGGAAGAGGAGGCCGTGGCGGCGGGCGGCCCAACGGGCGCGGGGCTGCGCGAGCAATTTGCCAACCTCGAAGAGATGGTTCACGGATTCGAATTCACGCGCGTTCTGGGCATGTACCGCACCGCACTCACCCAGGGCGATGACGAGATGAAGAGCCGCACCGTCAAATGGCTGCGCGGTGAGTACCGCACCAAGACGGAGGCCCGAGCAGAGCTGGGGATAAGCACCGTCATCGATGATGACTCCTGGTACGACTACATCAAGCTGTTCGCGCGCTTTCTCACCGGGGCGGGCTACCGGGGCATGCTCGTCCTCATCGACGAGCTGGTCAACCTCTACAAGATCCCCAACGCCATCACCCGCCAATACAACTACGAGAAGATCTTGCAGATGTACAACGACACGCTGCAGGGCAAGGCGCAGCACCTCGGCATCATCATGGGTGGCACGCCGACCTCCATCGAAGACCGCAGGCGCGGCGTGTTCTCCTACGAGGCGCTGCGCAGCCGCCTCACCCAGGGCCGTTTCGCCCGGGAGGGGATGCGCGACATGCTCGCCCCTATCATCAGGCTGCAGCCGCTCACCTACGAGGAGCTCCTCGTGCTCATCGAAAAGCTCGCGCAAATCCATGCGGGATACTTCGGATACGAAGGCGATCTGGACGAGGGGGACCTTGCGGACTTCCTCAAAATCGAGTTCGGCCGCGTGGGTGCCGACACGCACCTCACGCCGCGCGAAGTCATCCGCGATTTCATCGAGCTGTTGGACATCATGTGCCAGAACCCCGATGTCACCCTCAAAGACCTGCTCAACGGAGAAGGCGGGGCTGACGGCGACTGCACATTCCCCTCAACACCCGCGAACGGCTCAGCCGCCGGCGACGATGCACCTTTCGCCGAGTTCACCATTTAGGATCAGCCGCAACGCCTGAACGCGCGCCGCACGCAGGCGCGCTCGTAGACGATGTTTGTAACTTTAAAAGCGCCCGGCACCCGCAAACGGGGCGCCGGGCGCTTGTCGATTCGAGTTGAAGCGCATCGAACCTGCGGGAACCTACGCCTCCACTCGGGAAACGGCGCGCTTCACGCCCAGCAAGATGAGCACGATGCTCACACCGAGCACGATGTGGCCGAGACCGGCGATGCCGGAGATCGCAGCGTCCATGCCGCGCGCAAGCTCGATGCCGAGCACCTGCGGAATGCCACGCACCACGAGCATCGCCGCGGTGGCGTTGAGGCCGATGTGATACGCCGTCAAGGCACGGCCCACCTTGGCATCGGTGATGTGCAGGGCGTTCTCAAGCAGCACGAGCAAAAGGAAGACGATCATGCCCAGCGCAAAGTAATGGGTGTGGACGAACGCGAGGGTCGTCGTCCCCTCGAAACCGTTGAACTTGGTGAACTCGCGGAAGAACACGCCTCCCACCATGGCGAGAATCGCGTAAATCAAAGCGCTGTTGGCATACTTCTTCATGACAGTTCCTTTCAATCGCTCCCAATTGTTTCTTATTCTATTGCATATATGACATGAACCCCGGAGATCTTCGTTCAGCCGAGGTCCACGCCTACTCGGCACGCGTTATGCCCATCGCCCGCCCATCTCAACGCGAAACGACCGCCCGCGACCATGGTTTAGCGGAACGAACGCAAGCGCTCTTTTGCCTCAACGGAAATGCGCCGACTCTCGCAGGCCTTTTGGATTCCCTTGCGGCGCGTCCATTCATCAAGCAGTGCGCATGCATCCCGACGTTCCACATACGGCCATGCCGCCATTGGCTGCCTGACCAGTGCCTCCGCGAAGTACCATGCCCGCATCATGTCAACGTAGTAGGCATCCGATTCTGGCTCGGGGCGCTCGGGCGAACCTGGCATGCGCGCAGCCGCAACCATCGCCGCAAACCTCGGCTCGAACAGGTCGTCCAAAAACAGACGCATGAGAGCCCCGATGCCGAAGCGCACGGTGAAGCCGTGCCCCGAGCTCATCCAACGCCGCACGCACTCCAGCGTTCGGGCAGGCTGCTCGGCCAGCACTCGCACCGGCAGTTGGTCGCATGTCGCCCAGTTGTCTACATACGGCAAAAACAAGTCATACAACTCAATCGCCCGCTCGTACTCCCGTTCCATGCCAATGGCAAGCGCGTGGACCTGGTTCTCCTCAAACAGGGCATGCGGAGGGGAACGTATAAAGTCCGATGCATCGGCGCGTCGATACAGCTCACGAGCAGTCTTTCGCAACTGCGGCGTGCGAACGCCAACAAGCCGACGGGGATCGACCGTGGGAACGAGCGGCCTCATAAATGCGGTGTAGTTGGGGTCCACGTGGTTTGCCAAACTCCTGCATACGAATTCGGCAGCGGTGTCTTCGCCAAAACCTGGAAGCTCACGACGCAGCACGTCCTCAAGCGGCTCATGCTTGGACCGTTCCAGGAGCTTGTCTTTTTGCTCACGGGAAAGCTGCTTGAAATGAGCCTCCGCACTCATCGCACGAGCTTTCGAGTAAAACCGGGCCTGAGCGACAAGGCTGACGGGCGCATGGGATTTGGTGTACTTGGCCCCACGGCCCGACTGATGGGTCTCCAAGCGCGCTTGAACATCGGTCGCATACCCGGTGTAGAGGCTTCCGTCGCCGCAGGCGAGCACATACATATAGTGATCGAATGGCGACATCTGGACCCCTTTCTTGAACTCCGACCCCCCAGCAGAACAGGCGCGCCCACGCCCCAGCAACACTAGTCTAACCGCCTCGGCTCTTGGCAGCTCCTTTTCACGGGTGACGACTGCTACGATAAACGGGTCCACCGGCTTTATGCAGCCCCCACATGGAAGACTCTCTATGCGCTCGATACTCATGATTGGCAACAGCCTAACCTCAGCCAACAACATGCCCCAGACGCTCGAGTCCATCTTGGGTGCCGAGGTCGTCGCCATTACGCGCGGCGGAGCGCGGTTGGCGGAGTTTTCGAATGAGAAAACCCGAACAGGGCAGCGTGTGCGGGAAGCACTTTCATCTGGAGGCTTTGACCTGGTCACAATGCAAGACATGAGCCACCTCGCCGCAACGAATCCGGAGGCGCATGTGCGCTCCGTTGCGGCGATGAGCAAGTTGGCCAGGAGCCATGACGCCTCTCCGCTCCTGTATGGCACCTGGGGATATCTGGTCGGATGCCCTCGTCTCGAAAAACTTGGGATGACCGCGGAAAAGATGTGCAAGCTCATGAGCGCAGGGGGCCGGCAGGCGGCAGATCTAGCTTGCGTGCCGCTGGTCGACATGGCGAGCATAGCTGCCCGATATGAGAAGCCAGCAGATCTCTACGCTGCAGACGGGATTCATCCAAGCAAATCCGGATCCCTGCTCATTGCGAACTGCATTGCGAGCCTTGTTGAAGATTTACTTGCCCCTAGATGAGGTGCCGCAGGCTCTTTGGAGCGCCGCGCGTCGTGCGTTTTCGCGATCGTGGTCAAAATACCCTGATAGTGCGCTGACTTGACGCCGAAATGCGCCCGGATACCTTATACATTTCTCGAATAGTTGCCATATGTTCATTATCTTTGGCCCTCTGACTCCTCCCCAAGGTGGAAATGACGGGAAACATGCCCGGCTCCGGGGCTTTTGAAGCTGTTTGTCAGCCTTCCTCAGCGCACAATCAGGGTATTTTGACCAGACCTTGAAAAACGAACGGCCGCCAACGAAGGGTAATCGCGCTTTTCAGCCGATACGTTTTTTGCCCTGCATAGGCGCCGGCAATTACCTGCGACGATTCGGTAGCTCGTGCATAACCCCGCTCGCCCCTCTATGTGACAAAGTCACAATCATTTCCTGATATGCTGAAATCGAACAAAGCCAAGAGAAAGGCACGACATGAACCGTCGTACATTCCTAATCGCTGCTTCTCTCGCAGGCGTTACCGCGCTCGCCGGACTCACTGGCTGCTTTGGCGCGGCCGCCGACAGTAACGGCAATGGCAATGGCAACGGCAACG
Source organism: uncultured Collinsella sp. (assembly GCA_900551665.1). Classification (GTDB taxonomy): domain Bacteria; phylum Actinomycetota; class Coriobacteriia; order Coriobacteriales; family Coriobacteriaceae; genus Collinsella. The sequence continues at coordinate 25,368 of URWW01000004.1, read as the reverse complement.
GCAACGGCAGCAATGCCACGAATGACAGCAGCAACTCTAGCTCCTACCAGCAGGTTGACGCCGAAACCGCAAAAAAGCTCATGGATACCGAGGACGATTACGTCATCCTCGACGTTCGCACGCAAGCCGAGTACGACGAAGCCCACATCCCCGGCGCCATCCTCATCCCCCACGACACCGTGGCGACTGCCGCCGAGGACGCACTGCCCGACAAGGGCCAGCTCATCCTCGTATACTGCCGCAGCGGCAATCGCAGCAAGCAGGCCTCGCAAGCACTCGTGGACCTCGGCTACACCAATGTCGTCGAGTTCGGGGGCATCAACAGCTGGCCCTACGAGGTCGAATAGCGACCGCCTGCCGGGCTCGCCCAGCCGCCCGTCGGGCTCGACCGCAGCCCGACTTTACCAGGCAAAACACCCTTAAAGCAGATGGGGGTGCGGCCAGATTTCCCTGGTCGCACCCCCTTTCCCGCATCTGCCGATCTACAGCTTTCGCGTCGTACAGTTCGTAAGGTGTTTCGTATCGCCGATGACCAATCTCTCGGTCTCCTCATCCCAATTGAAGTAAATCCGGATGAACTGCGGGCTGTTCGGATCTCCCACGCTCGAACAGATATGCGGCTCGATGAACAGCCTCCGCCCCTGATACTCATCCTCGCGCTCGCGCATGAACTTGGAGTTCGCCCTGGTCTGCGGCCCTTCGCCACGTGCGAACTTAAACCGCGACCGACTGTTGAACTCACCGATCTTGTCCACGGCGCCATCGCGATACAGCGGATGCAAAACCGTGCACATGCTATGCAAGGCGCTCCAAAATGCCCTGGGCTCGTACCTGCAATCCTCCAACGAAGCCCATCCGCGCTCGCTGAAATCTACCCGGTCGGGAAATGCCGAAACGAACAGCCTGGCAATGGCCGGGATAGTGAGCTCGGAGGCATCCGTCATCGCCGTCGCAGCGCCAGCCTCTGCCGCGCTGCCGCCTTGCGAGCCGAGCGCATGCTCAAGCCAGGCGATGCGCGCCTCGAGATCATGGTTCGTCTGTCTGCTTTGCCTCAGCTCCTCACGCATGGCATCGCACTCGTCCTCGGCGAGGCGCGCGAGGCCCTCGGCCTCATCGAGCATCTCTTTGACCTGGTCGAGCGCCATATCCTGAATCTGCTCAGCGCGGCGCTTGAACGCAAGCTCCTTTCCGGCATTGCGATTGAGCCGATTGACGTCCTCGATGCGGACCGAGGTGTCTCGCGCGAGCACGTCCTCGGCTAGCGCACGGCGCAAGATGGCCATGTAGTACTCCGCCCCTTGCCCACGGATATCCGCAGTGGAAAAGAATCGATGGTTGAAGCCATCCCCCAAAATGCCAAAGTGCGGATGAGGGGCGTACACGCGAACGGCTCCCCCGTAGCATCGTAGAGACTCGTCCTCGAACTCCGCATTGAGCGCATCTATGGCGCCGCAATCCACGGTGTAGAATACGGTCGCATTGGGGCCGAGCTGCGATGCAAGTACTTCGGGATCGATCAGGCACTCGCCAGCGCGGGTGGGGCTGATCACGATGGCGGGCACCTCGCGATACGGATTCGCGAGACGCTCGTGAATACCGGGGGCATCGGAGCATAAGAATTCAACCGGGGCGAGCCCGAACTCGCATCCGTCTATCGTGCAAACGAGCCTGTCGTTCTCCAGCATACTGGCGATCAACTTGGGCACGTTCGGCTTTGGCACAGGTTGCAGCGGACCGATGTAGCCCGGCATCTCGCTGAACATCGTGATGATCGAAACGGTGCCACGGTCGACCGAATGACCTTCAAAACCGACCTCGGTTATCCAGCGGCGCGGGGCGCAGCCGGGCACCCTTTGGTCCTCCACATGCTGGCACGCCCATGTCTGAGCAAACTCGCCGTGATGGAGCGCGGCGTAGAGCCTGACGCTGTCATCTGGGGATTCGAGCATCTCGCCGCTTTTGAGCTTGCTCCAAAAGCGCATCTCCTGGGGCAGGGAGTATCCGTCGCGGCGGGCCTTGCGCAATGACCAGTCGCGGACGCTCAGAACGAGAGACCACAGGACATCCTCGCCTTGAGGCGCCTCGATTTCGAACCTCGCCTTGAAGAACATCGTGCGTTCGAGATCGATCATGGTGCTCCTTCCCCGCCCTTACGTGATGTCGACCACGCGCAGCGACTCGCCGTCGACGGTGAACGCCACGTCGAGCCCCGCGTAGGCCAAATGATACACGCGCTCGGGCTCGTGCTTGCTGCCAGCGCGGCGCGGGTCCTGGCGCAGCACCTCGATGAGACCTGCAAGCTTGGGCGAGGGAACGAGAGAACGCAGCTCGGCGGGGAAATCGACCTCAAGTTCCTGCCATGGCGCGCGGTCGATCCAGCCGCCCGTGGCCTCGGGATGGCTGTCGGCGAAGGGGATGTAGGGCTTGATATCGAAGATCGGCGTGCCGTCGCGCAGGTCCGCCGCGAGCACGTGGATCACGGGAGCGCCGTCGACGATCTCGATGCGGTCGAGCTTCACGCAGGTCAGACCGATGGGATTGGGCCGAAAGGGGCTGCGCGTGGCAAAGACGCCGCGACGCTCGGAGCCGCCCAGGCGGGGCGGGCGCACGGTGGGGGCCCACTTTGCCGTGGTGCCGGGTTTACTGGCTGTCGCCGCATCCATGGCGATATCGGCCGCCGTTCCACCAGGCGCGCCGTTTTCGAACTCCCAGAGCAGCCACAAATGACTGAACTCCTCCAAGCCCGCCACGGCCTGCGGCAGTGCGAACTCAGGCTCGAACACGATGCGCCCCTGCAGATGCGGGGCCAAGAAGCTGTTGCGCGGAATGCCGAATTTCTGCGGCAGGTCCGTCTCGATATGCGCGATGGGCATCATTTCCATACCGGTCCCCTACCCGTGGAACCGCGCGACGGGAGCCAGAGGCTCGGTGCGGAATACGCGCTCGACCGCCGCCTCGTACTCCTCGACCTTGCGGGCTTTGCGCACCGCGCGATGGACCGCCATAGGGTCGGCGAAGGCGCACTTGGCGTAGAACCACCACTCCTTCATGCGGAAGACCGCATTGCCACCGATCTCGTCGAGATAAGCGGCATATAGCTTGTCGTGGAACTGCCTGAGTTCGTCCGCACTCGCAGCCGGGCTGCCGGCGAGCATGCGCGCGAGGGCCGGATTGGCGAGCAACCCGCGCCCGAGCATCACGTGACGGGTCCGCGGGTGCGCCTCCATGAGCGCATCCATGTCCTCCGTGCCAAAGATGTCGCCGTTGTAGGCCACCGGGAAGGGCGCACGCGCGAGCGTCTCGCCATATGGCTCCCAGCGTGGTTTTCCCTGGTAGCGGTCCTTCTGCACACGCGGATGCACGATGAGTTCCGCGAGCGGCAGGCTGCAATACAGCTCGAGGATGCGCTCGTACTCGGCATCGTCCTCCAGGCCCAGGCGCGTCTTGACCGAGACGGGCAGCGGAGAGCGGTCGCACACATCGCGCAAAAACACCTCGAGCTCGTCGAGGTTGCGCAAAAAGCCGGAGCCCTTGCCCTTGGAAACCACCGTGCCCGAAGGGCAGCCGAGGTTGAGATTGACCTCCGCATAGCCCAGCTCGGCCAGCTCACGCGCGGCCCACACAAACTCGTCGGCGTTCTTGGTGAGCAGCTGCGGAATGACGTTCAACCCCTCGTTGTTGGCGGGGTCGATCTCCTTGATGGCCTTGCCCCCAAACGAGTTGCCCACGCGCGGCGGAGCCAAAAACGGCGTGTAATAGCAGTCGAGTGCACCGAAGCATGCGGCGTGCACGCGACGGAACGTGTATCCCGTGATCCCCTCCATGGGGGCGAGCGAGTAGTTCATCTAGCGGTCCTCCCACGGCGTGATGACTAGCTTGAGACAACCGCCCTCGTGCGCCTCGAACGCGCGATAGGCCTCCACGATGTCGTTGAGCGGGTAACGACCGGAGATGAGGCAGCTCGTGTCGATGTGCCCCTCCTGCACCAGGCGCATGGTCTCGCCCATGTTGCACGCATCCACGCCGCCCGTCTTGAAGACGAGGTTCTTGCCGTACATCTCGTGCAACGGCAGCGTTTGCGGGCCCTCATACATGGCGGAGAGCACCACCACACCGTGCGGGCGGGCGATGCGCCAGGCCATCTCGAAGGTGCTGGAGCCACCGGCCGCCTCGATCACGCTGTCGGCGCCGCGGTTGTGGGAGAGCTCGCGCACCGCGGCCTCCACCGCGGCGAGATCCATGTCGCTCGCGTCGATCACGGCGTCCGCAAGGCCGCGCTCACGAGCGAGGGCGAGGCGGGCGGGGTCGATGTCGATCGCGATGACGCAGGCAGGCTCGTGCAGGCGAGCGCACATCATGGTGGTGAGGCCGACCGGGCCGGCACCGATCACGGCCACCGTGGAGCCGGGCTCGATCTCGGCGATGCCCGCACCCCAGTGACCCGTGGCCACAATGTCGCCCAGGAAGAGGGCGTCCTCGTCGGTCACGCCCGCGAGGATGGGCGCGCACGCATGGTCCGCATGCGCCACGCGCACGAGCTCGGCCTGGCAGCCGTCCGCGCAACAGCCGAGCTCCCAACCGCCCTCCACGCAGTTGTTGACCCAGCCGCGCGCGCAGTAGAAGCACTCGCCGCAGAAGGTCTCGCAGCTCACGGCCACGCGGTCGCCGGGCCTGAGGGCGTGCACGCCCTCCCCCACCTGCTCGACCACGCCCACGAACTCGTGACCGAGCACCGTATTGGGCGTGGCGCGCGGCACGGCGCCGTGAATGATGTGCAGGTCACTCGTGCAGATGGTCGAGCGCGTGACGCGGACAATTGCGTCGGTTGGGGATTGCAGCTGCGGCTCGGGGCGATCCTCGAGCGCGATATGTCCGTTGCCGTCGTGTACCAGGGCTTTCATGGGGGGGGTCTCCTTATGTTTGCTTACCGGCAATAATAGGCGATTCGGGAGGCGCCTGGCACGATGTGACACGGCACGCACTTCGGTCTTTCGTCCTTAAAAATGCTGGACCTCACATTTTTAAGGACGAAATGCCGAGTGCAGCAAGTCTTCGCATAATTTTGCGATTCATGCAGTTCGCAGAGTTATGCGAATAGGGTTAGAGGTAAAAAACCTAGACGTCGTTGCTGAAGGATGGTGCGCCGAGCGAATTGTGTAGCAGCTGCTGCACAATTGATCATGCCAAGGGCTTGAGCCACCAGCCGACATCAACGCTGCATTCAACGTCGATCGGCTCGGGATGGAGATCCGGCATGGAACTTGCCGCGCCATTCGGCGTCGCGCAGCCGTCGGCACAAGCAACGCCCCAGAAACAGGAATCCCCGCCACGGTTATAGCGAATCTCCTTTACGCCGGCGAGCTCCGTCCCGGCCGCTGCCGCAAGTGCTTCGGCACTCAGCCGGGCCTTCGCGACGGCGGTGCCTATCAGGCGCCGTTCCTCGACGTCTTCGTCGCCGAGCTCGAAATGCAAGTTCACCCGCGCCGTTGAAACTCGGCCTGCGAGCGCCGCCCAGATGACCGCGATATCATGGCCCTCCCGCTCGACCTTGAGCATCGCAGAGCCAGAGCAGGACCGTGCACCAGATGGCGCACGGTCCTTGGCGGCGTTCGGCTTGCCCGCCGGTTGCTCCAGCTTGCCGGCTACAGGGCCTCGACGCGCGGCGTTTCCTGGTCGTCCACGACAAAGGAGCCGTCGTTCAACTCCGCGATGCGGCGTTGAGCTTGCCCAGAAGCTCGAGCATGAGGGACTTGTCGGCCTTTTCCTGCTCCTCGTTGAACCAGCAGGCTTGGTCGTGCGAGTCAAGCTCGTAGTAGGACGAGTACAGCTCGCAAATCTGGTCGTCGAGAACCTGCAGAGCCACGTCGTTGTCGACTACGGGGATGCCCGTTCGAGGGGACTGCGGCCTATTTCTTAGACAATCCTGTACAGCGTGAGGCGGCATAGCCGCAAGAATTCGTCCGCAGCCCCATGTCTTATAATGATTGTCAATAGTTCGGTGCACAACTTTTGCAATTTCGTAGATAGGTTTCTCCCATGGTTTTCGACAAAGAAGCCGCATTCGAAGAAGCCGTCATCACTGTGCTGAAACAGCACGGCTGGGACGACGCGGGAGGCGTACTTCGCTATCCCACCGAGCAGGACCTCATAGACAACTGGGCGAAGATTCTGTTTCAGAACAACGCCGACATAGACCGCCTGAACGGCTGCCCGCTCACCCAGGGCGAGATGGCGCAGGTCATCGAACAAATCGAAACGCTCAAGACCCCGCTCGCGCTCAACGGGTTCATCAACGGAAAGACCGTCGCCATCACGCGCGACAACCCCGACGATGCGTCACACCTCGGCAAGGAAGTTAGTCTAAAGATCTACGATCGTCAGGAGATTGCAGCCGGCCAGAGCCGCTACCAGATAGCTCAGCAGCCGGTCTATCCTGCGAAAAGCAAGATCTTAAACGACCGTCGCGGAGACTTGTGCCTGCTCATCAACGGCATGCCGGTCATCCATATCGAGCTCAAGCGCAGTGGCGTCCCAGTCAGCCAAGCCACCGGCCAGATCGAGAAGTACGCCCACGAGGGCGTGTTCACGGGGCTCTTCCGCCTGACGCAGATCTTCGTAGGAATGACTCCCGACGAGGCGCACTACTTCGCCAACCCCGGCACGGGCACGTTCAACCCGAACTTTTTCTTCCACTGGGGGGACTTCAACAACGAGCCCGTCTGCGCGGGTGACAAACCCGGGACCGATGAATGGAAACGCTTCACCTCCACGTTGCTCTCCATCCCCATGGCACACCAGCTCATCGGCTTCTACACCGTGGCCGACAGCTCGGACGGCTGCTTGAAGGTCATGCGCAGTTATCAGTACTACGCGGCCGCCGCCATATCCGACAAGGTACGCAGGTGCAAGTGGGACGAGAGACCCAAGAGCAACACCCCGGGGCGCCCCGGCGGCTACATATGGCATACCACCGGCTCCGGCAAGACCATGACAAGCTTCAAATCTGCCCAGCTCATAGCCGACTCGCATGACGCCGATAAGGTGATCTTCCTCATGGACCGCATCGAGCTGGGCACGCAGTCACTCTCCGAGTACCGCGCATTCGCCGACGACGCCGACGATGTGCAGGGAACCGAGAACACACAGATACTGAAGTCGAAACTCGCGAGCAACGATCCCAAGAACCGCCTCATCGTGACTTCTATTCAGAAGATGAGCAAGGTGAAGGCCGGCGAGGGCAGAATCACCCAAGCGGAGCTCGATCGCCTAGCCGCCAAGCGAATCGTGTTCATCATAGACGAGTGTCACCGTTCCACCTTCGGCGACATGCTCCAGGACATACGCCGGGCTTTCCCCAACGCGCTGTTCTTCGGCTTCACAGGTACGCCGATTCTCGACGAAAACCAAAAGAGGGGCTCCACCACCGCCATGGTGTTCGGCGAGTGCCTGCACCGCTACAGCATCGCCGACGGTATCCGCGACGGCAATGTGCTGGGCTTCGACCCGTACATGGTGACAACCTTCGATGACCACGACGTGCGCGAGGCCGTTGCCCTCGAGCAAGCTAAGGCCTCAAGCGTCGGCGAAGCCATCTCCGACGAGCGCAAGAGTAAGGTCTTCTACCACTACATGGACCAGGTGAGGGTTCCCATGGGCCCCATGGTTGACGGCGCCGGCAACCCCATCAAGGGCATCGAGGACTTTCTGACCCGCGCCCAGTACTGGCCCGACACGCCACACCACGGCAAGATCGTCGAGGACGTGCTGAGGCGCTTCCCCGTGCTCTCCCACGGCGGCAAGTTCCACGCGATCTTGGCGACAAGCTCCATCCCCGAGGCGATCGACTACTACCGCGCCTTTAAGAAAGAAGCGCCGCAGATGAAGGTAACGGCACTTTTCGACCCAAGTATCGACAATGCCGCCGGCTCCACCGTTAAGGAGGACGCCCTAGTCGAACTTATCGAGGATTACAATAAAGTATATGGCCAGGAGTTCACCATTCCCACCTGGCCTGCCATGAAGAAGGACATCTCAGCGCGCCTTTCCCATAAGAAGCCCTACGTCAACGTCGACGCCAACCGCGAGAGCCGCATTGACCTGCTCATCGTGGTGGACCAGATGCTCACGGGTTTCGACTCCAAGTGGCTCAACACACTCTACCTCGACAAGGTCATCGACTACGAGAGCATCATCCAGGCCTTCAGCCGCACCAACCGCCTTTTCGGCCCTGACAAGCCCTTCGGAACCATTCGCTACTACCGGCGCCCCCACACTATGAAGGGCTACATCGAGGCCGCGGTGAAGCTGTACTCGGGCGACCGTCCGCTCGACATGTTCGTGCAAAAGCTCCCGGAGAACATCGCACTGATGGACGCACGGTTGCAGGAGATACTCATGGTGTTCGAGGCCGCGGGCGTTGGCGATCTCTCGAAACTTCCTGCATCGCAAGAGGCCAGGCGCAAGTTCGCCAAGGAATTCGTCGAGCTCAACGAGTTCCTCGAAGCCGCGAAGGTGCAGGGCTTCACATGGGAGCAGGACATCTATGAGTTTGGGGAGGAGCCGGAAGAAGGCGAGCTGAGCGGCAAGTCCTTCTTTGTGCAGCCGCTCATCGACGAGCGGACCTACCTCATCCTCGTACAGCGCTACAAGGAGTTGTTCGCGGGAGGGGGCGGCCATGGCAACGCACCCGAAGCGCCCTACGAGCTCGATGGCCATATAACCGAAATCGACACGGGGCTCATAGACAGCGACTACATGAACGCGAACTTCGAGAAGTGGCTGAAATGCCTTGAACAGGATGACGAGGGGCTCGCCGCTGCACGCGAGGAGCTCCACCGATCGTTCGCGTCCCTGAGCCAGGATGACCAGCGCTTCGCCGAGCTGTTCCTTCATGACGTCGAGCGAGGGGACGCCGACCTGGAAGACGGCAAGACGCTGAGGGATTACATCACGTCCTATGCCCGCAAAGCGAAAAGCGCCCAGATTGAGCGAGTCGTCGAGGCGCTCGGCATAGACGGCGAGCTTCTTGCCGCTATGGCTGCGCTCGACTTGGCGGAATCGAACATTAACGAATTCGGGCGCTTCGACGATTTGAAGGACTCGGTGGACAAGGTGCGCGCCAAGGCCTTCTTTGAGCAGAAGGAAGGCAAGACGCTTCCCTTGTTCAAAGTGAACACCCGTGCGGCGGCGCTGTTAAAGAAGTTCATCCTGGAAGGCGGCTTCGACATAGACGAATGAGCGGCGATTTTGAACAGGCGAGATTGAGAGTTTGTCTATCCGAGGGGACGCATGCGACCATGCGTCCCCTCGCTTCATCTTGGGAACAGCGTAAGTTGGGCAACTGTGGGACAACCTATGGCGGTTTGACCGGCAAAACCAAAGAGGATTTCGGCCACGGCAACGCAAGGTTCATCCCGTATACCAATGTCTTCGATAACCCACTGACGGACACGAAGCGGCTCGAGGCAGTCGAAATTGATTCGAGTCAAAACCAGGTTGCGTATGGTGACGTGTTCTTTACTGTGTCATCTGAAACGCCGGATGAAGTCGGAATGTCCTCTGTTTGGCTCTCTGACCAGGAAGATGTTTACCTAAACAGCTTCTGTTTTGGTTACAGGCAAGATTCAACGTTTGACCCGCATTACCTTGCTTATATGCTCAGATCAAGTTCGGTGCGTTCCAATCTCACTCTGCTGGCTCAGGGGATCTCTAGATTCAACATCTCCAAAAACAAGGTGATGGAGTTGAGCGTTCCTGTTCCTTCTGCGGTAGAGCAGAAGCAGCTTGGCCAATACTTTACCAAGCTCGACAGCTTTATCACCCTTCATCAGCGTGAGCCACGGTTTGCTGATACAGGTTAAATTAGGGTCGAAAGGGCCCTCATGACGATGTCAATGTCCGTGTTCTCGAGCTCTTGGATGACATGCAAGTAGGTTTCTTGGGTGGTAGTCATGCTCGCGTGTCCGAGTCTTCGAGATACGCTGGCGATGGAGACGCCAGCGAACAGCAGAAGCGACGCGTGAGTATGCCTCAGCCCGTGGACAGATATGATGGGCGCCCCAACGTTTTTGCAATGGCGCGCCAAGACGCTGTTAGCCGTCGAGTTGTAGACCTTCCCCTTCGCAAATATGGGCTCAGTCGGCGGAAGGTCTTTGAGCAATCCAGAAAGTTGCATGATGAGCTGCCAGTCGAGTTGAACCTTTCTCACCGATGAGGCGTTTTTCGTTGGGACGAATCCGCCGCCGTTCTTGTAATCCCAAGTCTTGTTCACCGAGAGCGTTTGATGGGCGAAGTCGAAGTCTTCGGGAGTAAGCCCAAGGGCCTCGGAGAAGCGCAGACCCGTTTTAGCGACTATGAGAATAAGCCAATCCCAACTCGGCCCGCCTGATAAATCAAGGTCGCCGAGCATAGCATGAAGCTCAAATTGGTTGAGATACTTGATCTTTTTCGCACGCGGCTGTTTTCCTTTGATGATGGCCTTGCGCGTGGGATCGCGGGGGATGAGCCCTTCGTCAACTGCGTCAAGAATCGCCCCCTTAAGTTGATGGTGGAAGTCCATAGTTGTCTGGCGCTCGTGATGTTCTGCGTAACCATTGATGAGCTGCTGGTACGAGGTTCGGTCGAGATCTTTTATCTTGAGGTCTGGAATTAGCTTGGCGAGCCAAGACTGCGTGAGCCGGTACTTTCCCATGGTGACCTCACGGATGGCCCCTTCTTTGTAGACGCTGATCCATTGCGAGTAGTAATCGCAGAAAAGCGATTCTTCATTGATGCTGATTGGCATTTTTACCCTCTTTCGTCATGTGAGGTGGCTCACGCTGATGAAGGGTGATGAGGGAGTCAAGCTCGGCTAAGCTCTTCGCAATTGCTTTCTGCTCGGCGTGATCGGCGGGCACGGCGAAGAACGATTGCGAAATCAGATTCCAGTCTGCGCGGGGCATCTTAGAGCCCGAAGATGCATTTGCGAGCCTTTGGAAGCTGTCCGTTTGAACCAGCCGATACAAAAATGAGCTGTCGCACCCCGTGACCCTAAGGACCCAAAAATCACCTACAGCTACGCCATTGAACTGCGGGTATAGCCAATTCATCAAATAAGGACGAAGCTTCCCGTACAGAACATCTTCGGCGTAAAACTTAATTCCCGTCTTGCCGCCTTCTTTGTCGCGCAAATCTTTGTTCAGCGTACCCTCGCCGGAAATGATGTCCTCGTATTCGACTTGAGGCAAATCGGGATCGCTTGACTGAATGGAAACCCTGTCGGTCAAATCAGAGAACTTACGCTGTTCCCAAGATGAAGTCGTCCAATTTGGATAACCGCTTGGGAACAGCGTAAGTTGGGGGATATCACCAGCTCATACTCTGGAGGCACTCCGCAGGCGAACAATCCTGACTACTACAATGGTTCGATTCCGTTCATCAGATCCGCCGAAATTAACGCTGACAAGACCGAGCTTTATTTGACGGAAAGGGGCCTTGCGGAGTCATCCGCGGCTCTGGTGGATGCGGGCTGTATCCTCTATGCGCTCTATGGTGCTACGAGTGGCGAGGCCGGCATCTCGCGAATTAACGGCGCCATCAACCAGGCGATTCTTGCAATCTGCCCTTATGCTGGTTTCGATTCTGGATTCCTTGCAAGCTGGCTGCGTCGAGAAAAGGATGCGATTGTTGCCACCTATCTTCAAGGTGGCCAAGGAAATCTCTCCGGTGCCATTGTTAAGGACCTTAGGGTGCCAGTTCCAGGCTTGCCCGAGCAGAAGGCAATCGGGGATTGCTTGTCCAAGCTCGACGACCTCATCACCCTTCATCAGCGTGAGCATTAGGAGGGCAGTAGTGTCTTGCAACTCGATTACAAATTGGAAAAACCACCAATTCGACTAATGCGAATTGGCGGTTTCGGGATCTCAGAGTGATATCTGTGTTGAAAAAACTAAACGAACATCTTATCCAAAAGCGATTTCTTCGTATTCTTCAGTATATTCAACTTACGCCGATGAAGGGCGATGAGGTCGTCGAGCTTGGCAAAGAATCGGCCGATTTCTTTTTGCTCTCCACTGCCTGGAATAGTGACTTCTGCACTCAGTAAGTCCTTGTTGTAAAGTCGCTTAATCGTGCTGCCTTCTAAGCCCCATTCAATTTGCGAATATAAAGGCTTGAGAAACGTATCGTTCAATCTATGATCGTGTTCGAGCCAAACAATGTTTGAGTCTTGAAAATATGCCTTTTCACCTTGGTATTCAACAACTCGCCCAATACTTCCTGCAGCCGATATCAATAACGTGCCCGGGGTTGGATACGGATAGGTACGCTTGAAGTAGTCAAACAGCTCATTGGAGATGAAGGCATCTGGATCCGTACCAAAAGTTCCAATCTTAAAGAACGGAACATCGCCCTGCTCCGAGGTTTGCTCTTTGTAGATGCGCTTGCACATCGCAACCGAACCAAATTCTCCCAACTTACGCTGTTCCCAAGGGTCAGTAAAACCCTCGAAGCGGATTTCGGGCTCGGTCTCGCCGGGCTTCGGAAACATTTTGTCGAGCATCGATTTCTTCACCGTGCGCAGCTTGTCGTACTTACGCTGATGAAGGGTGATGAGGTTGTCGAGACCGAGAACGACCGTAGATATGCGCTTCTGCTCGCTTTCCGACGGGTAAGAGACCTCAACTTCGGCGATGTCGTTGCCATGAACATGCACGACTGATTTTCCTTGTGCCCGCTTTGCCAAATCGTCATGAGCTTTGCTGTACGTTATAGCAAGCGCGGTGTAGTCTGGATCAAGTTTGCGTACTGGAGTGACAACGTTCAAATCGCCACCAAAAATGATTCCTGGCCTGCGCACGGATGATGCAACAGCAATATCTTCTGCCGTTTCCCCGGATGCGGGAACGATTACTTCGTTACCCTTTGAAAGAAGCGAGCCCTCTTGCCCAACGACAAAAGTGTCCACGTCTTCAATGCGTGATTCATATTGGGTATACAGGCGCCCATACAAGATCAGTGGGGTGCCAACATCCCTAATGTCGGCTTTGCTGTAGCCATGCCCCTTAGAAATAGTGCAGAGTTCTCCCAACTTACGCTGTTCCCAAGGGTCAGTAAAACCCTCGAAGCGGATTTCGGGCGCATTGGTCTTTTCCGCCATGCTATTCGCCCCCCAACAGTTTTCGCAGCTCAGCAATGCCCGCCATATCGTGCTCGTTGCCCGTGAGCTGGCCCAGCATCGCCGCCAACTCGTTTTCCGCCTCAGCGATCTGGTTGCATACGTCTGAATATGTTGTCGCGTACTTTGCGTTCAGCGCGACGACCTTTGCGATGAAATCGCTTACGACGGCATTGGGCAGCTCGAGCAAATCAGTCTGCAGCGGCTCAATCCACTTCGCAGCAAGCAATTCGTCGCACTGGGCGTCGGTCAGGCTCTCGACAACCTCCTTGGTCTTCTCCTCAAGGGCAAGCTTCGCTTCCTTACTCGCTTTCTTGAGCGACTTCTCCTCGTCGAGGAGTTCCTTCGCTTGCGCAAGGACGTATTCAAAGCTATCAGCAGGAAAGCCTACTGCCAGCTTTAACTTTCCTATATAGGATGCAACCTTTGCTTTGCCGTATGTTCCGTCTTTGTTTGACTCCATTTCCTGCCAGGAAACCTCAGAGTGTTTTTCAATGAAGCCTAGCTTTTCTTGTTTCTTCGCTTTTCGATCAAGAAGCTTCAGATATTCTTCCAGGACACGAATCTCTGGAGAGGAGATATACTTCATTTCGCTGTTAAGATGGGCATTGATCTCTTTGAGGACGAACGCATCATTCGAGTCGTTAATCGCTGGAGAGTCGAGTTGCTCAACGTCCAGGGAATCGATCAATTCAGAACAAGACGAGGATATGGCGGACAGCCTCTCCTGCATCGAGTTTATTTTGGCAACATCGGCTGTGAGCATGTGGCTTTGCACTAGCTCGAACGGGAGTATATGACCAATCCAGCCGTCCTGAACTTCAGTTTCCTTTCCGTCTTTCTTTTTTATCACCATATTCGGATCGACTTTGCGTACGGCCTCGCTACCCTCGGTCTGGATAACCTCGAGGTCGCCGGAGATGCCCGTCCATGCATCGTCGAGAGCCTGGTAGGCATTGTACCCGTCGACGAGCGCGACATCGGAGAGGGCGTCGCGGATCAGCTCCGCGATATGGTCCTCCTCGGCCACGGCGTCGACTTGCAACGAGCCGTCTACCAGTCTTTTCCGCAGCTCTGCAGGCAAGTGCGACAGCATATCCCGATAGCCGCCCAGAAATGAAACGACGTCGGCGTTGGCCTTCACCGTTGCCGCCACGTCATCTGTCATGGAAGCAAGGCACGATCCGCTACCCTCACCGTACAGCTGGCCCTTCAGGCTCGGCCACACCCTCCAGTAGCGGTCGAGAGCGTCGACCTCGGCCTTCGGCACGCCGCCGAACATGGTGGCGTACACGTCCCAGCTCTCGGCGGCCGTGCTCGAGTCCACATAGCGCGGAATGTTGAGGTTGTAATCGTTGGCGCGTATCTCGTCGATGGTCACCAGGCGGCTGAACTTGTCGACGGTTGCGTTCGTTGTCACGGCGTCAACGATACGCTTAATATCGCTTGCTCGCAGCTTGTTGTTCTTACCCTCTTTCACGAAGTGCTTTGAGGCGTCCACCACCAAAACGTCGCTCGTCTCGCGTTGCTTGCGCAGCACCATGACGATGGTGGGGATGCCTGTGCCGAAGAAGATGTTGGCAGGAAGGCCGATGATAGCCTGGATGTGACGATTCTCCACCAAGTTTTTTCTGATGGCGCCCTCCTCGCCACCGCGGAACAGCACGCCGTGCGGCAAGACGATGCACATGATGCCGTCGGGGCGCAGGTGATACAGGTCGTGCAGCAAAAAGGCGTAGTCAGCTTTGGACTTGGGCGCCACGCCAAACTTGAAGCGTGGATCGAGCTCCTTGTCTTCCGGGTCCCAATTCTGAGAATACGGCGGGTTCGACACCACGGCATCAACGAATAGCGGGTCGTAGGTCTCGTCCTTGTTCTCCACCGTGTCGAACCACGGCCAATCGTCCTCGAGCGTGTCGCCGTTTCTGGCCACGATGTTATCGGGAAGGATGCCGCGCATCACCAGGTTCATGCGCGTGAGGTTGTAGGTGTTTTCCTTGAGCTCCTGCGCGTAATACTTGATGGAGTCCGGATCGCCGTTGCGGCGCGCCACAGCCTTTCCGATGTTGATGAGCAGCGATCCCGATCCGCTGGTGGGGTCGTAGATGGTGATGTTCTCTCGTCCGGCAAGGTGCCATGAGACGATCTCACTCATGAGCATGGAAACCTCGTGCGGCGTGTAGAACTCGCCGGCCTTCTTGCCAGCGTTGGCGGCGAAGTTGCTGATGAGGTGCTCGTAGATGAAGCCCAGCACGTCGTAGTCCGCCCGACCGTCCATCGGGATGTCCTTGATAAGGTAGATGAGGTCGCGGGCGGCCTTGGACTGGCTCCGTGCGTCGGTGCCGAGCTTGGAGAGACCGGTCTGCAGCGTGTCGAAGATGCCGTCGAAGACACGCTTGCGGGCGGGGTCGATATTACGACTAAAGGCGGAGAGGGCGTCGCGAACGTTCGAAATCTCGAAGTCGCCGCCCTTGGCAACCCAGGTGGAGAAGAGGTTCTCGTAGGCGATGAAGTAACCGCACTCGCCCTTGACGAACTCGACCGTCTCCTCGTCTTCTTCCACCAGGCTGGGCAGGTCCTCCTCGGCGAAGTCGCGCGCCTTCAGGCGGGCAACCTCGGTCTCGGACAGGAACTTGTAGAAGATGAATCCCAGAATGTAGTCCTTGTACTCGTTTGCCTCAATCTTGGAGCGCATCTTGTTGGCGGACTCCCATATCTTGGAGGCCAGCTGCTGCTTGTTCATCTAGTTTTCCTCGCTTCTATAGACTTGGTTGAGCGTTTCTCCGTCGTCGCTTACCCATTCGGTCCAGCCGTTCTGGCTGCCGCCGAGCACGAACACCGCGGCGGCGCTGGGCGTTGAAAACTCGAGGTCCTCGGTGAGCTCTGCGATGCCGCCCGAATCGCCGAAGATTTCTCTGCGCACGGCCGCGACGCCTGCGTTCTTCAACACGGGCCTCGAAAGGTTCACTTTCGAACCAGCGAGCACGGTGAAGTGCCCGGTGGCCTTGTCATAGCGCCCCGCCCCGCGTATACCGTTCTTCCTCGTATGGAAGACCGCCGGCGCGCCCGCGGGACCCTGGTCGACCCTGTCGAGGTCGTACCCCAAGGCCGCCATCCTGAAGAGGATCCTCTCGTGCAGGCGCTCGACGGCCTCTTCCTTGTACGGGTCGACGTAAGGCTTGGGCGTCGCCAAGTTGTCGGTCTCGTACGAACCGTGGGTACGTACATAGTCGATAGCCTTCGCCTCAAGGACGTCCAGTGCGTCCTTGCTAATGTTCTGATCGCCGTCGAGGAACATGACGGCCTTGTTCCAGAACTCCTTCTTTGCCTTGTGCGTGTCGAGCCGGACGATGCCCTGAGTCGTCTGCCCTGCGTAGACGCGACTCACGATGCCGTGGTCCTCATCGAGCAGGTAGTAGATGCCGCGCTGCGGGATGTTCGGCAACGACTTCGCCTCGGCGAGGTCCCCCCTCGGGACGACGACGGTCACGAGCGACTCACCGTCGATACGACAAATGCGGATACGATCCGGCTGCGCGCCTATGAGCTGGACGGTAAGGGTCTTGACCCGGATCATGCTCGCGCCCCCTTCTTCGCAAGCTCTTCGATCATGCAGGTGCGCACGAAGGCGGAGAAGCCCATGCCTCGCAGGACAGCCTCCTCCTTCGCCGCGTCGCGCAAGGTGTCGGGGATGCGCAGGGTCACGGAAACCTGATCGCCATTCACCAGGAAGCTCCTGATCTCGGTCTCGTCGGGATTGCCCTTGATAAGCTCCTTGTAGCTTTCAGGCATCTGCACTCCCATCGCTCGAAATGCAATACAAATGCGTTTACAACATTATATCGCCGCGGCATGGGGTGGCATTGGAAAGGGCGGGGTATCAGCCGTCCAAGTTCAAGCGCCATGAATGCTCGGACACAGAGCAATAGCCCGCGTCGTCGGCGAATTCGAAAGAAAGGCCAAGATAGGCTGACCAAATTCTCGCCACGTCTAAAGTATCTTCGCCAAATTTAATATACTTGTCGAGGATACTAGGCAGATGGCGAGGATACTTTGACCCAATTCGACTACAACCGAGCGCTCAGCAGCCTTATGACCCCCGAGGTCGTCTCCGCTCTTGGGAGTATCCGCGAGCACAAAGGTAAGACCTCCCTGCTCTCCATCGCTCACCCCGACCACTTCGCCGCTTTGGTGGAAGTTGCCAAGATTCAAAGTACGAGCGCATCGAATAGAATCGAGAACATCTCGACCTCCGACAGGCGCCTGCGCGAGCTCATGCTCGAAAAGGCCGAACCCAGAAACCGTGATGAGCGCGAAATCGCCGGCTACCGCTACGTTTTGGACCTCATCCACGAGAGCCATGATGACATCCCGATCACCCCTGGCGTAATCTTGCAGCTCCACCGTGACCTGTACCGCTATTCGGGCGATTCCCATGCGAGCACATGGAAGGATTCGGACAATATGATCGCTGAGGGAGGCGCGCAAGGTGAACTCGTCGCGCGCTTTGTTCCCACGCCCGCCGTCATGACGCCCGACGCCGTCGAGGCCATCTGCAACGAATACCGCGAGCAGATAGATGCCCGAACGCACGACCCCCTGCTCGTGTCCCTTGTGTTCGCATTCGATTTTGTGAGCATCCACCCGTTCAACGACGGCAACGGGCACATGAGCAGGCTGCTCACGCTGCTGCTCATGTATCGATCCGGCTACGACGTGGGAAAGTACGTCTCGATCGAGAAGGAGATCGAGCGCACAAAAGAAACCTACTACGAAGCCCTTGCCGTAAGCTCCCAAGGCTGGCGGGAAGGAAAGAGCGACTACGCCCCCTTTGTCACCTACATGCTCGGCATCATTGATGCCTGCTACCGAGAGCTCGCCAACAGGCTCCCTCTCGTGGGCGCCCCCGCGGACAACGAGGAGGCTATTCGCGCCTTCTTCGACCGGCTGATCGGCTCGGCCACAAAGCGGGAGATCATTGACTCCAATCCCGGGATGAGTCAGCGCACGCTGGAGCGCATCCTCTCGAAGCTGCAGCAAGAAGGCGTGATCGAGAAGATCGGCGCCGCACGATCAACCGCATATCGGCGGTGCCGAGGCGCTACAAAGCGCGAAAAGCACCGATAACGGAGGATGGAAATATCCGGCAGCTTACTTATAAAAGCTGATATCCCCGTGGAAGTAGGCTTTCCAACGCTCGCAAATTTCGTCGTAGTTCGCGAGGATAAAGTCCATCACGTTCGCAAGGTCTTTCTTGTTGAGCTTGCTGCCGTTGTTCGCAAGCACACAGCCGCCATTGCGCGTCAGCCAAATCTTGGTTGCCCCTACGGTGGGACGGCCTTTCGCAACGTGAACGTGCACGGGCTCACCGTCCTCACCCGTCCAAAAAAAGATAGCGAAACCTTGGAAGAGGAAGAGCCTAGGCATATTCCCTCGATGCCTCCCGAGCAAGTCGCAAAATCAGCTGCGCGTTGTTGTGGACAAAGGAGTCGAGACGCGCGATGTCAGCCTCGTCGAAGCCCTCGATTTCCGACCACTCAAATGCAGGAAGCGTGCACATAGCGGAGTCAAACCCAAGCTCAACGGGTCGCTCGATAGAAACCTGCACCTCGCCACCATCGAGAACGTTGGAAAACGCCAGTTGCGTCCCGTCCTCGAGTTCCGCATAGTTGTAGAACATCACGCACCTCCACAGCCACTCTATCGCCAGATTATACCCGCGCGCTATCATTCCGCATTTCCAAGGGAAACAAAGCGGCGTTGCACAGCATGACGACTTGAATTATAGCCTACATAACTCTCTCACCCATTAAATATACAAACACATGTTCGATGGATTTCGACTGGACGAGACCCAACACGAGCTGGGCTATGCTACGGTATTCATCTATATGGCTACAAAGACGCAAAAGGGAACCACCGAGAGAGCGAGCATGGCAAAGAACACCGCAAACTATGGCAACGACAGCATCCGTCAGCTCAAGGACGAGGAGCGCGTACGCCTGCGCCCCGCCGTCATCTTCGGCTCGGACGGGCTCGACGGCTGCGCGCACGCCGCCTTTGAGATCCTGTCCAACGCCGTCGACGAGGCGCGCCAGGGCTACGGCAAGCTCATCACCCTCACCGCCTTCCGCGACGGCTCCATCCAGGTCGAGGACAACGGCCGCGGCTGCCCGCTCGATTGGAACCCATCCGAGAAGCGCTTTAACTGGGAGCTCGTCTTCTGCGAGCTCTACGCCGGCGGCAAGTACAACAACAACGAGGGCGGCGACTACGACTTCTCGCTGGGCACCAACGGCCTGGGCTCCTGCGCAACCCAGTACGCCTCCGAGTACATGGACGTCACGGTCTGGCGCGACGGCAACAAGTACTCCCTCCACTTCAAGAAGGGCAAGGTCGTCGGCGCCAAGAAGAAGGCGCTCGAGATCGAACCCTCAGACGAGGGCCGCACCGGCACCACCATCAAGTGGCGCCCGGACCTGGAGGTCTTCACCTCGATCAGCATCCCCCACGAGTGGTACCGCGAGACCATGCGCCGTCAGGCCGTGGTCAACGCCAACGTGACCTTCCGCCTGCGCATCGAGGGCGACGACGGCGAGTTCGCCGAAGAGGACTTCTGCTATCCCAAGGGCATCGAGGACTACGTGCTCGAGAAGGTGGGCGCCGACTACCTCACCGAGCCCTTCTTCATCGAGGCTGAGCGCCGCGGCCGCGACCGTGAGGACCTGCCCGACTACAACGTCAAGATCACGGCCTGCCTGTGCTTCTCGCGCACCTTCCAGATGCAGGAGTACTACCACAACTCCTCGTGGCTCGAGAACGGCGGCTCGCCCGAGAAGGCCGCACGCAGCGCGCTTACCAGCGCGATCGACGCCTACATCAAGCAACAGGGTAAGTACAACAAAAACGAGAGCTCCATCAAGTGGCAGGACGTCCAAGACTGCCTGGTGCTGGTGACCAACTGCTTCTCCACCCAGACCTCGTACGAGAACCAAACCAAAAAGGCCATCAACAACCGCTTCATCCAGCAGTCCATGACGGCGTTCTTTAAGGAGCGCCTGGCGACCTACCTGATCGAGAACAAAGACGCCGCCAACAAGATCATGGAGCAGGTGCTCATCAACAAGCGCTCGCGTGAGAACGCCGAGAAGACCCGCCAGAGCATCAAAACAAACCTGCAGCAGAAGACCGACATGGCAAACCGCGTGCAGAAGTTCATCGACTGCCGCTCCAAGGACAAGACCCGTCGCGAGGTCTACATCGTAGAGGGCGACTCGGCGGCGGGCGCCATCCGCACCTCGCGCGATGCCGAGTTCCAGGGCGTCATGCCCGTCCGCGGCAAGATCCTCAACTGCCTGAAGGAGGACTACCCGCGCATCTTCAAATCCGACGTCATTATGGACCTCATGCGCGTGCTGGGCTGCGGCGTGGAAATCAAGGACAAGCGCATCAAGAACCTGGGCGCCTTTGACCTGGACAACCTCAACTGGAGCAAGGTCATCATCTGTACGGACGCCGACGTGGACGGCTACCACATCCGCACGCTCATCCTGACGATGCTCTACCGCCTGGTCCCCACGCTCATCGACGAGGGCTACGTGTACATCGCCGAGTCGCCGCTGTATGAGATCAACTGCAAGGAGAAGACCTACTTCGCCTACACCGAGCTCGAGAAGAACGCCATCCTGGCCGAGATCGGCGACCAGAAGTGCTCCATCAACCGCTCCAAGGGTCTTGGTGAGAATGACCCGGACATGATGTGGCTCACCACCATGAACCCCGAGACGCGCCGCCTGATCAAGGTGGAGCCCGAGGACGTGGCCAAGATGGAGTCCATGTTCAACCTGCTGCTGGGCAACGATGAGGCCGGCCGCAAGCGCCATATCGCCGAGCACGGCAAGGAGTATCTCGACCAGCTGGACCTGCAGTAAGGACGGACGGCCAGGACGGGCGGCCAGGACAAGCGGCGTCAGCCCGCGACAAGCCCCGCGCCCGCCATCCGGCGGCCCCGCACGCGCTACAGCACAACGGCCCCAAAGGAAGCATCAAGAGGAAATCGTGGCTAAGAAGAAAACCAACACCCCCAACAAGAAGAAGCAGGTCAACGCCGACAACGTCATCGGCCTGCATTCGGAGGTCACGGCGCAGCCCATCACGGAGACGCTCGAGACCAACTACATGCCCTACGCCATGAGCACCAACGTCTCGCGCGCGTTCCCCGAGATCGACGGCTTCAAGCCCTCGCACCGCAAGCTGCTGTACACCATGTACAAGATGGGCCTGCTCAAGGGCGAGCGCCAGAAGAGCGCCAACATCGTGGGCCAGACCATGAAGCTCAACCCGCACGGCGACGCCGCCATCTACGAGACGATGGTCCGCCTCGCCACGGGCAACGAGGCGCTGCTCGCCCCGTTCGTGGAGTCCAAGGGCAACTTTGGCAAGTACTACTCGGGCGACCTGACCTACGCCGCCTCGCGTTACACCGAGGCCAAGCTCTCCCCCATCTGCGCCGAGATCTTCAAGGACATCGACAAGGACCCGGTCGACTTCGTGGACAGCTACGACGGCGCCATGAAGGAGCCGCGCCTGCTGCCCACCACGTTCCCCAACATCCTGGTCTCGGCCAACAAGGGCATCGGCGTGGCCATGGCATCCGACATCTGCGGCTTCAACCTCAACGAGGTCTGCTGTGCCACCATGCACTTCCTCGACGATCCAGACTGCGACCTACTCGAGTACATGCCCATGCCCGATTTCTCCACCGGCGGCGAGATCATCTACCGCCGCGAGGAGATGGAGCGCATCATCGAGACGGGCCTGGGCAGCTTCCAGATCCGTTCGCGCTGGCGCTGGGTCCCCGAAGAGCGCATCATCGAGGTCTACGAGATCCCCTACACCACCAAGACAGATGTGATCATCGACCGCATCGTCAAGCTCTCCAAAGAGGGCAAGGTGCGCGAGATCGCCGACATCCGAGATGAGACCGACCTCTCCGGCCTGCGCATCGCCATCGACCTCAAGCGCGGCGTGGACCCCGACAAGCTCATGGCCAAACTCTATCGCACCACCACGCTGCAGGACTCGTTCTCGTGCAACTTCAACGTGCTGGTGGACGGCTACCCCCGCGTCATGGGCGTGCGCCAGATCCTGCATGAGTGGGTGGCATGGCGCATCCAGTCCACGCGTCGGCGCGTGAGCTTTGATCTGGGCAAGAAGTCCGAGCGCCTGCACCTGCTGCACGGCCTCGAGGCCATCCTGCTCGACATCGACAAGGCCATCGCCATCATCCGCGGCACCAAGCTCGAGGCCGAGGTCGTCCCCAACCTGATGCGCGGCTTCTGTATCGACGAGACGCAGGCGGAGTTCGTGGCCGAGCTCAAGCTGCGCAACATCAACGAGGAGTACATCCTCAACCGCACCAAGGACATCGCCAAGCTCGAGGCCGAGATCGCCGAGCTTGAGGAGATCCTCTCGAGCGAGGACAACATCAAGAAGGTCATCCGCGACGAGCTGGCCGCGGTCAACAAGAAGTACGTCATGCCGCGCCGCACGGGCAGGATCGAGCCGTCCGACGTCATCGAGGTGAGCCTGGAGCCCGAGGTTGAGGAGTATCCGGTCACCATCATGCTCTCACGCGAGGGCTACCTCAAAAAGATGACGGACCGCGTTCTGCGCAAGGCCGCGGAGCTCAAATACAAAGACGGCGATGAGCCCTTCATCGAGTTTCCGTCCGCCAACACGCACGAGCTTTTGGTGTTCACCAACAAGAGCCAGGTGTACAAGTGCAAGGTCGCAGCGTTTGAGGACACCAAGTCCGCGCAGCTAGGCGCGTACCTGCCCACCGACCTGGAGATGGACCCCGACGAGAGCGTGATCTGGGTCATCGACCCGGAGGATTACAAGGCCGATGTGCTGTTCGTCTTTGAGAACGGGCGCGCGGTGCGCGTCGCGCTCGCTGGCTACGTCACCAAGACCAACCGCAAGCGTCTTAAGAACGCCATCTACGGCGGGTCCAAGCTGCTGTATGCGCAGGTGCTCAAGGAAGACCGCGACATCGCGCTGGTCTCGAGCGACTACCGTCTGATGAACTTCAACACGTCGCTGCTCAAGACCAAGACGACCACCAACACGCAGGGTGTCCAGGCGTTCACCGCCAAGAAGGGCCGCGCCATTACCACCGTGAGCACGGTCGAGGAGGTGCTGGGCGCCGGCGTCTCCGCCGAGAAGTTCACCGCCCAGAGTCTGCCCTCCGCCGGCGCCCTCATGAAAGACGACGATATGCCGAGCCTGTTCGACTAGGGGCGACGCGGGCGAAACACATTCGATTCGAGCAGCCTCCACGTGCAATTGCGTTCCGTAAATGCTAAACAAGGAGGGTCCTGGGCGATGTACCCAGGACCCTCCTTTGACATCCATCCCTTCGACCGTCTCAACGACGCCATTGAAAACTTGTAGCTGATTAAGCTTGTTTAGCAAAAGGCTAATCGTTCGCTTTCGGCCGCCCATATGACGACGGCGCCTCCCATGCAGGCGCGAGCTCCCTCTCGAGCGTCGAATCGAAGCTGATGTCGTCACTCACCTGGATGTAGACGAGCTCCGGCCCCCTCTTCGCGACGGAGTCGACCTCCTTTTGGTACAGCTTCCCGACGTAGGTCTTGTAGCCTCGCCTCATCAGCTCCAGGAAGGCCGCGTTCTCGTACATGCGCCCCCAGTCCATGTCGCGCGTTCCCAGGACCGCATAGCGCATACCCGAGTCGCATACGTAATGCTTCGTCTGCGTGCTCAGGTACTTCTTCCCCCTAATGTCGTAGCGTTTTGCCTCATAGAAGACGAAGACATCGCGGAGGTGGGAGATGTAGCGCCCGACAGTGACGTGGTTGGTGGGAACCCTGTTGGCGTCGAGCACATTGGCGATGTTGTTGGGCGAGTTGAGGTTGCCGGAATTGTCCATCATGTACTCGGCCAAACTCTCCAGCACGGTAGAATCAGGCAGCGAGAACTTTTGAACAAGGTCGCGCGTGAGGATGGTCTTGTAGACGTCACGGATGTAGCCGTACGACTCCGAGATCTCATCGTAATCGTAGGACCCAGCGAGCCCGCCGCACCTGATGAACCCGTCGAAGTCGTCATCGACGGTCCCTTGCCCCGCACGGCAACGTAGCTCATAGACGGAACGATCAGGATGTTCGGCTTGTCAGGCGGTTTGCCCGTGATGTTGTAGCGCACCGTAGACGCCGATGGAGATGGCTGCGCGCTGGGCACGAGTGCGCCGCCGCACCTCATGGCCCGCTTCTCGGGTATTTGGGGCGCGCGGCGTTCAAAAATGCGGAGCGACTCCGCATGGCTCGAGACTGAGCCGAGGTGCCCTACTTCTCGCCCTCCAGCAGCCCCACGATGCGGTCGATGTCGACGGCAAAGCGAGGCCTTCCCTCGCGCTCGTAGCGGTCGAGGTATGCCTGGCACTCGGAGACAATGCGCTTGGTGTTGCCGTCGATGATGCGCTGGAGCGTCTCGTAGTAGGCCGAGCCCTCGGTCCTGAAGCGGCGCTGGTAGGACTTGGTTATGGGGAACATCTTGATGTAGTGGATGCCGTGGCGGCAGCCGGGGCGCGTCGTGGGGCGGGGTGGCAACGCAAAGTACTGGTCTTTGGGTACGTTAGGGGCGATGTTGGAACGCAGCGGTACGGCGAAGTCCCTGCGCTTCGCGCGGAAACGCAGCCTCACCACCACGATGCAGGGGCGATTGTGCTTAAGCATGAACTCGCGGTCGCCCTCGACGAGGTCGAAGAAGTCCTGGGAGATGGACACGATCTTCATCGGTTACGCCCCCTTCATACGAAGCGGGGCCCGCATCGCTGCAGGCCCCTACAGGTGGGCGATATTCTACGCCTTGCGGCACCCCGTCGCCCACGGAGGTTAAACGTACACGTAAGCCGTACTCTGAAAGCCGCGGCTTCCGGCAAGTAGTTTATACCACGAAAGGTCGCTTTCAATGCGCATAGCTCGCAAAATAGCACTCGCTGGGTCGTCACCCCTGGCCGTTGCCCTCCAATCTCCATTGGAGTCAGCAGGTCAATTCATATAGTCATGAGGGTTTGTTCTAAAGGGATTCAAATTTATACCCCCATAACTAAGGAATTTACTACTCCCTAATCTTACTGAACATATGGCGCACCTTGTCCAGGCGGCTGTTTGGACGGCGGGGCTGGATGACCG
>URWW01000003.1 GCA_900551665.1 uncultured Collinsella sp. | reverse complement strand
AGCCGACGCGGAGCCCTTCCCCGCCGGTGAAGCGCGGCGGTAGGTGGGCTTCGGCGCTTTAGAAGCCGAGGAACTTGACTTCCGGCTGAAGCTCGACCCCATACGTCTCCCTTACCTTCGCATGCACATGGCGGATGACCGCCTCGACGTCCGCCGCCGTGGCGGCACCTTTGTTCACGATAAAGTTAGCGTGAACCGACGAGACTTCGGCGCCGCCCTGGCAAAAACCCTTCAATCCGCATTCCTCGATCATGGCGCCGACCGCCCGATCGGGGGGATTTTTGAACACCGAACCGCAGGAGGGCACGCCCAGCGGCTGTGTGCGCCTCCGACGCGTGAGGGATCGCTCCATGCGACTCCTGATATCGTCTTTGACCGCGGGCTCGAGTTCGAGCGTGGCCTCGAGGACGATCTCATCATGGGGCAGGCCGCATGTGCGGTACCCCCACGCTACATCCTCACCGGAATAGTGCCGGATGCCCTCGCCGGGTTTGTACGTGACGACGTCGCGCACAAGGGATCCGATCCACTCGGTGCGGGACCCCGCGTTCATCGAGATGGCGCCCCCGACCGTCCCCGGGATGCCGACTGCGAACTCGAGTCCGGAAAGTTCGCGCGACAACGCCTCGTTCACCAGCCGCGCGAGGATCGCACCCGCTCCGACGGTGATGGTCCGGCCATCCTCCCCGAGCACGAAACGCGAGAACTCGCTGCCGAGCGTGATGACGGCGCCGCGGTACCCGGCATCCGCTACCAGCAGGTTCGAACCCTTGCCGATGATCACCCACGGCACACGCTCGCGCGCCAGCACCTCGATGGTGCGGCGCAGCGAATGGTAGCTGTGGCACGTCACGAACAGGTCCGCTTTGCCGCCGATGCGGTAACTGGTATGGCGCGCCAGCTTCTCGCTCTCGATGACGTCGGTATCGATCATGCCCGAAAGGGCCATGACGGCGTTGAACGCTCCCATGGGCTACTCTGCCTCGTTGGCCACGTGCTCGAGATACTCCGGACCGACCGTGGTGACATCTCCCGCCCCCATCGTGATGAGCAGGTCGCCGGGCTGCGCCACTTCGTCGATGCGGGTCATGAGGGCCTGATGGTCGGACACGTAGTACACCGGCTTGCCGGGGTGCGCCGCGCGGATCTTGTCGGCGAGCATCTTGCTGGTGACGCCGGGGATGGGCATCTCGCCGGCCGGGAAGACGTCGATGAGCACGACGGTGTCGGCATCGGCGAACGCATCGGCGAAATCGTCGCACAGCGCTTGGAGACGCGAGTAACGATGCGGCTGAAACACGACGTCGACATGTTGGAAGTCGAGAGATTTTGCCGCGGCGAGCGTGGCCTTGACCTCGGTCGGATGATGACCGTAGTCATCGACCAGCGTGACGCCACCAACCTCTCCGACCTGGGTGAAGCGGCGGCGCGCCCCCTCGAACGTCGACAGAGCCTCGGCGGCTCGAGCAGTGTCGAGACCGAGGACGTAGGCCGCCGCGAGCGCCGCGGTGGCGTTCAACATGTTGTGGCGACCGGGATTGTTCTTGATGGAGACCTCACGCACCTCCCCATCGGGCAGCGCGACGGTGAAATCGGAGCCGAACGCATGGCGCTTCGGTTCGGGGGCGAGACGGACGTCCACGCCCTCGCATTCGCCGTAGGTGAGCACGGTTCGGCCGCAGGAGCGGGCGAGTTCGACCAAATGCGGGTCCTCGCCGCACACGATGACGGTGCCCTCCTCGCCCACGAGTCCCATGAACGTGCAGAACGTCTCCTCGATCTGCTCGAGCGAATCATAATGGTCCATGTGGTCCGCCTCGATATTGGTGACGACGACCACGCGCGGATCGAGGTAGAGGAAGGAGCTGTCGGACTCATCGGCCTCGACGACGAAGAAGTCCCCGTCGCCGTTCTTGCCGTTCGTGCCGTAACCTTCCACGATGCCACCGATCAGAAAGCTCGGATCGAGGCCCATGCGGTCGAGCATGGTGGCGACCATCGAGGACGTGGTGGTCTTGCCGTGAGTTCCGGCACACGCCACGGTCGTGCGGCCGTAGCCAAGCGCGGAGAGCATCTTGGCGCGATGCCAAACGGGAATGCCAAGCTCACGGGCGCGAGCCAATTCGGGGTTGGTTTCTGGGATCGCGGTCGACACGACCACGACGTCGGGCTTGACCTCATCGATGGTCGAGGCGGCATGACCCACATGCACCGGGACGCCGGCTCGAGTGAGCTGACGGATATAGCGTGAGGTCTTGAGGTCCGAACCGGTCACCGCGCAGCCGCGCTCGTGAAGGACGAGGGCGATGCCGCTCATTCCGGCTCCACCGACGCCGATGAAATGGGCGCTCTTGAAAGTCGGGGCGGCGGTCGCCTCGGGGACAGCGATGGACGGCATGGCATCTCCTCGTCGTTTCGTGCACATAAACCAATCCAGTATACGCCATCGGCGTCATCCGGGTGCACAGACGAGCGCGGACACAATCCCTTCGCGGGAAGACCTAGCCCTGGGGCAGGCCCTCGATGAGATCGGCGAGGGACTCGGCGGCTCTGTCCTGCGCGAGTCCGCAGGCGGCGTCGCGCATGTCGCGTCGACGGCCGGCATCCGAGAGAAGGCCGAGCAGCTCGTCGCGGAACGCTGTGCCGTCGATATCCGCATCGGCGAACTTGACCGCCGCACCCGCATCTGTGAGCAGGCGGGCGTTGGTGGTCTGGTGGTCTTCCGTCGCCAACGGATATGGGATGAGGATGGATGGGACGCACAGGGCCGCGATCTCCGCCACGGACGAAGCCCCGGCTCGAGAGACGACGAGATCGGCGGAGGCGAGCACGTCCCCCATATCATCGATATAGGGCACCACGTGCCAGCGAGAGCGCTCGTCATCGGCGAGGTCGAGCGCGGCGAGCGTCTCCTCGTAGCCGCCCTTCCCCGTGGAATGGACGACATGGACGCCCTGGATGGCGAGAAGCTCCTTCTTGAGGGACGCCAGGCGGTCGTTCACATGGCGCGCCCCGAGAGAACCGCCGAATACCAGCAGGACAGTCGCGTCGGCGGGGATCCCGAGCACCGCGCGACCGCGCGAGCGATCGCCCTCCAGCACGCTCGAGCGCACGGGGTTCCCGGTGAACGCGATCTCGGTCGAAGAACCGGCGTACCTGCCCATGACATCCGACGCGGCGGGTTGCCCGAGCGCTATGAGGCGGGCGGACTTCGCCGTCCGCTTGTTCGCCAGACCGGGCACCGAGTTCTGCTCATGCAGGGCGATGGGAACCCCGAGTTTGGAGGCGGCCTGCATGAGGGGCAACTCGAGATAAGCCCCGAAACCGATGGCGACATCGGGCATGGGCAGCCCTCCGCTGCCGAACTCCGAGATCAGGCGATGTTCCTCGCGCGACAGGCGTGCGAGCGCCGTGACGAGCGTCCACGGACGCCGGCGGTCGAATCCCGTCACGTGAACCGGATGGAAGGGAAATCCCGCCTGGGGCACGAGGGTGCCTTCGAGTCTTCGGGACTCTCCGAAGAAGTGCACTTCGTGCCCTCTCGATCGGAGCTCGTCCGCAAGCGCGAGAGCCGGATTCACATGTCCCGCGGTGCCGCCCGCGGCTATCGCCACCACAAGGCTGCGCTTATCGGTCATAACGGTTCCCTCCGCGTCCATTCGCATTCCCATCTCGGCCACCATCGCCCGAACGTCGCGGGCCCCCGCTTTCCGTCAAGCCGCGGTAATCCACGCGCGGGCGCTCTCGGCGCGGGCGCAGGCGGTCTTCGGCACCGCCGCCCAGATCGATGCGGCCATATCCACGTCCCATCCCGTCCCCCGAGGGTCGGGACGACCTGCCGCCATCATACACGCTGAGCGAGGATCCGCGGGGCGCGGGGCGCGGGGGTGCTTCGGGCGAGCGGGACGAGCGCACACGGGGCATGCCCGCGGTGCTGCGCCCCACATGCGCGGACTCCCCCTCGCGACCGGCCGCGACGGAACGTGTGCGCGGCCCCCCGGGGCGACCCCCCATCACCGCCATGCCGGAACGGCGCCGATCGGCGGTTGTCTCGACGTTGCTCTCGACCGAAACGCGCAAGATCATGGCCGCCAACACGAGCGACGCGATCACGGACGAGCCGCCGTAGCTCACGAAGGGCAGGGGCTTGCCCGTCATCGGGATCAAGCCCAGGATCCCGAAAACGTTGATGAGGAACTGGACCGCGAGGATGATCGTGCAACCGCTCGCCAGCAGCTGCGCATGCAGGGTCGGGGCCTCTCGGCAGATGTAGAATGCCGCGATGATCATGGCGACGAACACCAGGACGAACAGCACGGTCCCGACGAAACCGAGCTCCTCTCCGATGATGGCGAGGATGTAATCGTTATGCGCCTCGGGCAGGTAATGATATTTCATGGTCGCGTTGCCGATCCCGCGGCCGAACGCTCCTCCCGACGCAAACGCCATGATGGCGAGTGTCGCCTGATAACCGGTATCATACGGATCGCTCCAAGGATCGAGGAAGGCGAAGAATCGCTGCGCGCGGTAGGGAGACATGAGCATGGCCGCGGCGCCGCCCACCAAGGCGATCAGGATGACGAGCCCGACCACCCTCCAAGGAAGCCCGCATAGGAACATCATTGCGAAAACCGTGAAGGCGATGATGACCGTCGTGCCCATATCGGGCTCCTTGAAGATGAGCAGGAGCGGGAGCGGGAGCATCACGAGCATCTGGATCATGAAGGTCTGCGTGTCGATGGAGCCGTCCTCGTAATAATCGGCGAATATCTTCGCCGTCAGGGCGATGATGACGGGCTTGGCCACTTCGGCGGGCTGCAGGTTGAAGAATCCAAGGTCGATCCAGCGCGAAGCGCCCCAGGTCTCGGCACCGCTGCCGAATGCGAGCACCGCAACGAGCAATCCCAGGGTCACGAGCCAGACGGTCCACACGACCGGGGAGCGGAAGAGGTGCCACGGTACCGCGCGGCTGCCGATGAGGGCGAACAACAGGAAGCCGATCCCCATGAAGATCGACTGCCTGAACAGAAAGAACCAGGAGCTGCCGTTTTCCTGCAACGCCTCGACGGAGGAAGCGGAATAGATCATGAGTAGGCCGAACATGCAGATCGCGATCAGGCAGGAGAGGAAGACGAGGCGCGGGCGCATGATGCGCGCGGGGACACCGGCGATAAGCTTCTCGCCCCACTCGGAGTGACTCGTCGCCGAGGCGCGACGACGCGACCCGGTTCGGGACGTCGGACGGGCGGCGACGGGCATCGCCTCGCCCTCGGCGTCATGTTCCTTTGTCTTTGAGAACCACACGATTCCTAGGCCTCCGCCTCGGATAGCTCGGCCAAAACGGCCACATACGAACGGAACGCCTCGCCGCGCTCCTCGAAACTCGAAAACTCATCGAAGGACGCGCAGGCCGGGGACAGCAGGACCGTATCGCCGCGCTGGGCCAGGGATCGGGCCACATCGACGGCGTCGCGCAGATCATCGGCCTCGGCGACATCGATGTCGCCACTTCCCGGGGCGTCCATGAGCGCGGTGCGGAATCGCCCTCGCGCATCGCCGAAACACACCACGCACGAGGCGCTCGAGGCGACATCCGCCATGAACTCCTCGAGCGGCGTCCCCTTGTCGGAGCCGCCCAGCAGCAGCACCACGCGCTCGCCCGCGAAGGCCTCGAGCGCCTTGACGACGGCATCGGTGTTCGTGGCCTTGGAATCGTTCACATAGCGGATGCCGTCCACGACCCCCACGGGCTCCAGCCTATGGGGCAGGGGGGCGAAGGATCGCAGGCCGGTGCGGACGCCGTCGACATCCGCACCGCATGCGAGCGCCGCGGCAGATGCGGCCAATGCGTTGAGCACATTGTGGGAACCGACGATCTGAAGCTCGCTCACATCGATGAGGGCATGCTCGACGCCATGCAGGCGCACGACAAGGGCGCCGTCGCGCACAAACGCCGCGTCCTCAGACCCGCAATCGGACAAACCGAGACCCAGCACGCGGCGACCCGGGACATCGATGCGGTCGGAGTAAGCCGCGAGGCCCTCGTCCTCCACATTCACGATCGCGATATCGGACGCGTCCATGTTCCGCAGCACGCGGATCTTGGCCAACGCGTAGTTCTCATGCGAGCGGTGCCATGAGAGATGGTCGGGCGTCAGGTTGAGCAGGACGGCGACGCGGGGGTGGAATTCACTCGTAGTGGCGAGCTGAAAGCTCGACAGCTCGGCGACGAACCACTCCCCCTCCTCGCGCAGGTCGACTTCGTGGATCGGAGCCGTCCCGATGTTTCCCACAGCCGCGCTGCGCATCCCAGACGAAAGCAGAAGCTCGTTTACAAGGCTCGTGACGGTCGTCTTCCCGTTGGTGCCCGTGATGGCGCACCAACGGTCCGGCGAGAGGCGCCAGGAGAACTCGGGCTCGCCCATGATCTCCCGCGACGCCGCACGGGCGCTACGGAAAAAAGCTCCGAACTCGGATATGCCAGGGCTGGCGACGCAAAGGTCGTACGAACCGGCGACCTCCTCGGTGCCGAAGACGAAGCGCACGCCCTCGGCCTCGAGGGCGTCCGTTCGGTCCGTGGGGACCGAAGAGGCCCCGCCGTACACCGTGACGGAGGCGACGCGGTCGCCGAGATGCGCCGCGGCCCATGAGGCCACCTCGAGACCCGTTCCTCCCTGGCCGAGGACGAGCAGGGAAAAGCTTTGAGGCAAGGGCATGTGCGTTCCTATCCCAGCTGGAAGAACAGGGCGAGACCGAGGGCGCCGCACGCGGCGGACACAATCCAGAAACGGATGACGACCTTCGTCTCGGCCCAGCCCTTCTTCTCGAAATGATGATGGATGGGCGCCATGAGGAAAACACGCTTCCCCGTGGCCTTGAAGCTGATGACCTGGATCATCACCGACAGGGTCTCAGCGATGAAGAGGGCACCCACGACCAGGGATACGACCTCGGTGTTCGTGAGCACCGCGACGGCGGCGAGGGCGCCGCCCAGTGCGAGCGAGCCCGTATCGCCCATGAAGATCTGGGCGGGGTACGCGTTGTACCACAGGAAGCCGATGCAGCCGCCGGCGCATGCGGCGCAGAAGATCGCGAGGTTGACATCGCCGCGCAGGAAGCAGATGGCCGCCATGACGAGCATGGCCATCATGACCGTGCCTCCGGCGAGGCCGTCGAGGCCGTCCGTGAGGTTGACCGCGTTGGACATACCGGCAAGCAGCAGGAACACGAACACGAGGTAGAGCCACGGGATCCGGATATCCCTGCCGGATATGGACAGGTCGGTGGTGAAGATGCCGAGATCGATGGAGAAGCCGCCGGGGAAGCGGATCACGGGCGCGACGCCGCAGAAGTTGACGGCGATCAGGAAGAACACGAGCACGATGCAGGTGAGGCCGATCATCTTCCCGGTCGGGGTGAGGCCGAGGGAGCGCTTTTGGACGACCTTGGTCACATCGTCGAAAAGGCCGAGGGCGCCGGTGAGCAGCATCGCACCCACGGCGAGCAGCAGCTCGGTGGTGGGTTTGGCCATGATGAGACACGTGAGGCAGACCGCGAGCAAAATGATCACGCCGCCCATGGTGGGGGTGCCGGCCTTGACGAGGTGGGACTGGGGGCCATCGGCGCGGATCTGCTGGCCGATGCCGTCGATCTTGAGGATCTTGATCCACAGGGGCATGATCGCCCCGGCGATGACCGCGGAGACCAAGATGGCGAGAAATACCTGATAGGTTGGGTAGGCAGGATTACCGAGCATCGGCGCACACCTCTTCGACGAATCGATCGAGCCCGACGAAGCGCGAGCCCTTCACCAATACGAGATCGCGCTCGCCTATCACGCCCGCAAAGCGCTCGATGAGCTTGTCGCAATCCGAGACGACCTGGATATCGCCCTCGTCGAGACCCATGAGACGGGCCGCGTCCGCCATCACGCGGGCGTTCTCGCCTCCGACGCAGATCAGCACCGAGGGGCGCTTGGCGGCGGCATAGGAGCCGACCAGCGCATGAAGGCGCTCCGCATCATCCCCGAGCTCGCCGATCTCACCGAGGACGGCGATACGGGAACCCGAACAAGGCAGCGCGGAGAACAGGTTGAGCCCGGCGGCCATGGACTCGGGGCTCGCATTGTACGAGTCGTCGATGATGCGCGCCCCCGAGGCGGCGCGGCGCACCTGGGTGCGACGACCCGTCATCTCCAACTCGCCGAACGCCTGGTCGATTTCGAATCCGGGCACGCCGAGCCTATGGGCGACCGCGGCGGCGAACAGCGCGTTGGGAACGGACTGCGCGCCGGGCACGGCCAAACGGGTCTTGAAGCTCGAGCCATCCTCGAACGTGAGGTCGAAGACGGGGCAGCCCTCGTCGTCGAGCTCGACATGCGTGGCGCAGACATCGTCATCAGTCGAGGTGCCGGCCAACACAACGTCCACGCCCGCGGGACGCGCGTACCGGTCGATGATATACGGAGTGAAATCGTCCTCCCCGTGCATGATGAGCGCAGAATGATGGCCCTCGAAGTTCTCTGAACTCGGCGGCATGCCGGCGACGATCTCCGCCTTGGCACGGGCGATGCCCTCGCGGCTGCCCAGCATGCCGATGTGGGAGGTGCCGACCTTCGTGATGATTCCGTACGTCGGCTGAGCGCACTTCGAGAGGCGCTCGATCTCGCCGAAATCGCTCATGCCCATCTCGAGGACGAGCATCTGGGTGTCGGCGGGCGCCGAGAGGATGGTGAGGGGCAGGCCGATCAGGCTGTTGAAATTGCCGGCCGTCGCATGAACGCGGAAACGCTTGGACAAGCAGGCGGCCAGGACGTCCTTGGTGGTCGTCTTGCCGATCGAGCCGGTCACGCCGATGACGGTGCACCGCAGGCGGGCTCGATAGCCCTGCGCGAAACGCAGCAGGAATTCGGTCGGATCGTCCGTGACGAGGATGGCGGCGCCGCACTCGAGCGCGAGGGAGACGAGGGAGTCGTCTGGCTCTCGGGTGAGGACGACCGCGCCCGCGCCGGCCGAAAGGGCCGCGGGGGCGAACGCGTTGCCATCGACGCGCTCGCCGGGGAACGCGACGAACACGGAGTCAGGACCGACCTGGCGGGAATCGATCTCCACACCGCGGCAGACCCGCTCGGGATCACCCGCCACCAGACGGGCCCCCGTGGTGCTCTGAAGGTGCTTGACTGCTATTTCCACCATGGGTGGCAACCTTTCTTAAGCGCTTACCGTGCAACGTGATATGGTACCCCGCCATCGGCGACGGGTGGTGCAGGGCGTGTGAACCTATCGGGACGGCTTGATCCCCAGCGCGGGCAGCGCCTCCTCCATGACCTTTTTGAAGACGGGCGTGGCCGCGTGCGATGTGGCAGAGGTCCCGTCGAGCGTCACGTAGCACATGACGCGCGGGTCCTTGGTCGAAACGAAACCCATGAACGACGCCATGTGGTTCCCCTCCTCGTATCCGCCGCTCTCGCCCGCGCGCTCCGCGGTGCCCGTCTTACCCGAAATCTCGTACCCCGGGATCTGGGCATCGACGCCGGTTCCCTCGTCCACGACGGTGAGCATCATGTCCGCGAGACTCGATGCGGTGGACTCGGAGATCACGCGCTGCTCGCCATCGGACCAATCGACCTCCTCGCCCGCACGCGTCTTGAGAAAATGCGGTGTCGTCATGACGCCCTTGTTCGCGATGGCGCTCATCGCCCGCACCATCTGGACGGGCTCCACGGCCAAGGACTGGCCGAAGGACATCGAACCGAGCGACGCCCCGTCATATTCGGACCGCTTTTTGATGATGCCGAGCGACTCGCCGGGAAAATCGATGCCCGTCGAGCGACCGAACTGGAAATCATCGATGACGTGCTTCGCAAAGGCGTCGGCACCGAGCTTCTCTCCCACGAGGACCATGCCCGTATTGGAAGATCGGCGCAAGATCTCCCGCAAGGTCATCGTGGCCCCGACGGTGCGCTTGTCCGCATCGCGGACGATGTCGCTTCCGACCTCGATCTGCGCGGGAACGTCGAAGGTCGTGTCGGCGGTGAGGCCTCGGTGCTCGACGGCCGCGGCGGACACGAAGGTCTTGAATACCGAGCCGGGCTCGTAGACGTCCGTGACGACGCGCAGGTTCAAATCCGCGTTGGAAGCCGACGCGAGGTCCATCGGGTCGTAGGTCGGATACGAGCAGGCGGCGATGATCTCACCCGTCTTGGGGTCGGAGACGATGATCGACCCGTACTTCGCCCCCACCTGCTCGACCGCCTCGGCGATGGCATCCTCCGCCGCGCGCTGCACGTTCGCGTCGATTCCCAACACGATGTCCATCCCGTCCTCGGCGGGGACTTTCTTGTAGGCGCCGCCGGCGATGAACGAGCCGTCTCGGGCGCGCTCACGCATCAGCGACCCGTTCACGCCGGTGAGCACCTCGTCATATTGCTTCTCCAAGCCGGAGACGCCCACGTTGTCGACGTTGACGATGCCGAGAACCTGGGAAGCGAGGCTTCCGTTGGGATAGACGCGCTTGATGGAGGGCTCGAACTCGATGCCGGCGATGCCCTTCTTAGCGAGCAAATCCGCATCCTCTTCGTCCACCTGCCTCTTCACATAGGCGAACGTGCCCTCGCTGTCCACGATTTCCTCGACGGCGTCCTCGTCCATTCCGAGGACGTCCACGAGAGCATCGATGGCACGGCGGCGCTGCTTTTTCTTGATGAGGGTCGGGTTCACGTAAACGTTCTTGCATTCGACGCTCGACACGAGGACGGTGCCGTTGCGGTCGTAGATCGTCCCCCGCTTGGCGTACAGCGTCTGGCTCGACAGGCGCCTCGAATTCGCCTCACCGCGATATCGCCCCGCATTGAACAGCTGGAAGTCGGACAGGCGGGCGATGATGAGGGATGATGCGAAGAGAAATCCGCCGGCGAGCAGGGCGTGGCGGGAAAAGCTTTCCGAGGCGAGGGTGGAATGGAGCAGGTCGGCCCCGCCCCGGCTGCCCGAACGACCTCCGCTCGGACGGTCGCCGGCGGTGCGGCGGGAACGGGCTCCCTGAGAGCCGGCTCGTCCGTCATGAGATGAACCGCCCCTGGCAGGGCGGCCCGTGCGGCCGGAGCCGCGTCCGTTGTATCTATCTTGGGGCATGGATGCTCTCGCCTACTATTGTGCCGCCGCGTCGACGTACTCGGTGAAATCTAGGGTCACGCCACCCTCGGCCGCAACCATGCCGTACCCCTCCGCAAGATCGCGGATGCGCGTGGAGGAGCCGTACACAGAGCGCATGACCTCGAGATCGGAGCTCTCCTCCTGCGCGGTGGTGAGGTTGTTCGAAAGGGTCGCGGCGCTGTTGAGCGAGGCGGCGGTGAAACCCGCCACGGTGACGCGGAACAGGCCGAGGACGACGAAGACCGTCACGAGCACGGCGAACACCTTCACGCAGTGGGTGAACTGGGGGCTGACGTCCTGGCTCGCCTGGCGGCCGGCTCCATGGACGACGTCGAGACTCGGACGGGAGGGCGCGATGGGCGCCGACTGTGCCTCGGACCGCATATCATAGGCATATGCTGCGTTTGAGGTGTGGTAACCCATGATATGCGGCCCTCCTTAAGGCGAAGATAACAAATGACATGCGCCGGGGCCGTGAAGCGCGGTCGAGCTACAAACGCTCGGCGCAGCGGATCTTGGCCGATCTGGCGCGGGGATTGCGCTCGACCTCTTCGGCCGTGGCAACCAGGGGTTTGCGGGTGGTGACCTTGACTATCGGCACGTTTCCGCACACGCACACCGGGATGTCCGGCGGGCAGGTGCAACCCTTCGAAAGCTCCTGGAACAGGCGCTTCACGATGCGGTCCTCCAGCGAATGGTAGGAGATGACGCAAACGCGGCCACCGGGGTTCAGCCAGCGGATCGCGGCCTCGAGGCCGCGCTCGAGGACATCGAGCTCATGGTTGACCTCGATGCGGATTGCCTGGAAGCTGCGCTTTGCCGGATGGCCTCCGTGCCTGCGGGCAGCCGCCGGGATACCGGCCTTGATGGCATCGACGAAATCTCCCGTGGAGACGAGCGGGCTCTCCTGCCTGCGGCGCACGACCTCGCGCGCGATCTGGCGGGCGAACTTCTCCTCTCCATAGATGCGGAGAATCCGGGCGAGGTCGGCTTCGGTATAGGTGTTCAAGACCTCAGCTGCGTTTAGGGTGTTGGTTCCCGGATCCATGCGCATATCGAGCGGGGCGTCCTCGTTGTACGAGAAACCCCTACCAGGGATATCGAGTTGCGGGCTCGAGACGCCCAGGTCGAAGAGGAATCCATCGACGCCCGGCACCTGCGCCGAGCACAGGAGCTCATCCAAGTCCCCAAAGTTGCCCTTCAGGAGCTTGTGCGGCGTATCAGGGGCCTCAGCGTCAAGCCGCTTCCCCGCTGCCGCGAGCGCCATGTCATCCTGATCGACACCGAGCAGCAGACCTTCCGAGCCCACGCGCTCGGCCATCCTGACGGAATGGCCGGCGCCGCCGAGCGTGCAATCGCACACGACCGAGCCGGGCTTGAGCTGAAGCTGCTCGAGCACTTCTTGGAGCATGACGGGTTCATGCCGATATTCAGGTGTCAACGTACCTGCTGCCTTGTTCGCGTCCATGTGGGGGCGTCTCCTTTAGTCGAAGAAGTCCGCGAGGATGTCCTCGGTCTCGGCCTGACGTGCCGCGTAGGTCTCGCGATCCCAGATCACCAGACGGTCATCGCTGCCGACGACCGTGACCTCGCGATCGAGGTGCGCCTTCTTACGGGCGACTTCGGGAAGGCTGATGCGGGCGGCGGAGTCTATTTCGAGTGTGATTGCCGCGCCGTACAGAGCCTCCTTGACCATGCGATGAGAGCGGTTGGTGGGATCGAACCCGCCCTTCGCCTCAAACACGGAGTCAAGCCAAACCTTGAACGTGTCCTCAGTGAACACGTACAGGGCGTCGACTTCCTTTTCAGGGGCAGGAAGGACGCGCACATGCTCCTCAAGCTGCTTTTTAAAGGCGGGCGGCAGTGACAAACGTCCCTTCGCATCGAGATTTCGATCGTAGGTACCGTTGAAATACACTGGCGCGCACCCCCTTAGGCTTACTCGTGGGCATATGCGGGAGCCACCCCGCCGTCGACGCTTTCAATTCTATGGGGGGTCGCCCCCTTTCGCAACACTTTTTCCCACTTTCTCCCCCACACTCCCCCACTATCCCCCACAAACCCCAAACATGGCAGCGAACAGGTGTTGCCCTAAACACAAGATATTGTGTTTTGACTGAAATGCGGCACCACCGCTCGATGCCGTTTTCCCAGGTTAAACCTTCTAGTTGAGGTTGAAGCGATTTTTGAGTTGTGCCCGACTTGTGGTCGCAGCCTCCCACCGAGCCCTCGCCGGCGAAGGCGCGAAACGCCTCCCGATCCTAGGCGCGCGGATGCGCCGCCAGATAGACCTCGCGCAGCTGCGTGCGGTCGACATGGGTGTAGATCTGCGTCGTGGCGATATCCGCATGCCCCAAGATCTCCTGCAAGGCACGCAGGTCGGCACCGCCCGCGAGCATATGCGTTGCGAAGGAGTGACGAAGGGTGTGCGGATGCAGCCCCTCGATCCCGACCATACGGCCGTAGCGCTCGCAAATCGCATGGACGCTTTGACGCGAAAGGCGCGTGCCCCGCATATTCAAGAGCACCGCGGCCGACGCCGAAGCCGATCGCGCGTGGGAGAACAGCTCCGAGCGCGCATCGCCAAGATAGGTACCGAGAACCCGCCGTGCCGTACCCACAAGCGGGACCAGGCGTTCCTTGGAGCCCTTGCCCATCACACGCACGAATCCCTCATCCAGGTAGACCTCGTTCACGTCCAGGCCGCACAGCTCACTGGCACGCAAGCCGCATCCATACAGCACCTCGAGCACTGCACGATCCCTCATACCGGCGGCCGTTGCGGGAAAATCCTGGTCGAGCAAACGCTCGGCAGCCTCGATCGAAATCACATCGGGCAAATGGCCGCCCATTTTGGGAACGCGCAACGTGGCCGTGGGATTGACCGAAGAGAGGCCCTCGCGAACCATGAACCGGTGAAACCCCTTGACGGCTGAAAGCGCTCGGTTCACCGATGCATCCGCGGCGTGGTCGGCGCGCTTGGCGGCCACGAAATCCTCCACATCACGGCGCAACACATCATCCGGGCGGCGCGTTCCGCGCTCTCCAAGAAAGGCAAGGTAGGCTCTGAGGTCGCGCTCGTACGCCGCGATGGTGTTGGCGGCCAAATTGCGCTCGACCGCCAGGTGGTTCAAGTATTCGCCTCGACAGCGCTCAAGCTCGGGCACGCCTCCCCGCCTCCTTTCGACTCGACCATTGTAAGACGCCCGCCGGTCCTCGACACCCTGCTCGGAGTCGCGGACCGGCGGGCGGTCAAGACACATGTATGCGGACGGGCCTACCGATGGTAATACCCGCTACGCTCGAACTTGGGCTCGCAGCACACGTTGATGCCGAGCTTCTTGAAGAGCGCCTCATCGGAGCTGGAGATGATCACCGAGAAAAAGGCATCGCACCCGCGCAGCTTGGGCAGGCCGGCGAGCACGCGCTCGGCGATCTCGCTGGACGCGGAGGTGATAGACAGGGCGATCAGCGTCTCCTCGGGGTGCAGGCGCGGGTTGGCGCTGCCGAGCTGGCTGGTCTTGAGGCGGCTGATGG
Organism: uncultured Collinsella sp.; assembly: GCA_900551665.1. Lineage (GTDB taxonomy): Bacteria > Actinomycetota > Coriobacteriia > Coriobacteriales > Coriobacteriaceae > Collinsella. The sequence continues at coordinate 53,655 of URWW01000003.1, read as the reverse complement.
GCTCGATGGCATCGTTGGAGATGACCTCGAGCTCCATGTCGACGCCGGTCACGGCCTTGAGCGCGTTCATCATGAGCGAGCTCGCCGCACCCAGACGCGTGGAGGTCTTGCCCGTGACCACAGAACCGTCGGGCAGAACCATGGCGCCGGCGGGCGCGCCGGTGGTCTGCTCCTTGAGCAGCGCGGCGGAACGGGCCGGGGACTGGTCCTTGGTCACGCCCACCTTCTGCATGATGGCCTTGAGCTTGTCTACCTGCTCCTGACCGCTGCCGGTGCGCTTGACATCTGATGCGCCCGCGAAGTAGCGACGCACGATCTCCATGCGAGCAGCATCGCGGCAGGCCTCATCGTCGCAAATGGCGTAACCGACCATGTTGACGCCCATGTCGGTGGGGCTCTGATACGGGCTCTCGCCCAAAATCTTCTCCATCAGGGCCTTGACCACGGGGAACGCCTCGACATCGCGATTGTAGTTGACCGTGGTGACGCCATGCGCCTCAAGGTGGAACGGATCGATGATGTTCGCGTCGTCCAAATCGACCGTGGCGGCCTCGTAGGCGATGTTGACGGGATGGTTGAGCGAGAGGTTCCACACGGGGAAGGTCTCGAACTTGGCATAACCGGCGGCAACGCCGCGCTTGTGCTCGTGGTAGAGCTGGGACAGGCAGGTGGCGAGTTTGCCGGAACCGGGGCCGGGGGCGGTCACCACGACGAGCGGGCGCGTGGTCTCCACGAACTCGTTCTTGCCGTACCCCTCCTCGCTCACAATGAGGTCGATATCGTGCGGGTACCCCTCGATCGGGTAGTGCAGCTTGCAGGTGATGCCCAGCATGTTGAGGCGACGGCGGAACTGGTCGGCCGCAGGCTGGCCCGAGTACTGGGTCAGCACGACGGCGCCCACGAGGAAACCGCTGGACCGGAAGATGTCGGCCAGGCGCAGGACATCCTCGTCATAGGTGATGCCGAGGTCGCCGCGGGCCTTGTTCTTCTCGATATGGTTCGCGTTGATGGTGATGATGATCTCGACGTCGTCCGCAAGGCTCTTGAGCATGCGGAACTTGCTGTCGGGCTCGAAGCCGGGCAGCACGCGGCTTGCGTGGAAATCGTCGAACAGCTTGCCGCCGAACTCGAGGTAGAGCTTGCCGCCGAACTGGGCGATGCGCTCCTTGATGTGCTCGGCCTGGCTGGCGATGTACGTATCGTTATCGAAACCCTGGCGCATGCGGCGGCTCCCTTTTTGTCATGGCGGTACCGAAACAGTCTAGCCGAGATTCGCGCGCATGCGGGGCCGGTCAGGGTTTCTTCACGCAAACGGCCCCGGCCGCGCGGTCTCATACACACGCGGCCGGGGCCGAACACTCATATGGGGAGCGGCGCGCGAGGCACCCGCAGGGACGGCACCCTCCCTATCGATCGAGCTCCGCGAGGGCCTCGCCCAACAGGTCGAGACCCGTTTTGAGCACGTCCGGCTGGGCGCAGTACCCCAAACGGGCACCACAAGGCAGCTCGAAACGGCTGCCAGGAACAAGCAAGACGCCGCGTTCCTCGAGCAGACGCAAGCAGAACGTCTCATCGTCCTCGGGGATATCCAATCGGATGAACGATGTCGACACGCCCTTGGGGGCGACCCAGCTCACACGGGGCTGGGAATCGATCCATGCCTGAGCGATCTCGCGATTGCCGAACACGATCTCACGGTTGCGCTCGAGGATCTTGTCACGATGGCGCAGCACGTAGGTCGCGAGCGCGTCGTTGAACACGCCTCCGCAAATCATGGTGTAATCGCGATAGGTGCGAATGGCGTCCGAAACCTCGTCATCGGCGATCACCCAGCCGCAGCGGGCGGCGGGCACCGAATAGGTCTTGGACACGGAATTGGTGACAATCGCGCGATCGTACACATCGGTCATCGACTTGAATCCCTCGGTGTTCTCGAGCGGCAGGTACACCTCGTCGCACAGGACGTAGGCACCCACGCTGTCCGCGATTTCCGCAATCTGCTCGAGCATCTTGGCGTCGAGCACCGCGCCCACCGGATTGGAGGCGTTGTTGATGCAGATGAGACGCGTGTTGGGGCGGACCAGCTCGCGCAGCTCGTCGATGTCGGGCATCCAGCCGAGCTCCTCGTGAATCTGCCAATACTCGACCTCGGCGCCAAGCGTGCGCGGGATCTCGTAAAGCGGGGCGTAGGTGGGCCATTCGGCGATCACATGGTCGCCGGGACGCACCACCGCCATGAGCGCGTTCAAGTTCGCACCGGTGCATCCGTTCGTCTGAAGGATGTTCCGATGATCGACCTTGCGGTCATAGAGCTTGGCAACCTCGTCCTTGAACTCGGGCGAGCCCTCGATCCAACCGTAATTCATCTTCTGCGCATCGAGCATCTCGTAAAACGAGGCACCCTCCTGACCGTCGAGCGCGCGCAGCTCTCCCATGGTGAGCGACGAGATGGTCGACTGGGCGATATCCCAAGTCGCATCCATCTCGTGGACGTTCAGCCAATCCTCGACTCCGATAACCGGAATGTCCATAGCAGGCTCCTTTTTTCTCAACTCATGAACCTATGCACCCATACGGGCCCGTACCGCCGCCGTCGACGGCGCGGTCGGGGCGTCGACGCGAAAGTGCATCCGCCCCGACCTGCAAGGGCCCGCTAAAAAACGGGAATGATGCCGGCGGCCGTCAGCGGGATCGACACGACGGCGAGCACGGCGAACACGGCGATGAAAATCCAATCGCGCTTGGTCAGGCTCTCCCCCGCCTCCTGACGGGCCTTCTTATAGAAGAAGAAGCCGGGAAGGTAGCCAAGGCAGGCAAGCAGGAGGAAACCCCAACCTGTCATGAGAACGCCCACGACCTGGAAGGCAAGTGCGATGACGCCGAATGCCATCTGCATGGGCTCGTTGCGCTCGCGGGAGAGCTTGATCTGGTACGCCGCGGCATAGGCCCACGTAATGGCGATGGTCACCGTACACATGGAGATTGCGAAGGTGTACGCATCGGCGGCGAACGTCGCCACGATGATGAAGACCTCGGTGAGGACGCCGACGATGAGCAGAGCCATCTGCGGCGCTCCCTTCGCATTCATCTTGTTCCAAGACGCGGGCAGCAGGTGATGCTCGCTCATCATCGAGGAAGTCTCGGCGGGAAGCATGGTGAAGGAAAGCCAGGAGCCGCAAACGGAGATGATGATGGCCCAGGAAATAAAGGCGCCGCCCCAACCGGGAGCCATGTACTCGAAGACGGAGATGGTGGCGGGCTTAGGGGCCGCGATGAGGTCGGCGTAATCCATGACACCGTAGGGAATGATGGAGGCGCCGATGTAGAGGGCGAGCAGAACGCCGAGGCCGAGAACGGTGGCGCTGCCGACCTCGCTGCGACGACGAGCGCGACCGGACATGACGGAAGCACCCTCGATGCCGATAAACGCCCACATGAGGATCAGGACACACTGGACGATCTGGTTGGCAACGCCGCCGAGGCCGGTGCCATTGGCGGCAAGCACGGTGGCATTGCGCTCGAGGGTGCCCCAGAAATCAGCGGTGAACAGGCCCGCGTTAAAGCTGAAGATGGCGAAGGCGATGAACACGAGAATGGACGCGATCTTCACGACCATCACGACGGCGTTAAGGAACGCAGCGCTCTCGACACCGCGAATGACAAGGAACGTGATGGCCCACAAAACGAGCGAGACGATGATGACGCCGCCGACGGCGGGATTGCCGGTCACGGGATCGGAGAAGACGCCGGGCAGAAGGCCACCCAGACAGTAATCGCTGCCGAGCACCTGCGCGACCATCGTGCCGAAGCCGACATTGCCGAGCCAGGCGGACAGCCAATAGCCCCAACCGGAGATGAATCCGTGGAACGGGCCGAAGCCCTCCTCGGCGTACGCGCAGATACCGTCAAGGTCGGGACGCTTGGCGCCCACATTGGAAATGGACAGCGCCAGGAACAGGAAGCCGGCGCCGCAAATAAGCCAAGCGAGCAGCGCCGCACCGGGCGAGGCGACGTTGGCGAGCTGGCCGGTCAGGGCAAAAACGCCCGAACCGATGCAGGACGAGACGACGAGGCCGATCAGGCCGAAATAGCCGACACCATTCGGGTTGTCGACATGTGTGTCATGAGACATAAGTACCCCAATTATTAGACACAGCGGGCGTGTTCCCGCAACTTATAAGGACATGTGTAGCCGATTTTTAGATCGGTAAAGAAGTGCCCCCCTCCGCGCACGGATACGGAAGGGGGCTGAAAGGTAGGTCGCAACCGGGAGGACTAACGCCGAGCCGGCTGGACGACTCAAAAGCAGCGGGGCGTCATTTCGAAAATACCGATAGGCGCCCGGACCGCGTTGCGCCTGGAAGGCGCTTAGATCATGACGCAGGCGATGGTCAGGATGACCGCGCAGACGATGGTCAGCACCACGATGAGCTTGAGGGCGAACTTGAGCCAGGTCGTCCACTCGATCTTGGCCAGGGCGAGACCGCCCATGATGGCGCCGGAGGTGGGGGTGAACAGGTTCACGACACCGATGGCGGCGGAGAAGATCATGACCATGACCTCAGGAGCGAAGCCGAGCTCAGCGGCCAGGGGCCCCATGATGGGCATGGACACGGTGGCCATACCGGAGGTCGAAGGAATGAGGAAGGACAGGCCGAAGTAGACCAGGAAGCTCATGGGAGCGAAGATCACACCGGACAGGCCGGCGAGCGCGTTGGCAGCAGCGTCGAGGACGTAAACGTCGAGGCCGGTGGCAGCCATGAGGACGGAGATACCACGAGCGAGGGCGATGATCAGGACGACGGACATCATGTCGGCGGCGCCGGTGATGAAGGTGTCGACGATCTTCTTCTCAGACAGGCCACCCACGATACCGATGATGATGGCCATCACGAAGAACCACGTGGAGGCCTCGTCGAAGTACCACTGACCGATGGGCAGGCCGGTGACGACAGCGGACCAAGCCTGGGTAATGACGTTACCCTCGGCATCGTACACGCCGTTGTCGAAGAAGCCAGCCACGCCGGCGTTGAGGTCGGCGAGCGGGATGAAGCCAACGATCATGACAACGAAGGTGAAGGCGAAGATGCCCAGAACGGCCTTCTGGCGACCAGTGAGCTTGACGTCCTTGGTGACCTCAGCGGCGGCAGCGCCGTGAGCCTCCTCGGCATCCTTGAGCTCCTGCATGGACAGGATGGTGGAACCCTTGTCAGCCTTGACCTTCTTGGCGTAGTTCATCACGAAGGCAATGGAGATCAGGGTGGTCACAGCCCACAGAACGAGGCCGAGGCCGATGATGATGGTCTGGTTGACCTCGATGCCGACGCCGGTGAGGGCGTCAACGGCGGCACCGACGGCGAACGGGTTGACCGTGGAGCCGAGGCAGCCGCAGCCAGCGCCGAGCAGGACGGTGGCGGCGCCGACCAGCGGGTCGAAGCCGGCGGCCATCATGGTGGCGGCGAGCAGGGCGTAGAACGGCACGGTCTCCTCGCACATACCATAGGTGGTACCACCGAGGGAGAAGATGAGCATCAGGACGGGGATCAGCATGATCTCGCGGCCCTGGAGCTTCTTGACCAGAACGGCAATGCCGTTATCCAGGGCGCCGGTCTCGGTCATCATGCCGAGGAAGCCGCCGAGGATCATAACGAACAGGCAGACGGGCAGAGCGTCTGCGAAGCCCTTCACCGGGGCGGTGAAGAAGTCGCTCAGACGAGCAGCGGTAACGGCGCCGCCGGAAGTACCGGAAATGACGACGGTAATAACCGCAACGATAGCCAACAGGAGCAGAAGAATGGTGAACGATGAAGGCATGCCGCGCTTTTTCTTAGCGGTCTCAGTCATTGTTCTCATCCCCCCTTCTTTAACAAGTGTCATTGATCTTGCTTATGCGGCCTTTCCGTGCCGTGCGCACCGCATAGGCAAGATTATTACCGAAGAACCGCTCGGAGCGCGCAGCGATGCGCTCCGAGCGGACCGACAAATCGCTCTTACTTGAGCGTGGCGTACATGATCGCCTTGATGGTGTGCATGCGGTTCTCGGCCTCATCGAAGACCTTGGACTGCTTGGACTCGAAGACGGCGTCCTCGACCTCCATCTCGGTGACACCGAACTTCTCGGCGATGTCCTTGCCGATGGTGGTGTTGGTGTCGTGGAAGGCCGGCAGGCAGTGCAGGAAGATCGCGGAAGGATCGGCCATGGCCATGAGCTCGGTGGTGACGCGGTAGTCCTGGAGCTGGTTGATGCGCTCGGTCCAGACCTCGTCGGGCTCGCCCATGGAGACCCAAACGTCGGTGTAGATAACGTGGGCGCCGGTGCAGGCGTCCTTCACGTCGGAGGTCAGCTTGATGGTGCAGCCGTTCTCCTCGGCGATGGGCTTGCAGGCCTCGATGACGTCGTCAGCGGGCATGCACTCCTGCGGGCCGCAGGCCACGAAGTTCATGCCGAGCTTGGCGCAGACGACCATGAGGGAGCGAGCGACGTTGTTCTTGCAGTCGCCCATGAAGACGAGGGTCTTGCCCTTGATGTCGTAGTTGAAGTTCTCCTGAACGGTCAGGATGTCGGCGAGCATCTGGGTGGGGTGCCACAGATCGGTCAGGCCGTTCCACACCGGAACGCCGGACTTGGCGGCAAGCTCCTCGACGTCCTCCTGATCGAAGCCACGGAACTCGATGCCGTCATACATGCGGCCGAGAACGCGGGCGGTGTCCTCGATGGACTCCTTCTTGCCCATCTGGGACGAACCGGGATCGAGGTAGGTGACGCCCATGCCGAGGTCCATGGCGCCAACCTCGAAGGCGCAGCGGGTGCGCGTGGAGGTCTTCTGGAACAGCAGGACGATGTTCTTGCCCTCGAGGTAGCGGTGCGGGGTGCCCGTGCGCTTGAGGTCCTTGAAGTTCTTGGAGAGCTTCAGCATGTACTCGATCTCCTCGGTGGTGAAGTCGAGGAGGCGCAGGAAGCTGCGGCCGGAGAGGTTAACGCCCATGTGGGCTCCTTTCATATATAAATAGCTCATGCGGATGCCCAATGCACCCGCATCGAAGTACGACGGCGCACCGGAGCCGATGCGCCGTCGAAGAAGATGCTTAGAGATCCTCGCGCCAGAAAGGCATGCTCATGCAGCGCGGGCCGCCACGGCCACGGGACAGCTCAGCGGACGGGCAGACCAGAAGATCCAGGCCCTCCTTGTAGAGCACGTCGTTGGTGACGGTGTTGCGGGCGTACACGCAGATCTTGCCGGGGGCAACAGCCAGCGTGTTGGAGCCGTCGTTCCACTGCTCGCGAGCAGCAGCGATCGGGTCGCCGCCACCGCAGGGGATCAGCTTGATCTGATCGACGCCGGTAGCATCCTCGAGGACATGCTCGAGCGTGTCGACCATTTCCTTGATGTTGACCTCGCCGGGGTTCTTGCCCGGGGTCAGCTCGTACACCTTGAGGGTGCCCATGATCGCCGGATGGATGGTGAACTTATCCACGTCGATCTGGGTGAAGACGGTGTCGAGGTGCATCATGGCGCGGTTGTTCGGGATGTCGAAGGCGAGGATGCGGTCGACCTTGGAATCGCTGTTCCAGAAGATGTTCTGGGCCATGACGTCGATGGCGGCAGCCTGGGTGCGCTGGGAGATGCCGACGGCCAGGGTGTGCTCGTTGATGTTGAGCACGTCGCCACCCTCGGTGTGGTAAGCGGCGTCACGACGGAAGTACAGGGAGACGTCCTTGTAGTCCGGGTGATACTTGAAGATGTACTTGCCGTACAGGGTCTCGCGGTTACGAGTGACGGAGTACATACGGTTCAGGCAAACGCCGTTGCCGACAACCGCGAACGGGTCACGGGTGAAGTAAAGGTTCGGCATCGGGTCGATGATGAGATCGGACTCGGACTCGGTGTTGACGAGGGAGTCGAGGGTGGAGGAGCTCACCAGCGGCATCTCGATCTCGGCCTTGGTGAGGCCAGCCATCGTCTTCTTGACGAACTCGAGGTTGTCGGTGATGGAATCGAGCTTCTCGCGGACGACCTTGGGCATCTCCTTGCCCTTGATGCCGGCCTCGGCGATGTACTGATCCAGGAACTCCTGGCGAGCATCGGGGTTAAGGTCGAAGACCTCAGCAACGAGCTTCTCGAGGTACAGGACCTCGACGCCCTGATCGCGAAGGATCTGCGCAAACGCGTCGTGCTCCTCCTGAGCGACCTCGAGGAAAGGAACGTCGTCGAAGAGCAGGCGCTCCAGCTCGAACGGCGGCAGATTCAGAAGCTCCTCGCCGGGCCTGTGCAGGCAGACCTTTTTGAGCTGCCCGATTTCGCTCGGGACATGCAAGCCTTTCGTCATTGCCTCCTACCTTTCTTTTCTGGAACCGCATGTGCGATTCCGGTTCAAGCCCCTCGCGGGGCTCCGTTCAACAGTTACCGTTATATCCAATTTTCAGGGAGGGATACACGAGAACGCCAAACGGACGATATTGGGGAGTGAACGGTATATATCGATTAATCTCCCAGTTGGCTGCTTTTATCTAATAAAGCATTTTACGTGCGTAAATATCGTTCCTGGCGGGGTTCACCATGAGGGATAAATGAATAGGAACATACTCAGGATTGCATATTTTCGTACTTGTTCTGCATATTGGAAAGAAGCTGACCTGGGATTTTGCACTGGTAATCAATATGCAGCGCCCGAAAAGATTTATTCAGAATTCTTCCCGTAGGGACCGTTTAGCCGCCGAATTCTACCGTCTGCCCCACCCGCATGTCATCGGTCTGACGATCGCGGCGGCCGTATATGCAACGGACGCGAGACATCCGGTGACCGCGTTGAAGGGCATAATGTCCAAAATCGGCCCGAACGGCATGTGCTTGATGCGTTACACGACCTTTGCACGCCAGAAGAATCCCCGCTTCCGCTATCATGGGTGAGATTGACGCTCAAAGCGTCCCTGTGTTCGATTCGTCTGCAACGGTGGTGCCCTACTCATGGAGCAAGCGATGCCATACATATATGTGGCTGCCGCGGCCTTCATCGCCACGTACCTGTGCGTGCCGCTCACCAAGCGGCTGGCGCACCGACTTGGCGCGATCGACTACCCCTCCAAGCGCCGCATCAACACCAAGCCCATCCCCCGTCTGGGCGGGCTCGCCATGTTCGCCGGACTCTGCGTCGCACTCATCGTCGAGATAGCGGGCATCAAAATCTTGGGTTGGCCCCCCATCCTCATCCCCCACCCCAGCATGAGCATCAGCTACCCGATCCTGGGCCTGTCCTTCCTCGTGATCGTGATCACGGGCGCCGTCGACGACGTGCACTCGCTCAGCCCGCGCAGCAAACTCCTCGGACAGATCCTCTCCGCCTGCATCGCCGCCGCCGGCGGCCTGCTCATCGGTCGCGTGGTCAATCCGTTCGCCCCGGGCACCTATATCGAGCTCGGCCTCATCGCCTACCCCATCACCGTCATCTATCTCGTGGCCTTCACGAACATCATCAACCTCATCGATGGTCTGGACGGCCTGGCCGCCGGCATTTCGGGCATCGCGTCGCTTTCCATGTTCTCGTTCGCCGTGCTCTCCGGCCGCCTCGACGCAGCCGCGCTGTCCATCGCGCTGTTCGGCGCCTGCCTCGCCTTTTTGCGCTACAACTTCTACCCCGCGTCGATCTTCATGGGCGACTCCGGCTCGCTGCTTCTCGGCTTTGGACTGGGGACCATCTCGCTTCTCAACGTGAGCCGCACCGCCGCGCTCACCTCCCTCATCATCCCGCTCATCGTGGCCGGCGTGCCCATCCTCGACACGCTCTCGGCGATCGTCCGTCGCAAGCGCGCCCATGTGAGCATCGGCCAGGCGGACACGGGCCACATCCACCACCGTCTCATACGTGAGGGCTACGACCAGCGTCAGGCGGTGCTGCTCATCTACGCATGGTGCCTGCTCCTGTCGCTCGGCGCCGTGGTGATCAACCAGGTGAGCGTGGGCTGGCGCGTCGCCATCTTCCTGGTCCTGCTCGCCTGCTCCGCGCTGTTCGCCACCAGGCTCCACCTGTTCGAACCCGTCCTGCGCCATCACTACAACCCCAAGACGCAGCAGGACGAGATCGTGACCCCCGACGACCCGGCCTTTGCCGCCGAGGAACGAGCCGCGGCTGAGATGCGAGAAGAGCGCCTCGAGCACCTCATCCCCGGAAAATCGCCCAAGAGCACCGATTCCCACAAGTAGACGAACGGCATCGCCCGAGCGCACATGCCTCGTGGCACGCACGACCAGCAAAGGAGAAGTCATGCCCAACGAGCTCAGCTACGAGGTCAGCCTCGAACGCAGCAATCAAATCCGCGCCGACCTGCCGCAGCACCCCGAGAAGTACACCATGCTCACCGGCGATCGCCCCACCGGCCGCCTGCACCTGGGCCACTACTTTGGCACCCTCAAGAGCCGCGTCGAGCTGCAGGAGCTGGGTGTTCACACCAACGTGCTCATCGCCGACTACCAGGTCATCACCGACCGCGACAGCACGGACAACATCCAGGACAACGTCTACAACATGGTCATCGACTACCTGGCATGCGGCCTGGACCCCGACAAGACCATGATTTACACGCACTCCGCGGTTCCCGCTTGCAACCAGCTCATGCTGCCGTTCCTCTCCCTCGTCTCCGAGGCCCTGCTCCAGCGCAACCCCACGGTCAAGGCGGAGATGGAGGCCAGCGGACACGAGCTCACCGGCCTGCTCCTCACCTATCCCGTGCACCAGGCCTGCGACATCCTGTTTGCCAAGGGCAACGTCGTGCCCGTCGGTCGCGACCAGCTGCCCCACATCGAGCTCACCCGCACCATCGCCCGCAAGTTCAACAACCGCTATGGCGACGTCTTCCCCGAGGTCGACGCCCTGCTGTCCGATACGCCGCTGCTCCCCGGCCTCGACGGACGCAAGATGAGCAAGTCTTACGGCAATGCCATCAACATCTCGATGACCGCCGAGGAGACCGCCAAGCGCATCAAAAAGAGCCAGACCGATGGCGAGCGCATGATCACGTTCGACCCGGAAGGCCGTCCCGGCGTGTCCGGCCTGCTTTCTACCGCCGCGATCTGCACGGGTCGCTCCGAGGTCGAGATCGCCGAGGAGATCGGCATGGGCGGCTCCGGCCAGCTCAAGAAGTACGTCACCGAGAGCGTGAACGAGTGCTTCGCCCCCATCCGCGCCCGCCGCGAGGAGCTCGTCCAGGATATGGACTACGTCAAGGACGTCCTGCGCGAGGGCAATCGCCGTGCCAACGAGGTCGCCGAGGCGACGCTCGCCGAGGTGCGCGAAGCCATGGGAATGGTGTACTAAGCCATCCGCCCCGCACACGCGCGGCGACACGCGAATGGGCCATCTTCACGTGCCCGCGCTTTCGATATACCCAGGGTCTTGCGAGGTGGGCGATAATAAGCCCGCCTCGTTTTTTACGTTGTATGGGGGACTGCATGTACCGACTTGTTGCCAGCGATATGGATGAGACGTTTCTCGATGCCGACCACGCCATCCCGGCGTCCAACCTCCGGGCACTCAAACGCATGAGGGAGCTCGGCGTGCTGTTCGTCCCTTCGAGCGGGCGATGGTATTCCTCGATCATGGACAACTTCTCGGGGGAGGCTCGCAAGCCGATCGAAGGCGGCTATGTGCTCTCCTATAACGGTGGCTTCATCAACCGCGTGGGAGACCCCACCCCGCTCACCACCTGCGGGCTTTCCAACGAATGCGCGAACGCGATCTATGCAAAGGGGCTCGAACTCGGACTCTGCATGCACGTCAACGTCGCCGACGGCCACGTGTTCGTGAATGACGCACCCACGCGGGAGCGCGACTATCTGGAATCGATCACCGGGGTCACTCATTTTCGCGGATCCGATCATCCCGACCTCTCATTCCTTGAAGGCCGTGGCATCGTGAAGATCCTGTATGTCGACTGGGACTTCGATACGCTGCAGGAATTGGGTCGCAAACTCGCGCCCATGGCCGAGCGCCTCGGTGTTGACATCACCTTCTCCTCCAAGCGCTACCTCGAACTCATGCCCGCAGGCGTTGACAAAGGGACGGGGCTCACGCGCCTTGCCGATATGCTGGGAATCCCGATGTCCGAGGTCATCGCCGTTGGCGATTCCGCAAACGACCTCTCCATGATCAAAGCGGCGGGGCTGGGAGTCGGCGTGGCGAATGTCACCGACGACGTGCGGCCGTATTGCGATGTCATCCTTGAAACGGCCGGGACCGACGGCGCGTTCTCCGAGCTCGTCGAGCGATTCCTCGAGCCCTAACGCCCGCATGACGCCGCGTCTTTCTATTTGTAATCCTCGGCTAACTTGTGGAGAGCCTGTGTGCTGGACGGTCTGCTACTTGGGTCTCAGAGAATTAGCTATAGTTAACTCAACGAAGGCACAGGCGAATTAAAGACCTTCGACACGAACGTTGCGCCTTCCCTCCCCTCGCGCAACACCTCTTTGGAAAGGCGCCCCGCACATGTGGGGCGCCTTTCTTGACTACAATGGCGGTATCGATCGGAAGTGAGGATGGCATGGCAGACCGGGACACCGACGGATTCTTCAACCGCGTATACGACATGGTGCGCCAGGTGCCCTGCGGCATGGTTGCCACGTATGGTCAGATTGCCAAGCTCGTTGGTGAGCCCCGTCGAGCTCGATATGTGGGATACGCCCTGCACGTCAATCCGGAACCCGGGGACATACCTTGTCACCGCATCGTATTCGCGGGCGGGCGCCTGGCGGAGGGTTTCGCCTTCGGCGGACCCGAGGTGCAGCGCGCATTGCTCGAGGATGAAGGCGTTGCCTTCCTCGCAAATGGGCATGTCGACCTGCAGGCCTCTCGCTGGCCCGCAGGCCTGGTATGACAAGGGGCGCCAACTGAACTGCGCCCCTTCCCGTATTTGAAACTTTGACAGGCAACCCAATCAGACAGTCGCTTCGAGCGCATCCTCTGCACGGTCGACCGTGCTTCTGACCTTGGCGCCCTGCTTGAACCACGAGCGCAGGTCCTCGAGGGTGCTGCCCGCTGCATACACCTTGATTTTACGACCGCCCTTCGTAGTCACCGTACAGCGGTCGCCGCTCTCACTGTCCTCGTGCGCCGTGACCTTCTTGAGGTAATCGCGGCGAAACGCCACGACGCGGGCATTGCTGATCTCGATGAACCAATCGTCGTCGACAAGCGAAGTGCCCGTGGCACCTCGACTTGCCATCTCCTCGGCGAAGGAGAAACCGAGTTCGCGCTCCTGCCTGCCAATCTCGAGGATGCCGCGGGCGGGCATGCTGAGCATGAGCAGGGGCAGGAGTCCCCCTATGAACAGGAAGAGGAACGGGACGAGCAAGAGCAGACGAGCGCCGGCATCGGTGAAAACAGCCATGAAGGCGATCACGAGCGAGAAGACGAGTGCCATGCCGTTGAAAACAATCGTCAACGGCTTGATGGCAGACCAACACAGGCCCGCCTTGGTCATGGGGCCGTCGACAGCGTCCGAGATCTCGATGCCCTCTTCCTCCAGACGGGCGAGGAGGTTGAGCGAGCACACCCCCTCGAGGCTTATCGAGCAGAACTTTCGATCGCCCTCGAACAGGTCGATCCTCATCATCTGCGTGTGAAGCGTTGCGCGAGTGATGTTGCCAAACGTCGACTCCCTGCGGATGCCGAAGACGTTGCGCGAGAGAATGCGCTCACCATCCACGTCGATACGCGGGATGCTCAACAGCGCCCAAATGGCCATGCCTGCGAGCGCCACGGCGTGGCCGAACCACACGAGCTCGTGGTCCCACTCGCCCAGCGAGACGCCCTGCCAGACGTAAACACCCAACATGAGCAGCTCGAACGCGACAGCGCAACATGCCATGATCGTGCGAATGGCAGCGGGCATGCGCACCGTGAAGCGATCGAGGCTTTCCGTCGCCTCACTGCGCTCGCGCGCGCCGCGGCGGGCGACCCATGCAGTGAGCGGGCCAACGATGAACACGGTCATACCGACGCGCAGAATGGATTCGAGCAGATTACTCATAGGGGCCACCGCCTCGGGCTCTGGAGATTAACTGCAGGAAACGCTACCAGAACGATGGGATGCGCACAACGTAAGGGGCCGCGCATCGGCAAGCGGCGGCATCGCAATCGCCCGGCGAACAGATGATGATCGGCGCCGGGCCAGACGAATTAAACAAAAGGGCGGCCGACTGCGCCCTCGCAGGCGCACCGTCGACCACCCTTCACGTCGCAGCGACCCTACGAGCCGTCCGACACGAAACGCGCTCCGCCAGAGCGCTACCCAATCTTGCGGATGCTCGGGATCGCCCAGGTGATTCCCGAGAGAATCACCATCGCCGCACCGATGAGCACGAAGCACGCGCTTACGCCGATGGCGTCCGCGAACAAGGTCGACGCGACGAGCCCCACGGGCATGGCCCAGCTGCAGACCGCTCCGTACAGGCCGAAGACGCGGCCCATGCACTCGGGATCGACGCGCTCCTGCATGAGCGCCATCTGCGGCGCGCTGTACAGCGGACTCGAGACCCCCATCGCGAACGTAAGCCCCAGAAACACAACGAGCGCGGAAGGGGGTACGAGGCCGCCCGCGAGCGTGACCGCTCCGAAGAGGCCGATGGCCAGCGTGCACGAGAGCGCACGGTTCTTAAGGCCGCCCGTCGCCCCGATCCAGCCGCTCGCCGCGATCATGCCGACCGAGAACGCGATCTCCGCGATGGCCGACTGCGTAGTGGTGCCCCCAAAATGATCGAACACCATGAGCGGGAACAGCGCGGATATGGGCGAGAACAGGACCGAGAAGGCGAAACCGATCCAGAGCATGGCGAACAGACCGTGATGACGTTTGAGCTCGCGGCACCCGTCGGCCGTCTCCAATAGGAAGGCCCGCACCGCGTGGTGCGACGCCTCGGCGTTCTCCTCGGGCGTATGGCGCTCGGGCGCCGGCGTCTTGATGCCGGAGGTCGCCACCGCGATGCTCGCGAGCACCGCGCCGGCGACATCGAGCGCGATCATGAAGGTCAGGCCAAACGCCGGGTAGACCACCGCGGCGATGGCGTTGCCGATAATGTAGCTACCAGACTGCATGAACTGCAGCATGCCCGCCAGCTTGCCGAGCGCCTCGGGCGGGGCGATGAGCGGCGTGAGCGCGTTGAAGGCGGGCGCATGGAGCGTGCTGCCCAGCGCACGGACGAACAGCACCGCCGCCACGACGGCGACAGAGAGGTCGCCCCGAAGCGAGCCGAAGACAAGCGTGAGACTCACGGCCGCGATGAAGAGATCGGCGCCGATCATGAGACGCTTGATGGACGTGCGGTCCACGATGGTGCCCGCGAAGGCGCCGAGGAGCGCCATGGGCAAGAAGGCCGCCAGGCTCACGAACGACAAGGCGCTCGCGGAGCCAGTGGTGAGGGTGACGTGCCAGATGAGACCCATCTGCAGAATGGAGCTCGTGAGCACGGAGAAGAACTCGCCGATCCAGACGATGGCGAGCGAACGCTTCCAAGAAGCGCGGGGATTCGGTTGTGTCATGGAATAATCCTTTGATGCGATCGGTGATATGCAGCGAAGTACCGGTCGCTCACGCGACCGTGGCTAGAGCCAAATCCTCATGGAAGCAAGCATGGTGCAGCTCCCCTTTCCAAATCTCGAGGTAAACCTTCAGTCGTGAGTGGGGGCTATTATAGGGACTTGCGAGCCGAGATGCAACAGGGCGACCTCTACGGAGCGTAGATGCCGGGCGCCCCGAACCACTTATGCCATGCGAGACGGCATCCGATTATTCTTGACATGGTCTCAATGTGATATCACAATGCAATCAGCAGTCGCACGGACTGCCCGGGGATTCGCCTCCTCCCCATCGCAATCTGGAGGCGGCGCCGGGGCCGTCACGCAAACGCCGGCGCAGTCGTGAAAGGAACTCACATGAGCGTGGAAAAGCAACTCAAGGCCACGTCGGGCTATGGCATGCTCGCCACCGTCATCGCGGCGCTGCTCGCCATCGTCGGCCTCTTCATCTGGAGCCTCGCCGGCATCGCCGGAACGCCGGACGGCGTCGACGCGCCTGCCGTCTACGGCTGGGGCCTAGGGTTCAGCATCGTCGCCTTTTGTTTTTGGTTTTTGCCGCTGAACGGCTTCTTCTCGCTTCAGCCCGGCCAAGCTCGCGTGTGCATCCTCTTTGGCAAGTACGTGGGCACCGTGCGCGACGAGGGCTTTTTCTGGGCAAACCCGTTCTTTAGCAGGAGCATGGGCGTGAGCGGCGCCTCCGAGGACGCCATGGCCGCAGCCGCCGCAAAGGCAAGTCTTTCCCTGAGCGAGAGCGTCAAGGCGGCGGGCAACGCCGCCAAGGGTCTGTCCACCACCATCTCCACCCGTGTGCGTACCCTGAACGGCGAGCGCCTGAAGGTCAACGACAAGATGGGCAACCCCATCGAGATCGCCACCGTCGTGGTGTGGCACGTGGCCGACACCGCCAAGGCCCTGTTCGACGTCGACGACTACCAGAGCTACGTGGCCATGCAGGCCGAGACGGCGCTGCGTCACGTGGCCAGCGTGTACGCCTACGACCACCTGGAGGACGAGTCCGACGCCTCAGGCGCCATCACGCTGCGCGCCAACGTCGAGGAGGTCTCCGAGACCCTGCGTCGCGAGCTGGCGATGCGCCTGGCGCCCGCCGGTGTCGAGGTCGACGACGCCCGTCTCACGCACCTCGCCTACTCCCCCGAGATCGCCCAGGCGATGCTGCGCCGCCAGCAGGCGGAGGCCGTCATCGCCGCGCGCAAGAAGATCGTCGAGGGCGCCGTCTCCATGGTCGACATGGCCGTCAAGGAGATGGCCGCGGGCGGCACCATCGAGCTGGACGACGAGCGCAAGGCACAGATGGCCAGCAATCTCATGGTGGTGCTCTGCGGTGAGTCCGAGGCGCACCCGGTCCTGAACGCAGGTTCTCTGTACTAACCACCCAACCTCAGTTTAGGGACAGTCCCTAAACTGAGGTTTTGATACGCTTGGAAGCGTTCCAGCTACACGCATCTCAACTCGATAAGAAAGCACGTCATGGCACGCAAGCAATACCCCCTTCGCATAGACCCCGCCATATGGGAGGCCGTCCAACGCTGGGCGGACGATGAGATGCGCAGCGCCAACGGCCAGGTGGAGTGGATCTTGCGCGACGCCCTCAAGCGCGCGGGACGGCTGCCAAAGAAGGAGGAACGCTCCAAGGGGGACGAGAAATAACCCCATTCGGAGAATGCCGAACACCCGAGTCTCCGCTCCGAGCGTGTATCCCAACTGCCAAAGCCATTATGATCGGCCGCTGACCTGGCATTTTCAGGCCCACTTGCCGACATGATCGCCCCCATTCCCGCCCCTCATGGCAGAATGGGGGCGATTCTCGTTGAGGAGGCCCCATGAACGCAACCGCGCGCGCATCGCTCATCGCCGCAGCCGCCATCGCCGCCGCATGCTGGGCGGTTCCCGCCCTCCTGGTCGGCGCCGTCCCACCCGATGCGGGGATGTTCGCCATAATGGCGCTCCCCTACGCCCTTCTCCCGATCACCGCGGTCGCCCTCGGCCTGCTCGCCGCGGGCTCCGCGCGAACGCTCTTCTGGCTGCCTGCGGCGCTCGAGGCCGCCTTCGCCCTCCTATTTCCCCTCGCGGTCGAGGGCAGCCAGGACGTCGCGTTCTACGGCATCTTCTATACCGCCATTGGATACGTCACCATGGGGCTGCGCGTCAGCACGACCAAGCGGTGTCGCCCACCACGTTGAACCAGATGCCCATAAAGGGCCGTACGGGTCCGGCGCTTTCGGTGCGCGTATCGGATCTTCGGTGCAGCTGCCGGACCTTCGGTGCACCCGTGAACCGTTTTCCATGCGGTATATGGTTCACAGGTGCACCGAACTTTTCAAAGTGCTCCGAAGTTGAAAACGGATGCTCGCCGGTCGCCCAACGCTCCAATCGCGCCATAACCCATGAATCTCCCAGCTCACAAGCATGTACAACAGATTTTGCAGAGGCCGGCGGTCCTTGCCGCGTAAGATGTACAACAGATTCGATAGCGCCCGCGGCGCATTCGCGGGACGCTCCTTCACGACCGGGAGGTGACGATGGACATCAGCAACCAGATCAAGACTCGGCGCGAGGCGATGGGCCTTTCGCAAGAGCAACTCGCCGAAAAGCTTTACGTATCGCGTCAGACGATCTCCAACTGGGAACGAGACAAGACGTATCCAGACGTACAAAGCCTGCTCATGCTGAGTGTCCTGTTCGACACCTCCATAGACACGCTCGTGAAGGGAGACGTGACCGTTATGGAAGAGGCCGTTGAGAGGGACCGCAAGCTCGCGGGAAAGCGCATGATACGGCTCGCACTGCTCATGGTCGCACTACTTGTCTTGGCATTTACCCTGCTGCTGTCGCCCGCCTTTACTTGGCTGGAAAGGGCTTGGGGCACAGGCCCTGCAGCGGGGATGGTGTTTGCCCCGGCGGTTGGTGCGCTTCTCGTCGCGATGGTCCTGGAGCGTATCAAGCGCGAGAACGACCTGGTGACCTACCGCGAAATCCTTGCCTTCATGAACGGCGAGACGGATATCGAGCGCGATCCGCGCGCACTCCCCCGTCGCGGCTGGCCGACGAAGCACCGGCTGGCGTATGACCTGCTGGCCTTCCTCGCCGCAGCGATCATCGGCGGCGTGATCGGCTTTGCCACATGGGGGTTGCTGAATTAACAAGCCTGCTGGCTGACCAGGCAACTGTCGATTGTCTATGGCTTTCCCGAAATCACCTATGGCCCCTTGTGATTGCCCGCGACTCCCCCGAAATGTCTATGGGCCCCTTGCGATTGTCTATGTTATTCGCCGATTCAAGGGGCCCAAACCGAAGAAAGTCATAGGCAATCTTCCGGGCGTCAATGCCGGGCCTCGATTAGCGCTTGCCCTCACATTGAAGTTAGGGGTCATCATCGTCAATCACGATCAAGGCGATTCCGCTGCCAAGGCTGCCGACGACCCAGGGAAGCCAGAACAAGCCGGAGACGCCCTCGGACGCGCCCATGGCGGACGCGGCGAAAAGCCATACCAGCGCCACGCTGCCGTGCTCGTTCTATCGATCACGCTACTTGTTCTTGCCGTTTTCTAACGGCCGAGGGGTGAGACTCGCCACATAAGGGAACAGCCGCCCTGGCCGGAGCGGCTGTTCGTGCGGGTTTCACCCCACTACACAAACTCCAGGAGGGCATACGCCTCCCTAGTCGCAACCAGTATACCCGCTTTCCGGCGCCCCTGCACGCCACCCGCGGGTTTCTGGGCGGCGCCGAGCTACGCGAGCTCGGCGCCGTTTTCTAATGATCGGACCCCAGCGTTGCGACAAAACAACTCGGCGCAGCCCCGCCCTGCAAAGAAAGCACGCCTCAAACCGCTCGCTACAGCTTGCGGAATTCAAAAAGAAGCGGGTCTCGCCTCGTTGCAATACGCATCGATGTCACCTACCGTTGAGGAACCTGCATCCGGACACTCGACACGGCAATCCCAAGGGGGCGCAATGAACAGGAAAACGGCTCTTGTCGCGATAGCGGGCGCTCTCGCCGCCCTTGGCATCCTGATGGCGCTCGTCGGTCCCTCCGGTGGAGACGTGAAATCGGTCGAGCGCGTCGCGCAATCCACGGACCGCTATACCGAAGCCGACATCCTCGCCGCGTTCAATGCCATCGAAACGGAGTTCGCCTCGGAATTCGAGGGATGCACGCTCGAAGAAGTCCGCTATGACAGCGAGGTCGAAACCCGCCATCTGGACGAAATGCTCGAGCACGGGCAAAAAGGCAAAGGGGACCTTATCGTCGTGCTGTCCGAATTCACGACCGACCGGCGGGCAGCCGGCGAGGGCTTCTCGCCGAACGACAGATACGAAGACTGGCAATGGGTTCTCACCAGGCCTTCGCAAGACGCCCCATGGAAGGTCGTCGACTGGGGCTATTGATGACGCTGCGGAAATGCACCACGCGGCCGTCGCCCCGTGCAAACCAGCACACGCCCGCTAAATCGCATCCGTGTTCAGGCCGTCAAAGCAGAATTCCCCCTGGTCGGAGTCATAGATGAACAGCACCTCGATACCCAAGTAGTCATCTTTCTCCCCCATCCAGTCGGACGGAGAGATGGGCGGCGGAGGCGTCAGGCGCCCTTCACGGCGTACGTCGCCCAGAAGGTCGGGATGTTCAGGTCGTGCAGACGGCCCTCGCCGTAAGTGTCCTCGTAGCAGTCGACCAGCTGGAAACCGGCTTGCAGCTGGCCTCGAATCTGCTCCTCCAGCGTATGCGAGAACTGGATGCCGTCCTCCACGGGGTCGAGCGCCGCCATGTGGTCGGGATTCCTCAACGGGTTGAACGGCAGGCTGTACACCGCCCGCTCCTCTTCGGGGTAGTCGAACACGTACCCGAAGCCGTTGTCCATGCCCGCCAACAGGCGACCACCAGGCTTCAAGATGCGATGGCACTCGCGCCAGAGCGGCTTAACCTCTTCGATGTAGCAGTTCGAGACGGGATGGAAGACGAGATCGAACTCCCCGTCAGCAAAGGGAAGCGGCTTTGACATGTCGCCTCGAACGATCTCGATTTCATACCCCTCGCGCTCTGCGACCATCCGCTCGGACTCCAGCTGGCTGGGCGTGTAATCGAACACGGTGCACCGCGCGCCGAGGGCGGCGAAGACGGGCATCTGCTGGCCTCCGCCGCCGGCGAGGCCGAGTACGCGCAGGCCGGACAGGTCGCTCGGATACCATTCGCGCGGAACGGGTTTGGTGGGGGTTAGCAGCATGCGCCACTCGCCGCGCTCCGCCTTAAGAAACTCTTCATGGCTCAACGGCGTGCCCCACTCCCAGCCCTGTGCATTCCATCCATCGATGGCGCGGGCGTTCACATCGGCATAGGTTTCTGTAGTTATGTCCGTCACAGGTAGGTCCTTTCAATTCGGCACGCCGCAGCGATTACGCCACATCGACTCCCCTCAGGCGCAGCAGGCCGAGGCGCACGAGCAGCGTCTCGCACACGCGCAACCAGTAGAGGGCAGCGGCCAGCGCGACAACGTACAGGACGATTGAATCCTGCAGAAGCGATCTCGCAACCCATACGAGGAGGAGAAGCGGCGCCATGAGCAGCGCGAGCGCCGCCAGGAAGGCGGCGACCCTCCCCGCCCCGCCGAACGGCACCCATTCGAACTCCGCCCCACATGAGCACCGCCTCGGCATGACGCCGAGCCTGACGGGCACCCTCCGCCCGCAGCAGGCGCAGGTCATCTTCCCCATCATCGACCTCCGTTTTACGACTCCGTCAGCCTCGCTCGACGATCGCGCCGTAGCCCGTGTGCGGCAGATACTCCACAGCGAGCCTCTCGCCCTCGTCGACGTAGCCGGAGAACACCGTGAGGTCGACGACCTCTCCGGTCTCGCCGTCGCGGACCGAGATGCCCCGGCGCTCGCTCGGGACGTCCGCCCCGCCGTGCCCGCGGCCGACGGCGACGCCCTCGACCCTGAGGTAATCCCCGCCCATGATCCGGGGCACGTCGAGGAGGGCGCCGAGGAGAAAGACCGCCGTGGCGACCGCCACGACCATCGGGACGATGTTCAGGACCCTTAGGAACAGGACGTCGTTCCTACCGCTGAAGCTCTTCCTCACCTCGTCGGGGCTCCGGAAGACGGCGTCGATGAAGTCCTTTTTGCGCACGAGATGCGAGACGCAGAGGATAAACGCGACGAGGAAGACTAGGGATCGCATCGCGAGCCTGAAGACGGCGTATTCCATCACCCGCTCACCTCCAGCCCTGACAGGACCTCGGCGCGCAGGCGCTCCATGCGGGGCGTGAGCGGCTCGAGCGAGGCATCGGACGCCAGTCGCGCCGCCTCCTCGGGCGATCCATGCAGCAGCTCGTACTCAGCGAGGTAGAGCTGCCAGTTCGCGCGCTGCTGGTGGTAATCAGCCGCCGCCATGCGCTCGCGCATGCGGGCGGCGTCGGCGACGTCGCGCTCGGCGGGCGGGCGAACCAGGACGGTGAAGTCGGCGATCTGGGAATCGATGACGGCGCGGTTGCGCGATCCCTCCTTGAAGCTCGTGCGGAACGCCGAAAGCCTGGACAGCGTGGCGCGCGCACCGTCGAGATCGCCCGCGTCGACGCGGCTCAGAAACTCGACCTGCATGACGCGAAACCACCTTGGATTGTCCGCGCGCTTGAAGGAGACGGACCCGAGCCGACCCAGCGCGCCGGCGCTGTCGAGCTCGAGGTAATCGCAATACGCGAGCTCGATGGCGATGGTGTTCGCGGAGCGGCCGAAGCGGTCGCGCGCAGAGAGGGCCTCGAGCACCGCGCGGTAGCGCGCAGGGTCGCAATCCTGCGACACCACCTCGCCCAGCTTGACGAACAGCGACGCCATGCGCGCCCGCGCGATGAGCACGATGGCGAACAGGAGGGCGAAGCCGAAGAAATATAAGGCGACGTGACCCCTCTCGATAAACCAGACCATCGCGACGACATTCGCGATGACCAGCGCGATGGATTGCGCCTTGATCGAGCGCAGCCGCCCGAGATAGGCGTCCACGGTCTCCTGGGCGCTCATGCCGCCATACGCCGAGCGGCCCTCCCCTTGCGCAGGCACGCCTTGCGGCTGGTCGGGCTCGGGCTCCAAAACGGGCGGTACGGGCTTCTCGTTCATCGTCACCATCTCCAAAAAACGTTGAGGGGATTGTATCCCATCCGGAAGACACCGTCCGAAACAGCGCAGGACAACTCGGCGAGCGCCGAACGGGGGCGATAGGCGGACCGTGGACGACCCCGGAGATTCAGGCTGCATCATGGTGCAGGCTACTCGCCGACCCACGACGCCGTCGGCCGGATTCCCCCGCAGCCGACGATAGTGGGAGCCTCCCTCACGGATACGATTTGCCCATGCAAGGGCACGCCCCGCAATCAAGGCGGCCCGCCACCCGACGAACGGAGACGACCATGAAGAGAAAGTTCCTCGCCACACCGCTCGCTGCCGTAGCGATCGCCTGCACGGTCCTTCTAGGCGGATGCGGGGGCCCGACGATCGAAGAGCAGATTCGCGCCGACATCACCGAGGCGTTCGACAGTATCTCGCCCACCGACGAAGAGCTCATCTCCGGAATCGAGGCCGGCGCGGGCGACTCGTTCGACCTCCTGGGAATCGACGTGGAGGACTTTGCGGAGAAGTACTTCGAGGGCTTCGAGTACTCGATCGGCGATATCGAGGTCGACGAGAAGGCGGGCACCGCGACCGCCGACGTCACGGTCAAGATGAGGTCCCTCACCGACGCGATGGAGGACTTCACCGAGGACTACGAGGCATGGATCTCGACCATCGACCCCACCGCCATCCCGACCGAGGAGGAGATCTACGCCAAGGGAGGCGAGCTCCTGATGGCCGCCGTATCCGACTGCAAGCCCGAGGAAAGCGACCTCACGTTCACCTACTCGAAGGATGACGAGGGCAATTGGAACGCCGATGAGGGAACCGAGAGCGCACTCCTGGGAGCCATGCTCTAGACGAGACACCATATACGCAACGCAACGGGGGCGCGTCCAAACACGGACGCGCCCCCGTTTTTCCGCCAGGCCTAACGGATCCTCAGGCGATCGAAGCCCGGGTATCCGCGGCGGAGCGCGGCGTTGTACTGGCTCTTCAGGCGACCGGCCTGCAGATACCAGGCGACATAGAGGGCGATCCCCTCGACCGCGAGCATGCCTGCCAGCACGAAGGGCGACGAGCCCGTCATGACCAGCATCCCGTCGAAGGCGGCGAAGACCGCCAGCACCCCGGACATAGCCCTGGTGCGCTCCTCGACCTGCCTTTGGAGGCGGCAGCGGACGCCCTCGAGCTCCATCTCCGAATAGCGCGCCGCGATGATGCCGCGGCGAACATCCTCATCCATGCGCGCGATGCAAAATCCGATCACGGCAAGTTCCCTCCGCTCGTTAATCGATGAACCAGAACCATGTGAAGAACGCTAGATACGGGACGCACAGAAGGTACAGGGCGCCGATCAAGACGACCATGCCCGTCCGAGCGGTCGAGTCCGCGCGGGCACGGCGCGCCTCGCGCACCGTCAGCACGATGGCTATGACGAGCCCGAGCAGCGCCACGGCGGCCATCCCCATCAGCACCAGCGCGATGCCCGCGCCCAATGCCACGACGGGCGCCAAGAGCAGGGCGCACCCGCAGCCGCCGGGGCTGTACAGGCGCCCGGCTCCCCTATGGCGCGGACAGCCGCCGGGTACGGCGGCAAGAGGAGCCTCGAGCTCGTTGCCGGACATCATCGCCCCCTACCCTATCGGGTCGCCCGCGGTGGCGGGCCCGTCGACGTCTTGCGCGCCCACAAGGGTACGGGTCCTGGGATACCAGCGCACCTCCGCCATCGGCTCGTCGAGCACGAGGGCGACCTCGGGCCACTCGTCGGCGTTGACGCTGAGGCGCGCGTCCACGTGCCCGGTCCTGACAGACTCGCCGTCCTTGTAGAGCGAGACCTCGAACGTGGTCGGCGACAACGCCGCCCCACGACCGCGCGGGCGGTTGATCTCGGCCTCGTAGAAAGCGAAGCGCTCCTGCTTCCAGCCGCCCTTGAGGTCGTCGAGCATCTCGCTGCAGGAGAACGCGCCGCCAACCAGCGCGAAACCCGCAAACGCGACGCAGAACAATATGAGCGCAGCGGATCCGGTGTGCTTGTAGGAGATGGGGTCCTTCTTGCGATGGCGCCTATAGATGAAGGGGATCGCACCGAAGGCGACCATGAGCGCGAGCCCGAACACCCCGGTGCTGTCCGCGGAGGAGAGGGCGCCCATGGCGAGGAAGAACGGCACCACGTAGCAAAGGAAGCCGAGCACGATGCCCTTGAGCTCGCGGGCGAGGTCCGCCGGATCGACGTGACGGCGGTGCATGCGCTGCAGGTATAGAAGGGGCGTGAAGCACAGCATCGAGACGCCGAAGAGCATGAACCCGACGCCGACCGCGGCGCGGTTATACAGCGCGAAGGCCCCGACGCTGGTAGCGAAGCGGCCGTAGACCAGCACGCCGAACGCGGTGAAGAGAAACACGCAGCCGATGATGGCGGCAGCGCCCTGCTTGCGGTCCCGTGCGGTGGTTAAACGTGCCATGGTGCCTCGCTCGTGTCCGGACAGCCCGGATCCGTCCCCGGGCCGATGATTCAGACGAATCTAGCACAGGACGGGCGCAACCCACCGACAGACTTCGGTAAATCGCGCGGCACCCCCGCCATGCGCGGGGGTGCATGCGGATTAGTTCCCTCAACCAATTATGCCAACTATCCGTCGCGCTCACGTATTGTTGACAGAGGGAGATATCGCAAACCGGTCCCTCGCGCACCGAAACCACTCAAGAAAGCGAGGTGAGGACATGGGAGCTTGGATTGCATCGACAGCGCGCCGGGCGGGCGGCGGAGACGCCCCTTCGCGCGACGCGTCGCGAGGCGCAGCGCGCGCTTCGATAGAGTCGGAGGCCAATCGGCTCGTCGAGGCATACGCCGACACGATCCTACGTGTGAGCTACACCTACCTGCGCAACACGCACGACGCCGAGGACATCTGCCAAGACGTCCTCCTCAAGGCCCTCGACCGTATCGGGAGCTTCGAATCGCCGGAGCACGAGCGCGCCTGGATCATCCGCGTCGCCATCAACGCGGCGAAGGACCTCCTCAGGCGCCAATCGGGACGCGGCACCGTCGCGCTCGACGAGATCGCCGAGCCCGCCGCGCCGCCGCGAGCCACCGAGCGCGATCTCGAGCTTCGCGCGGCAAGCGTGCTAGGGCTCGTCATGGCGCTGCCGCTGGAATACCGCGAGGCCATCTACCTCCACTACTACGAGGGCTATTCCATCAAGCAGATAGCCGCCATCGTGCACGCATCCGAATCCGCCGTGGCGACGCGACTCAGCCGCGGCCGCTCCAAGCTTCGCCCCGCCCTGGAAGGAGTTCGACATGAGCTCGACTTTTGATCCCACTTCCTATCGATCCGATCTTGACCGGCTCTCCTTCTCCCCCGACCAGAAGGCGCGCATGGCGCAACGACTCGCCGAGACAGCGAGCGGCAGCGCTCCAGAAGCGGGAGTGTGCGAGACCGGAACGGGCAAGATCCTGGAGCTGCACGACGCCGGCTCCGCGCATGGCGTGCCCGCGCGTGCGCGCCGCCCCAAGGCCCGTCGCAGCGGGGTGCATCGCATCGCCGCGGCCCTCGGCATCGCCACCCTGCTCACCATCGGCGGCGGCACCGCCTACGCCACGGGCGCGCTCGCGCGCGCTGCGGACTCCCTCGCCGCCGTCTTCGGCGCCGGTCCCGCGCAGACCGAGCTCATCGACCGCATCGGCCGTCCGATCGGCGCGAGCTGCACGAGCAACGGCATCACCATCACGGCCGACGCCATCATCGGCATGCGCCACGCCTACGCGGTGGTTTACACCATCGAGAAAGAAGACGGGACCGCGTTCGACGAACTCAAAATGAGCGAAAGCAGGCGCTACAACCTCTTCCTCGAAGGCAGCGGCAACGTCAATGCGCTAACCGCACCACGTCTCGGTATCAAGGGCGGCCACGGCAGCTCCTTCACCTTCGACGCCAATCCCGCGGACAACGCTATCCAGCTCGTTGAGATGATGAGCCTCACCGGTTCCAATGCCTCGCTCGCGGGCGAGACGCTGCACTTCGAGGCAAGCAAGCTCCTATACTTCCCCGAGGGCAAGCAAGCGGACGGGCGAGACCTTCCAGTCGAGACCCTCGCCACCGGCGACTGGAGCATGTCCTTCAAGATCGACTACGAAGACCTCTCCGTCGATCTGCCCACAGGCCAAACGTTCACCATCAATGGCAGCAGCGCCGTCATAAACGAGCTCGCCATCTCCCCGCTTGGCGCCGACGTCACCTACACGGTCGACGCCTTGGATGGCCCCTCTGGACCCACAGGCCTCGAGACCAATTCCGATAATCGCGCGGGCCACGGCGACCTCACGGTGACCTTCGCCGATGGCACCACGCAAGAACTTGGCAGCGGCTACGGGTCCTGGCAGGAAAGCGGCAAGACCGTGGTCCAGAAGACCTGGTTCTTCGATCGGGTCCGCCCGGTCGACGACATCGCCAGCATCACCGTGGGCGATCTGACGATCCCCATCAAGTAGACGCGTCGCGCGAGGACCTCCATAGCGCCGCGCACAACGGAGCCGCGCCAGGCACCCCTTACGGGAGCCGGGCGCGGCTTCTTCTGCTGCGTTCTGCCGCCCCAGTTTGGGGACGGGACTCCGGGCACGTCCGCAGTCCCAAATCTCAGAAAAGGAACTGTCACTATATTTACCGAAATAAGATAGTTGACGCCTTATACTATGCGCCGTATAGTATCGGTTGAAGGGAGGCATCATGGATGCTCAGATGAAACGCGGCTTCCTCGAGATATGCGTGCTCGCGTCGCTCCAGGGACGGGACTCCTACGGCTATCAGATCGTGAAGGACGTGCCCGACATCCTGGGCCTCACCGAGTCGACGCTCTACCCGCTACTCAAGCGCCTCGAGAAGGCCGAGTGCCTGACCGCCTACTCCGTGGAGCACAACGGGCGACTGCGAAAGTACTACCGACTCACGCCGACCGGCGAGGAACGCATCGCCGAGTTCCTATCCGAGCAGGCGGACATCATGTCGATCTATGACTTTGTAAAGCGAGGTGCACAACGATGACCAAGCAGGAATTCCTCTCCGAGCTGGAGCGGGCGCTGGGCAAGCTGCCGCACGCCGAAGTCGAGCAGGCACTCGCGTTCTACGATGAGGCCATCAGCGATCGAATGGAAGATGGCCTTTCCGAAGCCGAGGCGGTAGCCGACCTGGGCCCGATCGACGAGATCGCGGCGCAGATCGCCGCCGATACCCCGCCCATCCCGCGTGCCATCGCCCGCGCGAACACCGGCAGCCGTACCCTCAACATCGTGCTGCTCGCCGTGTTCTCCCCCATCTGGCTGCCCATCGTCCTCGCGCTCGCGGCGGCCGCGCTCGCCGTGTACGTCGCGATTTGGGCGGTCATCGCCGCGTTGTGGGCCGTCGACGCGGTCCTCGTGCTCATGCCCTTCGCGGGAATCGCCGCGCTCATCTCGACCCTGGGCGGCGGGATGCCGCTGCCCGGCGTGTTCGTATTCGGGCTCTCGCTCGTGTCAAGCGGCTTCGGACTCGTCGCCTCCTTCGCCGTGTTCTGGGCCAGCAAACTGCTCTTCCGGGCAACGCGTTCCTTCGCGCGCTGGATCGCGAGCCTGTTCGTGCGCGTGTCCGGTAAAGACGATGGCGGCGAGGCGCCCAATCGGGTGAAGACCGACGGCACCCCGAACACGCCTGACCATGCCGAGAACACTCCCTCCAACCACGCCACCCTCCAGGAAGGAGGCACCCGCAATGCGTAAGGCTCCCAAAATCATGCTCATCACCGCCGCGGCGCTCATCGGGACCGGCACCGTGCTCTCGTGCGGCGCGTGGGCGGTAGCCGGATTCGATACGGCCCGCTTGTCCACCGTGAACTACGACTGGCATCAGACTGTGAGCGCGCTCGAGGACGAAGCAACCTCGCCGCACAAGAGCATCATCATCACGTCAGAATTCGAGAACGTCCTCCTCGAACCCGCCGACGGCGATGCCATCGAACTCGAGTATTGGACGGGAAACTGCCAGAGCGTCTCCGTCGAAGACACGGACGGCGTGCTCAAGATCGACGTCGACTCGCAACCCATGGAGGGCATCATGATCGACCTCTCCCCTGCTGAGGCCGGCGGCGTCGACGACACTACGACCGTGGTGCGCGTGCCAGCCTCGTTCACCGGTGAGATCGAGGTGCACTCCGATTCGGGCGATGTCGTTGCGACTAACGTGCACGGGCTCGCCGGGCTGCGAGCTTCCAACAGTAACGGGGACGTCGTGGCGAAGAATGTCTCCGCCGCCAAGCTCGACGCGATAAACGAGAACGGCGACACCCTGCTCTCCGGCGTCGAGAGCGACGCAATCCTCGCGACCAACTTCAACGGCGACATCTCGCTTGGAGGTGCTGCGGCACGCAAGGCCCAGGTCGTAAACGAAAACGGCGACATCATGCTGGTGGACATGGCGCTGCAGGATGACCTGCTGTGCGAATCCGTGAACGGGGACATCTCGGCACAGAGGCTCGACATCACCGCGAGTCGGATTGAGAGTGCGAACGGGGACGTCTACCTGTCATATCTGGGGGCAGAGAACTCCTATCATATCGACGCCCACACGACCCAGGGAGACATCGTGGCACCGCGGGGTGCCGACGATGCGGCACGCACCATCGGCGTCACCAGCAACCTGGGCGACATCCAGATCAACTTCACCTCGAAATAAGAGTCACCCTTCACCTCGATTTAGGGACAGTCCCTAAATCGAGGTGGTAAGGGCGGCGGCGAAATACAACCCAATCCAAACGCGTCCCATTGGAGGCACCCATGTCGCACGCGGCACTGCGCCTTGCTGGCATCACTAAACGCTACCGTTCGAACACCGTTTTGGGCCCCATCGACCTCTCGCTCGAAGAAGGGCGCATCTATGGCCTCATCGGCGAGAACGGCGCGGGGAAATCGACGCTCATTCGCATCGTCATGGGCTTGAGCAAGCCGACGAGCGGCACCGTGGAGCTCATAGGACAACGGGGGTCAGCCGGCCTGCGGAACGCGCGGTCGAACATCGGCTACGTCCCGGATTCGAGCGCGAGCTATCCGCTGCTCAGCGCTGCCGACAACCTCAAGGCGCGCTGTCTCGAATGGGGGCTGGACCAGCGACAGATTCCGCGCATCCTCGATATGATCGGGCTTGCGGATGCAGGTAACAAGCGTGCCCGCAGCTTCTCCCTGGGCATGCGCAAACGCCTCGACTTAGGCATCGCCCTTTTAGGGCAGCCGCGCATGCTCGTGCTCGACGAGCCGACCAACGGGCTCGATCCGCTCGGCACCATCGAGATCCGCGAACTCATCAAGCGGCTCAACCGCGAGCGCGGTACCACGGTGCTTATATCGAGCCACAACCTTGCCGAGCTTCATCAGACGGCGACCGATTACGTCATCCTAAGCGGCGGCAAGCTCATGGCAGAGCTGACCGCAGGCGATGTCGAAAGGTTGAGCGGCGGCAATCTGGAGAAGCTCTATGCGCGCATCATGATAGGCCATCACAACAAGCCGTGTCGCGGCGAGGCGGCCCCGCAGCACCTCAGACGCCCCTCGAAACCCATCTCGACATCGGGAGATGATCGTGATGTCCGGTGACGCCCCATGCACGCATCCCCGCAAGCGGCACTTGGGTTGCTCGACAAAGAAGCGCTCGGGAACCCCGTCGGCGATTAAGCGATCTCTTACCGGCGGGTTCTTCCTCGCCTGCCGCATCGAGCGGTTAATCCCCCTTACCGCTCTCGCCCTGATTACCTGCATCGCAACCATCTTGAACCCCGACAACGGACCGCTCTTCATGGTGGCGGGAGACCCGAATGCGGCCGTGGGGACCACCATTGGATTCGCCGGCGATATCATCGTCCCTGGTCACGTGGCGGAATCCGTCCTCCGCGCGTCGCTCGTCTACACGATCGCGTGGATACCAGCTGCGGCAATCGCGGGCGTCACCGCTGCCGGAGTCGGCATCGCCGAGACGACAGCCCAACTCTCCCAAGCGAAAGGTATGCCGGGAGGCGCGGCTGTCCTTGCGCGGGTGATACCGCAGACGATTGCGCTATCGCTTGCATATTTCCTTTCATGCACCGGCGCTTTTGCATTCAAAACCTTGACGTACGGGCCGCCGCTCACCGGCACCGCATGGGGTACGGCGCTCGCAATCATACTGACGAACTGCCTGCTCTTATGCGCAATTCACACGATGTCCGCCCTCATTGCCGCCGTCTGCAGAATGCCCCTTCTCGCACTCTTCCTGTCCCTGCTGCTCAACATCGGCCCGCTGCTTGCATACCCAAGGGCGTACATCGCGGGAAACGCGCCGATAGCTGCTTGGATGAGCCCCACTGTCTGGCTCATGCACACATGCTCGCTCAACATATCCGAGGCTTCGCTTGTGGCGGGCGCGGCTGCAGGCGCAGGCATTTGTGTCATCGCCTCGGTACTTACGTATGCGATTTGCAATTGCCAGGAGGCGTGTCGATGAATTACGAAAAGCAATGCCCGTCCGCACGGAATCTCGCGTTCCTCAATCATGGCGTCTCTCCCGATCGCAACGCGCTCGCCAAAGCCGCCGGGGCGCGGGGCAACTCGACCCCCAAACCCACCGGCCCGCGACGCGCCCCCGCCCAGCACCCCCGCGTTACGGCGGCGTCGCTCCTTGTGGGCGTGCGAGCTCATCTTGGGCTTCTGGCATTTGCCGGAACTGCGATTGCAAGCCTCGTCTTTCTGTTCGCCGGTGACGGCTCGTGGATGTTCGCCCTCACCGAGGATTCGGGTATCGGTTTTGCACCCGACCCTGCTTATTGGGCTGCAAACGTCGGGACATCCGCCGTCGAAGCGATCGTGTGCTCGGCACTTGCCGCGACGGTGTTCCTGCCGTTCACCACGCTGGCGGTATGCGGACGCCTTTGCGGGGCCCTCTATGCGACGGACGCCCGAGCGGTCTCGCGGGCGCGCGGCACATCGCCTTGGCGACTGGCAGTTGGCGACCTTCTCACCGCATCACTTCCCGTACAGGCCCCCTACGCCGCCACCGTCGTCGCGATTGCAATCGCGCTGAGCCTGCGGGCAGGGCAGGCGAACCTCCTCGGGGCAGTCCTCGCGTCGCTCGCGCCCCGACTTGCACTCGCCTTGACCGTCAACGAATCATTCATCGCCTGCGCGCTCGCGCTGTACCGCCTCATCCCCAACCGCGCTGCGGCGTTCGGAATCATGGTGGTCGGCTTCATCGCCGCCTGCGTGGCGCAGCTCTCGTTTCCAGCGATCATATTGCCGATTCACGCAGGATTATGGATACATGTAAGCAGCACGACCGCGCTGCACACGCCCGCGCTGCTGGCGCTCGTCTTTTCGGGAATCACCGGCTTCGTCGCAGTTGCCCTCTATGCGCGCATGCAGCGGTAGTATCAGTATCCCGCCAAAATACCCATGCAAGTTGAGTACTCGCTATGCAGCAGGCCGCGTTCTTTCGGGGTCACCATACTCGCGATACATGGCATCTCGCGTCACGACCCACTGTTTGCCGAATTTGCGGGCATCGACACCGGGTGCGATTTTGCCGTATGCAACCGCCTTGCGAAGAGCCGATTCGCTCAAGCCCCAAAGCTCGCTCGCATCCGAGAAGGACATCAGACCGTCGAAAGGAGTCTGAACTTCAATGCCGTGATCCCAAAGTTCATCGCATGAAAGGTCAAGTTCGTCATTCCAGACAACACCATAGCCGCCCACATCAACCTGGACGTCCTCAAATAGATGAGCTTCTTTCAGCGCCTCAAACATGGGAAGGCGGTCCATCAGACTGCCGACGTTGTACTGCTTCGTAGAACCGTTCGCAAAGCGCACGCAAAGCCTCATGTCCGGTAACGGAAAAACTTCCTTCACCTTGTGAAACATCGCAGCCTCCTACTCCAAGGAATCGATCTTATTAAACTCCTGGGTTTCCCACATGCGCAAAAGCTCTTCCGCATGCAAAGACATCCATTCCCTCACGAGTGCCGCGGCGCGGGGCGGAAGATTGCCGTCGAGCATCTCGCCAGTCCGAATATCGAACGCAGCGGTATCGTCTCCGTAAATAGCATGAATATGCGGAGGGTTATGCTCGGCGCCGAGGAAATACATGCGGATGACGATGCCGTAAAAGCGCGCAAGCACAGGCATGTTTGACCTCCTAAGGCTAGGTTAATTGTAGTATATCACGGTATCGTGATATACTACAGCACTCTCCCGTGCCAATAAAATCACAGCAAAAGATGACGTAAGCACAAAAATCATGCGGCCTTAACGCCTTGAAATGAGGCTAACCTCCGCCTCAATTTAGGGACTGTCCCTAAATTGAGGTGGTGATACCGACCGGGAACAGCGCCAAGACTTAGCGCGCGCACACGACCTCGGCGAAGGTGCGGTGACCCATCAGGGTGACGTCCATGCGCCCGTAAAACCAGAGCGTCCCGACCAGCTGTTTGTTTAACCATGTGAGCCCCCTTCGGTGTGAAATATGATTGAAGAGCTGTAAAGTGCTCTCGTGACCGGTGCACCCCACCATCGATGAGAGGCAACCCATGAAACTCCAACAACTCAGATACATCGTCGAGGTGGCCTCGTGTGGCAGCGTCACCGAGGCGGCGCGGCGCCTGTTCGTGTCGCAGCCGAGCGTGACAGCCGCCGTGCGCGACCTGGAGCGCGAGATGGGGATCACCGTGTTCGATCGGACGAGCAAGGGCATGGTGACCACCACCGAGGGCCAGACGTTCCTCGGCTACGCCCGCCAAGTACTCGAACAGGCGGACCTGCTCGAGGAGCGTTACAAACGCGACACCGAACCCGTGCCCCGCTTCGCCGTCTCCTGCCAGCACTACTCGTTCGCTGTGAACGCCTTCGTCGACGTGATTCGCGCATACGACGCCGCGCGCTACGAGTTCACCCTGCGCGAGGAGCAGACGCACGAGATCATCGAGGACGTCGCCCATATGAAGAGCGAACTCGGCGTGATTTACCTATCTGATGCCAATCGCGACGTGATCGGCCGCATGCTGCGCGCCGAGGAACTCGAATTCAAGCCCTTGTTCTCATGCGCCGCACACGTGTTCCTCTCCTCGACCCATCCCCTGTCGGGACGTGCCTCGGTCACGCTCGAGGATCTCGCAGACTATCCGTACCTCTCCTACGAGCAGGGGGATTTCAACTCGTTCTACTTCTCCGAGGAACCGTTGTCCACGCTCGGCCGCTCCAAGAACATTCGCGTGCGCGACCGCGCGACCCTGTTCAACCTGCTCATAGGCCTCGATGGTTACACGGTGTGCTCGGGCGTGATCTCGCACGAGCTCAACGGCGAGGACATCATCGCCGTCCCACTCGAGGTCGACGACCGCATGGAAGTCGGCATCGTCACGCGGCGCGACACCCACCTCTCCCGCTATGGGAAGGCGTTCGTCGAGGCTATCCGCACGCATATCCCGTGATGACCATGGGATCGAAAGCCTTCGTTACCCACCTATCTCCATAGGTTTTTCCTATCGATATTAGATTGTTTTAAGTATTTCCCAATCGGATGCGCGTCCCGCATACTCCTTTCATCAGATATCGCATCTATCGAAAGGAACCCATCATGGCCGCCATCGCACCCACCCGATTCGACGTCGTCGGTAGCTTCCTGCGCCCGGAGGCGCTCAAGGAGGCCCGAGCCGCACACGCCGCCGGCAAACTTGACGACGCAGGTCTCATCGCCGTCGAGAATGCCTGCATCGCCGAGCTCGTCGCCAAGCAGAAGGACGCTGGTCTGCCGCTGCTCACCGACGGAGAGTTCCGCCGCTCCTACTGGCACCTCGACTTCATGTGGGGACTCGGCGGGATTGAGCACGTGGAGCTCGACCATGGCTATTTCTTCGTGGGCGAGGAGACCACGCACGGCTCGGCCGCCCTCACGGGCAAGATCTCCGGTGAGAACCACCCCTTCGTCGAGCACTTCAAGTTCGTTCAGGCGCTCGAGGAGCCTGGGCACACGGCTAAGCAGACCATCCCCGCCCCCGCCCAGCTCCTGCTCGAGCTTTACCGTGACGAGGCGGCGGCCGAGCGCACGCACAGCTTCTACCCGAACGAGGACGAGCTGCTCGAGGATATCGGCGCCGCGTACCGCACCGTGATCGCCGAACTTTACGCCGCGGGCTGCCGCAACCTGCAGCTCGATGACTGCACCTGGGGCGCGCTCGTTGACGAGCACTTCCAGGCGGGCATCCACGCCGCCGGCTCCACGCCCGAAGCCGAGGCCGAGAAGTACCTGCGCGTAAACAACCTCGCGCTCGAGGGGCGCCCCACCGACATGGCCGTCACCACGCACGTGTGCCGCGGCAACTATCACTCCACCCACGCCTCGAGTGGCCCGTACGACCTGGTGGCCCCCATCCTGTTCGCGCGCGAGAACGTCGACGCCTTCTACCTGGAGTTCGACGACGAGCGCTCCGGCGGCTTCGAGCCGCTCGCGCACGTGGCGCCGGACAAGAAGGTCGTCCTCGGCCTGGTGACCACCAAGCGCCCCGAGCTTGAGGACCGCGACGCCGTGATCGCGCGCATCCACGAGGCCGCGCGCTTCGTCCCGCTCGAGGACCTCTGCCTCTCCCCGCAGTGCGGATTTGCCAGCTGCGAGATCGGCAACAAGCTCACCGAGGACGAGCAGTGGGCCAAGATCGCGCTCGTGCGCAGCATCGCCGAGGAGGTCTGGGGGGCCTAACTAAAGACTCATCGGCAACGATGGCACATGACACGCCGCCTCAATTAAGGGACAGTCCCTTAATTGAGGCGGCGTTCTCAAAGCGATGCGACGCGCATCAAAAAGGCAGTAGGGATGCATGAGCGCGCTCGACGCGCGGCGTCTCATAGGCGATGAAACTCACGGAATGAGTGCCTGTCCCCTCGTGGAGAACGTGGCGCGCTTACTCCGCAGCCGCGCGGACGAATTCACGAAACAGCGGGTGCGGACGCGTGGGGCGGCTCTTGAACTCGGGGTGTGCCTGCGTGGCGACGAACCACGGGTGCAGGTCGCGGCGCAGCTCGACCATCTCGACCAGCTCGCCATCCGGGCTCGTGCCGGACACCACCAGCCCGGCCTCTTCCAGCTCCTCGCGATACGCGTTGTTAAACTCGTAGCGATGGCGATGACGCTCGTGAACCAGCGCATCGCCGTATGCCTCCGCAGCGAGCGTGCCTGCGACCAGCGCGCACGGATACGCGCCCAGGCGCATGGTGCCGCCCTTCTCGGTCACACCCTCCTGCTCGTCGAGCAAGTCGATCACGGCGTGCGCGCACTGCGGGTCGAACTCGGACGAACTCGCGTCCGCATAGCCCAGCACGTCACGCGCAAACTCGCACACGGCGACCTGCATGCCCAGGCAGATACCCAAATACGGCACCTGGTGCTCGCGCGCGTAGCGGGCCGCGGCGATCTTGCCGTCGAAGGCTCGCTTGCCGAAGCCGCCCGGCACGAGGATGCCCGACGCGTCGCCCAGCACCTGCTCGACGTTGTCATCGGAGAGCGCCTCGCCGTCGACGAGCTCCACCTCCACGTGCTTGCCCAGATGCGCGCCCGCGTGGTGCAGTGCCTCGATGACGGAGATATACGCGTCGGGCAGCTGGGTGTACTTGCCGACGAGCGCGATCTTCACGGGGTCGCCCTCGTTTTCCGCATGGTCCTTCGAGATGAGGAACCCCTCCCAATCCGCCATGTCGCGCTCGTGCGGATCAAGCCCCAGGCGCTCGCAGACGCGCAGGTCGAAATCCTGCTCAGCCATCATGCGCGGCACATCGTAGATGGACGGGGCGTCCTCGCAGGTGAACACGCAATCCACGTCCACGTCGGTGAACGAGGCGATCTTGGCGCGCACGTCGTCCTCGATATGATGGTCGCTGCGCAGCACGATGATGTCGGGCTGGATGCCAAAGCTCCGCAGCTCCTTGACGGAGTGCTGCGTGGGCTTGGTCTTCACCTCGTGGGCCGCCGCGATATAGGGCACGAGCGAGACGTGGATGTAGCAGACGTTCTCGGCGCCGGCGTCCTTCTTGTACTGACGGATGGCCTCGACGAACGGCTGGCCCTCGATGTCGCCGATCGTGCCGCCGAGCTCGGTGATGACCACGTCGGCGTCCGTCTGCTCCTCGACGTCGCGGAACTTGGCCTTGATGGCGTTCGTCACGTGCGGGATGACCTGCACCGTGCCACCGAGGAAATCGCCGCGGCGCTCGCGCGCGATGAGGTCCTGGTAGATGGCGCCCGTGGTGAAGTTGGAGTCACGCGTGAGGTTCTCGTCGATGAAGCGCTCGTAATGGCCGAGGTCGAGATCGCTCTCGTAGCCGTCCTCGGTGACGAACACCTCGCCGTGCTGGAACGGGCTCATGGTACCCGGGTCCACGTTGAGATACGGATCGGCCTTCTGCATGGTCACCCGGTAGCCGCGTGACTTGAGCAGACGCCCCAGCGATGCCGCGGTGATGCCCTTGCCCAGCGAGCTGACCACGCCGCCGGTCACGAATATATGCTTTGCCATGGTGTTTACCTGCACTTCCCGTCGAAATCTGCACCGGAGTCCGGCGCTTCCACGGGATTTCAGTGTACTACCCGCCCATCATGACGATGGGGAGCATGGCGAATTCACGCACTGGAAACGATTGCCCCTCTCAACCTCAAATGAGGGACTGTCCCTAATTTGAGGTTGAATTCCCATGCATTCGAAGCGAAGGCCGGTGCTCCGCGTGGTGCTAGCGTCCGAGTCCGAGCTCCCGCAGCGCCGAGGCGCAACGCCGCGACGCCTCCGCAGACTCCTGCGCGGTCGCATGGTCGCGATCCACCTCGACCATGAGCTCGCGGACCACCTCGCAATCCTCGGCCACCGCAGGATCGCCCGTCCCGTTCACCCACTCCCACCAGCGGGCACGGCCGTAGAACTCCACGCCCTCGAACCAGGCGCGAATCTCGTCCAGGCTCACCGGCGCCAGGTCGTTCGCGTCCACGCCCACGTCGTAGCGCATAAGACCCTGCTTGCGGTTGAGCTCGTTATACACGCTACCCGCGCTGTGGATATGCCCATGCAGATGCCAGGACCCGCGCGACATGGACTGCCACTCCATGAGCGGATAGTGCGACAGCACGATCTTCTGCCCATGGATATTGATGCGCACGATGGGCGGCTCGACGATGAACGTCCCCGCCACGTCCTTGTGCGTCCAGTCCTTGTCGTGATTGCCCGGCACGATGTGCACCTTGCGGCAATTGATCTTCGAGCGCAGCGCCGCCGCCTCGTCTGCGGTCATCTGATACGAGAAATCGCCGAGGATGTACAGGTCGTCGGTGGGCGCCACGCGCTCGTTGATCGCGTTGATGAGCACGCGATTCATATGCGCGATATCGCCAAACGGGCGATCGGTGAAATGCAGCACGTTGGCATGGCCGAAGTGCGTGTCCGATGTAAACCAAAGCATGAGACGGACCTCCCGTCACGCGGAGTGGCATAGTCCGATAATCATACCCTCGGCAGCACCACCAGCTCGACGGCGCGGGCGGTCATGAGCGCATACGCCAAAAGGAATGGTCGCCGCCTGAGCGTCCACGGGGCGTCCGAGCCTTTTGGACGGCGGAGCGCCGCTCCCTACACCGAACCCACGGCCTTCCATTTCTCCACGAACGAACGGTAGGCAGGGACTGCGCGCACAAAAGCATACTCGTCTTCATTCTCGACTTCCGAAAGCAGCAGCGCACCCATCCTGGACGTCAAGTCGGTCAAGTCATTCAGGTCCGAATAGCGGTAAAGCGGACCCTGGAGTGCCGCGGAGTCGCCCCCATGCAACGAGGTCATGACGGCATCAAGAAGCTCAATCGCCTCACCAGAATCGCCCGATGCCGTCACGGCCGCCAGCCGCGGCATCAGACTCATCCATGCAGGCTGACCAAGTGCCTCGAATGCCAGCTGAGCGCGGTGCGCGCACTCGAGCGCATCATCTTTGCGGCCATCCCTCAACGCAATTTCGATCAACCCGACAATCGCCCCCATCAAATCGGCGGCGATGCGAAAAATCTAACCGCTGGTTAAAACAATCATGCCCCCGGCGCGATCGCACCGGGGGCATGCAAGCATCTCTAGTCGAAAACGCCGCCTACAGCACACCATCCAACATGAGGTTCACCTTGAGCACGTTGACCGTGGGCTCGCCGAAGACGCCCAGGAATCGGCCTTTGGTGCACTGGGCGATGATGTCGCGCACCTCGCCTTCGCTCTTGCCCGTGGCCTTTGCCAGGCGCGGTACCTGGTACTCGGCAGCATCGGGGGAGATCTCGGGGTCGAGCCCTGAACCGGAACACGTCACCAGGTCGACGGGCACGGCATCCATGCCGGCGTCGGGATTGGCGGCGCGGATCTTCTCGACGCGCTCGTCCACAAGCTGCCGGTACTCCTCGCTCGCCGGGGAGAGGTTGGACGGGGCGCCGTAGGCCATGAGCCCGCCGTCCTCCCCCTCGACGATAGTCACGTTCTGAATGCGGCCCCACATGTGGTCCTCATCCTCAAAGTTCTGACCGATCAGCTCGGAGCCCACGATCTTGTCGTCGACCTTGATGAGTGAACCGTTCGCCTGATACGGGAACGCAACCTGGGCGATGCCGGTCACGACGAGCGTATAGCCCAGGCCGCAGACAACGGTAAACAGCGCGAACACGCCCAGTGCACGCGATGCAACACCTTTGAACATACAAACCTCCACTTACATAATGCCGCAGAACGCGAGCAGCATGTCGATGAGCTTGATGAATACGAACGGGGCAACGATGCCGCCCAGGCCCCACACGAGCAGGTTGTGGGTCAGCAGCTGTCCGGACGGGACCTCGCGGTACTTAACGCCCTTAAGCGCGGCCGGGATCAGCGCGACGATAACGAGCGCGTTATAGATGATGGCCGAAAGAACTGCGGACAGCGGGCTTGCCAGACCAAGGATGTTGAGCGCGCCAAGGCCCGGGTAGATCGGCGAGAACAAGGCCGGGATGATAGCGAAGTACTTCGCCACGTCGTTGGCCACCGAGAAGGTCGTGAGCGAACCGCGGGTCATGAGCAGCTGCTTGCCAATACGCACAACCTCGATGAGCTTGGTGGGGCTGGAGTCGAGGTCGACCATGTTGCCGGCCTCCTTGGCAGCCTGGGTACCCGTGTTCATGGCCACGGCGACGTCGGCCTGGGCCAGAGCGGGCGCGTCGTTGGTGCCGTCGCCGGTCATGGCGACCAGGTGGCCCTCACGCTGGAACTCGCGGATCTTCTCGAGCTTGCCCTCAGGGGTGGCCTCGGCCAGGAAGTCGTCAACGCCGGCCTCGGCGGCGATTGCCGCGGCGGTGAGCGGGTTGTCACCCGTCACCATGATGGTCTTGATGCCCATGCGGCGCAGGTCGGCAAACTTCTCCTTAACGCCGGACTTGATGATGTCCTTGAGGTACACAACGCCCAGCACGCGGCAGTTCTTGGTCACGACCAGCGGGGTGCCGCCGGCCTTGGCGATGCGCTCGACGACCTCGTCGCACTCCTGGGAGAACACGCCGCCGGCTACCTCCACATAGGTGCGCACGGAATCGGCAGCGCCTTTGCGGATCTCATTGCCCTCGTAGTTCACGCCGGACATACGCGTTGCCGCGGTGAACGGGATGAACTCCATACCCTTATCCTCGAGCGTGCGGCCGCGCAAACCGAACTGCTCCTTGGCGAGCACGACGATGGAACGGCCCTCGGGGGTCTCGTCGGCCAGCGAGGAAAGCTGAGCGGCATCGGCCAGCTCCGCGGGATCGACACCGTCGACCGGGATGAACTCGGCGGCCTGGCGGTTACCCAGGGTGATGGTGCCGGTCTTGTCGAGCATGAGGATATCAACGTCGCCGGCGGCCTCGATGGCGCGACCGGACATGGCCAGCACGTTGGCCTCGTTCAGACGGCTCATGCCGGCGATGCCGATGGCGGACAGCAACGCACCGATGGTAGTGGGAGCTAGGCACACGAGCAGCGCCACGAGCGTGGTCACGGCCGTGGGGTTGACCATGTCGTTAAGACCGGCCGAGAAGCAGGAGTAACAATACAGGGCCAGCGTGACCAGGATAAAGACGATGGAGAGGGCCACCAGGAAGATCTCCAGAGCGATCTCGTTGGGGGTCTTCTTGCGCGCGGCACCCTCGACCATCGCGATCATCTTATCCAGGAAGCTCTGGCCGGGCTCACTGGAGATCTTGACGACGATCCAGTCGGACAGCACCGTGGTACCGCCGGTAACGGCAGAGCGGTCGCCACCGGCCTCGCGGACCACGGGGGCGGACTCGCCGGTGATGGCGGACTCGTCAACGGAGGCAGCGCCTTCGATGACGTCGCCGTCGCCGGGGATCTGCTCGCCGGCGCGTACGATCACCAGGTCGCCGCGCGTGAGCTCGGTGCCGGGAACGACGGTGAAGTGCTCCTTGTCCTCAACGGACTCGATGCGATGGGCCTCGACATCCTTTTTGGCCGCACGCAGGGAATCGGCCTGAGCCTTACCGCGGCCCTCGGCAAGCGCCTCGGCGAAGTTCGAGAACAGGTCGGTGAGCCACAGGATGACCGCGATGGCGACCACATAGTAGGTGGGCACACCCGCGTCCTGCACACCGAAGATGGAAGCGACGGCCAGGACGGAGGTCATGACGGCGGAAAGCCACACCAGGAACATGACCGGGTTTTGAATCTGGACGCGAGGATCCAGCTTGGCAAACGAGTCGCGGACCGCGCGGCCCATCATGTCTTTTTGCATAGCCATAAATCTGCGCCCTCCTTTACGCAATCATCTGGAAGAACTCGGCAACGGGGCCGAGCGCCAGGGCCGGGAAGAAGCTCAGGGCACCGATCAGCAGAACGATGAACACGAGCAGGAATACGAACATGCCGTTGGTGGTAGACAGGGTGCCGGCGCTTTCGGCGACCTTGCCCTTCTTGGCCAGCGAGCCGGCGATAGCCAGCGTGCCGATGATGGGCATGAAGCGGGCGAATAGCATCTCGAGGCCGAGCATGACGTTGATCCAGGGAATGTTGCAGTTCATGCCTGCAAACGCCGAGCCGTTGTTGCCGCCGCATGAGGTGAAGGCATACAGCACCTCGGAGAAGCCGTGCGCGCCGCCATTGTTGAGCTGGTCGACAAGACCGGGCACCATGCAGGCGATGGCCGAGCACACCAGAATGGCAAACGGAGTTGCCAGGCACAGGACAACTGCCCAGCGCATCTCGCCCGGCTCGATCTTCTTGCCCAGGAACTCCGGCGTGCGTCCGACCATGAGGCCGGCGATGAACACCGTGAGGATGGCGAAGCCGATCATGCCGTACAGGCCGCAGCCCACGCCGCCGAAGACGACCTCGCCCAGAGCCATCTGAAGCATCTGGACAAAACCGCCCAGCGGGGTGTAGGAGTCGTGCATGGAGTTAACCGATCCGTTGGAAGCGGCGGTGGTGTAAGCCGACCACGTGGAGGAGGCGGCGATACCGAAGCGGCTCTCCTTGCCCTCCATGTTGCCGCCGGCCTGGCCGTCGGTCATCTCGATATTGACCGCTCCGTCATCGGCCAGCTGCGGGGTGCCCGCATGCTCGTTGACGGCGATGATGCCGGTGAAGATCACCAGCAAGATGAACATGGCGGCAAAGATAGCCTTGCCCTGCTTGGTGTTCTTGACGCCGATACCGAAGGTGAAGCAGCAGGCGGCCGGGATCAGCAGCAGGCTGGTCATCTCGATGATGTTGGTGAAGGCGCTGGGGTTCTCATACGGATGGGCGGAGTTCACGCCGAAGAAGCCGCCGCCGTTGGTGCCGGACTGCTTGATGGCGACCTGAGGAGCCGCGGGGCCCTGGGGCAGGAACTGCTCGGTGACCACGCGTGCGTCCTCGACGACCTTGCCATCGACCTTGACCGTGTCGCCCTCGATCTGGGCGCCATCGATGACGCTCCAGCCGCCGTCTGCATTAGGCTGGACAGCGACGGGCTCTACGAGCTCAGCCTTCTGAGCCGGCTGGAAGTTGGAGATGACGCCACCGGCAGCCAGGCAGACGCCCAACACGAGGTTCAGCGGGATGAGCACATACAGGACGGTGCGGGTGAGGTCGACCCAGAAGGAACCCAGGCCCTGCTCCTTGACCTGACGGAAGCCGCGGATCAGTGCGAACATGACCGCGATACCGGTGCCGGCGGAAACGAAGTTCTGCACGGTGAGACCCATGAACTGCACAAGGTAGGACAGGGCGGTCTCGCCGGAATAGGACTGCCAGTTGGTATTGGTGATAAAGGAGGCCGCCGTGTTGAACGACAGGTCCCAGGGCACGCTGGGCAGGTGCTGCGGGTTGCCCGGCAGGACAGCCTGGAGCATCTGGAGCGCGACGAGCACCACGAGCCCGATACCCGAGAAGACAAGGACGCTCACCAGGTAACGCTTCCAGCCCATCTGCTCATGCGAGTCAATGCGGAGCAGGCGATAGACGCCCCGCTCGACGGGTGCGAGCACGGGTGACAAAAACGTATGCTCGCCGTCCATGACACGGGCCATGAACCGACCGAGCGGGATGGCCAAAACGACGAGCACGGCGAAGTACAGGATGTACTGAATTGCAGCGCTCATGATTTAAGAATCACTCCTCATCAGAATGTAGATGTAGTAGATCAACAGGCCGATGCACGTGATGCCTATGATCGGGATCAGGACGTTCATGTAACCGCTCCTTCCGAGAATCACGGGTGGCACCCTTCCCCGAGTGCCTGGTAACAGTAAACGGCGAAGCGGATTAAAACGGTGTTAGGGTGATGCCCTCCGGCCTTAAGATGCCGTAAAGATGCAGCTGAGCGGATGCGGCGCCCCGAACGGAGCCCTATACTCATCGCATGCTCGAGGCGGCCCATCCCGCCGCCGCAATCGATCCACACCGGCGAGAAAGGCCTCGCAATGTCACGCGCTGCATCCGACGTACGGGCGAACCCCGACCTCCTGCTCAGAGCGCTCGAACAGGACGCCCACACACAGGAGCGCCGCGAACGCCGAGGGCACCTCAAGATCTTCTTCGGGTACGCCGCGGGCGTGGGCAAAACCTACGCCATGCTCCAGGCCGCGCACGCCGCCAAGAGGCGCGGCGTGGACGTCGTCGCCGGCTATATCGAACCGCATGAGCGCCCCGAGACGGCGCGCCTGTCGCGGGGCATCGAGCGCATCCCGCACATGTCCATCGAGCACAACGGCATCGAACTCGCGGAATTCGACCTCGACGCCGCCCTGGCCCGGGCACCGCGGCTAATCCTCGTCGACGAGCTCGCGCACACCAATGCGCCGGGGTGCCGCCATGAAAAGCGCTATCAAGATGTCGAGGAGCTTCTGCGCGCCGGCATAGACGTCTACACCACGGTCAACGTCCAGCACATCGAGAG
This sequence comes from uncultured Collinsella sp., assembly GCA_900551665.1. Classification (GTDB taxonomy): domain Bacteria; phylum Actinomycetota; class Coriobacteriia; order Coriobacteriales; family Coriobacteriaceae; genus Collinsella. Next base: position 9,521 of record URWW01000003.1, on the reverse strand, counting down.
CCTGAACGACATGGTGGCCTCCATCACGGGCGTCGTCGTGCGCGAGCGTATCCCCGACCGCGTCTTCGATGACGCCGACCAGGTCGAGCTCGTGGATATCGAGCCCGAGGACCTGCTCGAGCGCCTCAAGGCCGGACTCGTGTACCGCGCGGCGCAGGCCGACCGCGCACAGCGCAATTTCTTCAGCATCGAGAACCTCACGGCATTGCGCGAGATCGCCCTGCGCCGCTGCGCCGACCGCACGGGACGCCTCGCCGACGCCGCGCGCGTGCTTGGCAACCGCGACTACTACACCAGCGAGCGCATCCTGGTCTGCCTCTCCCCCGCCCCCACGAACCCGCGCATCGTGCGGGCGGCCGCGCGGCTGTCGAAGGCCTTCCACGGCGAGCTCGTCGCCCTGTTCGTCGAGAGTCCGCGAACCCAGACCATGGACGAGGACGAACGTGCGCGCCTCTCATCGAACAGCGCCCTCGCCGAACAGCTCGGCGCGCAGGTGGAAACGGTGTATGGGGACGACATCGCCTTTCAGATCGCCGAGTTCGCGCGACTGTCCGGCATCTCGAAGATCGTCATGGGGCGCACCGGCGAGGCGCACGGCCTGCATCACGCGCTCTTCGGACGCAAGTCGCTCGTGGAGAGGCTGATCGCCATCGCGCCGAACCTCGACATCTACATCATCCCCGATCAACCGGCGCCGGCCAGGCGGGGCCACGACCGGCAAGCTGCCTCGGGACCCCATCTGCCGAGCAGGCGGGACATGTTGCTCACGCTGGGCCTATCCGCCATCGCCACGGCAGTTGGCACCGCATTCCGCGGACTCGGGTTCGCCGACTCGAGCATCATCTCCCTTTACATCCTCACGGCCCTGCTCACGGCCGTCACGACCACGGGGCGCGTCTGCACCATCGTGTCGAGCATCCTCTCGGTGGTGCTCTACAACTTCTGCTTCGTGACACCGCTGTTCTCATTCGACAGCTACGACCGAAGCTACCTCGTGACCTTCGCCATCATGTTCGCGACCGCGATGGTGGCCGCCGAACTCACCGCACGCCTCACCGACAACGCGCGCGCCTCGGCGAAAAACGCCTTCAGGACCCGCGTGCTCCTCGAAACCAACCAGCTCCTGCAACGGGCCCAGGGACCCCAGGCGCGAGCGCGCGTCGCCATGAGCCAACTCGTGAAGCTCCTCAGGCTCGACGTCGTCTTCTACCCCGCAGACGGCGACCTGCTCGGGGAGCCGCTGTATGAGAGCGCCGGGGCCGAAGACCACCGCACGTCCCTGTTCACCGAATACGAACGCGCCGTGGCGACGTGGACTTTCAACAACAACAAGCACGCCGGGGCGAGCACTCACACCCTGCCAGAGGCGCAGTGCCTCTACCTTGCGGTGCGCGCGGGCAACGAGGTGTTCGGCGTCGTGGGCATCGATCTGAAGGGACGCGTGCTCGAGGCGTTCGAGCACTCCATCGTCCTGTCGATCGTCGGCGAGTGCGCGCTCGCCCTCGAGAGCGACAAGGCGGCGCGAGAGCGGGAGGAGGCCGCCGTGCTCGCCAAAAATGAGCAACTGCGCGCCAACCTGCTTAGATCCATCGGCCATGACCTGAGGACGCCCCTCACCGCGATCTCGGGGTCGGCCGCGGTGCTGCGCGATGGTGGGGAGAAACTCGAGGACGCGAAACGGCTCGAGCTCGCGGACGCCATTTATAACGACTCGCTCTGGTTGATCGACACCGTCGAGAACCTCCTCGCCATCACCCGCATCGAAGATGGCGACATGCAACTCAACCTCACGTCGGAGCTCATGGACGAGGTTATCGCAGCCGCACTCAGCCATGTCGCCCGCGAATCGCACGGGCACCGCGTGACCATCACGCACACGGACGAGATCCTTTTGGTGAAAATCGATGTCCACCTCATCATGCAGGTGCTCACGAACCTCATCACGAACGCGTTCAAATACACGCCGAAGGGCTCGACCGTGACGATCGGCGCGCGACGGGAGGGTTCATCCGTCGTCGTAGAGGTCGCCGATGACGGCCCGGGTGTCTCCGACCGCGACAAGCCCCGCGTCTTCGACCGCTTCTACATCGCCGAGGGCCCTCGCCCCGTCGACTCCCATCGAAGCTTCGGACTCGGTCTGTCGTTGTGCCGCTCCATCATCGAGGCGCACGGGGGTATCATCGAAGTCGCCGACAACAAGCCCCATGGAGCGGTCTTCCGCTTCACCCTTCCCGCCGAGGAGATCGAGATACATGAATGACGCCGCGCACTCAAGCATCCTCGTGGTCGAAGACGACCCGGCGGTCCGTAACCTCGTGACGACCGCCCTCGACCTGCACGGCTACAGCGTCGAGAAGGCGACGGACGGCGAGACCGCCATCATGGACGCGGCATCGCGCAACCCCGACCTGATCATGCTCGACCTCGGCCTGCCGGACATCGATGGCGTCGAAGTCATCAACAAGATCCGCAGCTGGTCGGCCGTTCCCATCATCGTCATCTCGGCGCGCGTCGAGGACTCGGATAAGATCGGCGCGCTCGACGCCGGCGCCGACGACTACCTGACAAAGCCGTTTTCGGTTGAGGAGATGCTCGCCCGCGTCCGCGCCAACCTGCGGCGCTCGACCATGATCACCGCCGAATCCGTCGAGGCGAGCACCTTCGACAACGGAGGCCTGCACATCGATTACGCCGCGGGATACGCCGAGCTCGACGGCGAGCGCCTCTCGCTCACACCCACCGAGTACAAGCTCCTCGTGCTTTTGGCGAAAAACGTCGACAAGGTGCTCACGCACACCTTCATCACGCACGAGATCTGGGGGACGAGCTGGGACAGCGACATCGCGAGCCTACGCGTGTTCATGCGAACCCTGCGCAAGAAGATCGAGGCCGACCCATCGCATCCCACGATGATCCAGACGCACGTCGGAGTGGGCTACCGCATGCAGCGCCTCGAGCCCCGCTAAGCCTCGTCGCCGAAGGAGATGCCGAGGGCGCGGGCCTCACGCACCAGGTCGCTGGCAGGGTCGACGTACTTGAGCTTGCCGGCGACCTCTGCCAGCGGCACGCGGCGCATCTCGCCGTCGCGCTGGGCCACCATAAAGCCGTACTCCCCCTCCAAGCAGCCCAACGCCGCCTCGACGCCACACTGTGTGGCGAACACGCGGTCCTGCGCATCGGGCTGACCGCCGCGCTGGGTGTGCCCGGGCACCGCCACGCGGGTCTCGCGCCCGCAGCGCGCCTCGATCTCGCGGGCGATGTCGTAGGCGATAGACGGCGACGTGCGCGCCGCCACGAGCTTCTTGTACTCCTTCTTGGACAGCGCCGCCTCCTCGCGAGAAATGGCGCCCTCTGCGACCACGATGATGGTGAAGCGCGCACCCGACTGCATACGGCGGTCGATCGCGGCGATCACGCTATCCATCTCGTAGGGGATCTCGGGGATCAGGCACACATCCGCACCGCCGGCGACGGCGGAATACAGGGGAATCCAACCGACCTTGTGCCCCATGATCTCGATCACAAAGACGCGGCCGTGGCTGCTCGCGGTGGTGTGGATGTCGTCGATGCACTTGGTCGCGATCTCGACCGCACTCGTGAAGCCGAAGGTGATGTCGGTCCCCCATGTGTCATTGTCGATGGTCTTAGGCAGCGCGATCACGTTCAGGCCCTCCTGCGCCAAGCGGTTGGCGGTCTTGGTGGAGCCGTTTCCGCCCAGCATGAACAGGCAGTCGAGGCCGAGTTCGCGATAGGTCCCCTTCATAGCGGCGACCTTGTCCACGCCGTCGGCCTCGGGAATATCGAGGCGCTTGAAGGGTGTGCGGCTCGTGCCCAAGATCGTGCCGCCGCGCGTGAGGATGCCGCTGAAGTCGGCAGGGGTCATCTTGCGGAATCGTTTGTAGATGAGGCCCTGATAGCCATCTTCGAAACCGAAGATCTCGACCGGTTCTCCCGAGCGATGGTCGAGAGTCTTGACGATGCCGCGCATCGTCGCGTTGAGCGCCTGGCAATCGCCGCCGCTGGTCAAAAGGCCGATTCGAACCATAGGTACCCCTCACGTTCATGGTGCGCGCCCGCCGATGGGACGGCATCCGAGGTCTTCTCACACGTTCATCAGTGTACGCCCAACGGCGCCTCACGCGGCTCATCCGCGCCCATCGCTTACATTCACGCGAGTCTTTAACACGTTCGAAAGCAGCGTGTAAAGAGCTCATCATGGCTGCGCGCTACACTCGGGTTCAGTCCGGACACGGCGATAACCTTGAGACATTCATGCGACTTCGCAGGCATCATCACTTCCAGGTATCGCCGCAACACACGAGGGGGCCATCATGGGCAATGACGGACACGATAAGAAGCGCGACATGACCTACACCCAGAACCGAGAGCTCTCCTGGCTCCGATTCGACGAGCGCGTGCTCGCCGAATCGATGGATGAATCCGTGCCGCTGTTCGAGCGCCTGAAATTCATCGCCATCTTCGAGAGCAACATGCGCGAGTTCCTCATGGTCCGCATGGGCGGGCTCTCGAGCCTGGCGACCCTCAAGCGCCAACCGCGCGACAACAAGAGCGGCATGACCCCCTCCGAGCAGGTCGCCGCCGTGTTCTCCGAACTGCCGGGGCTGTTCTCCAAGGCCTCCGCATCCTTCGACGCCATCGAATCCCTCTTGCGCGCCAAGGGCATCGAACGCATCACGCCCGCGGAGCTCATTGGGACCGAACGCGACACGGTGCGGAGCTATTTCAACCGCAACGTGCAGCCCATCTTCTCCCCGCTCATCATCGACCCGCGCCACCCGTTCCCCAACCTCCGCAACGGGGCCCTCTACGTGGTCTGCACGCTCGCGTCCGCATCCGAGGATGAGCAGGGCCTGCTCGGCATCATCGAGGTGCCGACCTCCCTTCCGCGTGTGATCGAGGTCTCCAACGAGAACGGCCTGTTGCGCTACATCCTGCTCGAAGACACCATCCTGGCATGTCTCGATTCATGCTTCGGCGCCTACGCCCCGCAGGACAGCGCCGTGATCCGCGTCACCCGCAACGCCGACCTCGATCCGGACGGCGAGGGAGTCGAGGAGGACGAGGACTACCGCCAGCACATGAAGAAGGTGCTCAAGAAGCGTCTGAGGCTGCAGCCCGTGCTGCTCGCCATTCACGGCGACCTGGGCAGAGAGGCCGTCAAATCCATCCGCAAGGCGCTGCACCTGACCCAACAGGCGGTGCTTTCCGTGACTATGCCCCTCGACCTCGGCTTCATCTTCTCCCTTGAGGGCAAGCTCCCCGCAGCGGCGCGCGAGAAGCTCCTGTTCCCCCCGTTCGCACCGCAGCCGAGCCCCATGTTCTGCCCGGGCGAACCCATGCGCGAGCAGGTGCTCGCCGGCGACAAACTGCTCTTCTATCCATATGAGTCCATGAACACGCTGCTCGACCTCATCAATGAGGCGGCACACGACGACGCCTGCATCTCACTGCGCATCACCCTCTACCGTGTGGCCCGCCAGTCGCGCTTGTGCGAGTCGCTCATCTCCGCCGCCGAGCGCGGCAAGGAGGTCACGGTCCTCATGGAGCTGCGCGCCCGCTTCGACGAGGAGAACAACATCGCCTGGGCCGAGCGCCTCGAAGAGGCAGGCTGCACGGTCATCTACGGCGCCGAGGGCTTCAAATGTCATTCCAAGATCTGCCAGCTCACCTATCACGACCAGGGGCGCATCGAGCGCATCACGCTCCTGGGCACGGGCAACTTCAACGAAAAGACGGCGCGCCTGTACTCCGACTTCATGCTCATGACGGCGCATGAAGGCATCGGCGAGGACGCCAATGCGTTCTTCCGCAACCTGACGCTGGGCAACCTGCACGGCGAATACCGTTATCTCGGTGTCGCGCCCGCCGGTCTCAAACCACTCGTCATGGACGGCCTCGACCGCGAGATCGCCCGTGCACGCGCCGGCATGCCCGCGCACGCCTTCTTCAAGATGAACTCTCTGACCGACCGTGAAGTAATCGACAAGATCGCCGAGGCGAGCCGTGTGGGCGTGCGCGTCGACATGATCATCCGTGGCATCTCATGCATGCTGCCAGGTATCGAGGGCAGCACCGACAACGTGCACATCCGCTCGATCGTCGGGCGCTTCCTGGAGCACGCGCGCGTCTACTCGTTCGGCGAGGAGGCGGATACGGTGTACCTGTCCAGCGCCGACATGATGACGCGCAACACCGAGCACCGTGTCGAGATCGCCTATCCTGTCCTCGACCCCACCTGCCGCGCCATGGTGCGTGACTACATGGCCGACCAGCTGCGCGACAACGTGAAGGCCCGCGAGCTCGACGCACGCGGACGCTGGGTCCCCGTTGCCCGCGCGGAGGGCGAGGCGCCCTTCAACGCGCAGGAGCACCTCATGGCGCAGGCCATCGAGCGCGCCCGCGCCGCCGAGGAGGAACGCGCCCGGGCTGCGGTCGAAAAGGAGCGCCGTGCACGCGCCGAGCTTTTGGGGTCCGCCCAGCCCCTGCCCAGCACGCGCGCATGCGGAGCCTCACCCGCCAAGGGAGAGATCGTCCAGGCCGAGGCAACCGTCATCGTGCCGGCACCCCAGGCCGCCGAGGGCCGCTTCAAGCGCGGCTGGCGCATGATTATGGGCGGCTTCAAGGAGATGCTCTCCTAAAGAGCCCCAATGTGTAATTGGGGACGGGTGCGTTTTACACATCCAGACGAGTGCGCGCCGAGGATTCACCCCTCGGCGCGTTCATTTTCAACCTCAAAAAAGGGACTGTCCCTAAATTGAGGTCTCTAGGCGCTCGCTCGCCTCGAGCCATGCCATCTCGAGCTCGTCGAGCTCGTCGCGAGCGGCGGCGCTGGCATCCTGCTGGGCGGTGAGCGCGGCGAAGTCGGTGGGATCGATGTCGAACATCCCCCGCTCCAGCTCCTCGACCTTGGCGCGACGCGTCTCCATCTTGCGCTCGAGAGAGGCGACCTCCTTTTTGAGGCGCTGACGCTCCGCATTCGAGAGCCCATTCTGAGGACCCTGAGCACCCGCCTGCGGGGCGTTCGAAGAATTGGGGTCGCCCCCCTGGCCGCCGTTGAATCCGGGGGCCTGGGGGCGCGCGGAGCCGCCCGCACTCAGGCCCTCCGTCAACCGGAGATACTCATCCACACCGCCCGGTACGTGTCGCAGGGTGCCGCCGATGAGCGCCCACTGCTGGTCGGTCACGCGCTCCATGAGGAAGCGGTCGTGCGTGACCAGGATAAGCGTGCCGGGCCAGCTGTCCAGCAGGTCCTCAACGAGCGCGAGCATATCCGTATCCAAGTCGTTACCGGGCTCGTCCAGGATGAGCACGTTGGGCTCCTCCAGGATGGTGAGCAGCAGCGACAGGCGGCGCTTCTGACCACCGGAAAGATCCTTGATGCGGCTCCACATCTGCTGCTGCGTGAAGCCGAGGCGCTCAAGGAGCTTCTCGGGGCTCGTTTCCTTGCCCTCCACCATCACATAGCGCTTGCCACGGGCGAGCACCTCACGAATCGTATCGTCCTCGACGGGCTTCAGTTCATCGAGCTGCTGGGAGAGGACGCCGAAGCGCACCGTGGACCCGATCTTCACCCGACCGCGGCGGGGGCTGAGCTTGCCCTGGATGACGTTGAGCAGCGTGGTCTTGCCCGCGCCGTTCTCGCCCAACAGGCCGTACCGGTCGCCGGCGCCGATCAGCCACGTCACATCCGAGAGCACGGGACGTGAGGACGCGGGGGCGCCGGACCCGTCCTCCGCCGCACCGTTCTCATAGCCCGCATCGACGTCGATTACATCAATGACCTGCTTGCCCAAGCGGCTCACCGCGAGGCGCTTCAGCTCGAGTTCGTTGCGCACGGGAGGAACGTCGGCGATGAGCTCACGGGCCGCCTCAACGCGGAATTTCGGCTTGGTGCTTCGCGCCTGCGCGCCGCGCGAGAGCCATGCGAGCTCCTTGCGCGCCATGTTCCGGCGGCGCTCCTCGGTCACGGCGGCCATGCGGTCGCGCTCAACACGCTGCAGGATATAGGCGGAGTAACCGCCCTCGAACGGATCGACGCAACCGTCGTGCACCTCCCACATGGAGGTGCAGACCTCGTCGAGGAACCAGCGGTCGTGCGTGACGACGAGCATGGCGCCATTGCCGCGCTGCCAGCGGGACTTGAGATGTTCGGCGAGCCAGTTGATGGTGCGCATGTCCAGATGGTTGGTGGGCTCGTCCAGCATCAGGACGTCATAGTCCCCGATGAGCAGGCGCGCCAGGTCCACACGGCGGCGCTGGCCACCGGACAGCTCCCCCACCAGACCCTCCCAGGGCACATCCGCGATGAGCCCGTCCAGGATCTGACGGACGCGCGGGCTCGCGGCCCACTCGTACTCGGGAAGGTCGCCCACCACGGCCCTATGCACCGTGGAGGCGCTGTCGAGCGCATCGCGCTGCCCGAGCACGCCGACCGTCACATCGCGGCGGCGCGTCACGCGCCCCGCGTCCGGTTCGATCGACCCGGAAAGCACGCCGAGCAAGCTCGACTTGCCGTCGCCGTTCTTGCCGACGATGCCGATACGGTCGCCCTCATTGACGCCCAGGGTCACGTCCCGGGCGATTAACTTGGTGGGAAACTCCAGATGCACGCTGTCGCAGCCGAGCAGAATGGCCATATCAACGCTCCTCGCTTATCTTTGCACAGCCCTTCATCTTACCAGCCGTCCATACTACCGAGCAGCGCGTATGGGTAGAAGCTATAGCGTTGTCATCGATAGGAGGATCCCATGACCATCAACCCCGGCGAGTTCACGTTCCGCGCCGCATGCCACGAGGACCTGGACGAATTCGCCGACCTGTACTGCACGCTGTGGACCAACAGCCTCCGCAACCGCGGCGACTTTGAAGACGCTATGTTGGCGGGGCGGTACAACATCTCCATGCAGTTCAACCGCTCCCCCATCACAATCGTCGCGGAAGCGGACGGCAAGCCGATCGCCCTGTGCTGCGTCGGCGTGTTCGACGATGGCAAGCCGCGCGTGAACGAGTACTGGCACGAGCGCTACGAGGACCTGTTGGCACTGGCAACCGCGCGCCTCGAGCAAGGCGGCGACGAGCGCCTGGCCGGCTGTCTGTTCGGCGACACGCGTGAGAAGGCCACGGCCGACCGCTTTGCCGCCACGGGCAACGAGTTCGCGCAGGCGCAGATCAACCTGCTTATCATCCGCCCCGAGTTCCAGGGCAAGGGCCTGGGAGGAGAGCTGCTGCGACGCGCCCGCACCGCGATTCGGGAGGCCGGTTGCACCAAGTTCTTCCTCATGACCGACAGCGAGTCCGATTGGCATTTCTACGACCATATCGGCATGACTCGCATTGCGGAGGACCACAGCCAGGATACGGGTGACGGGTTCACGGTGTACATGTACGGCGACGAAGCGTAACGAGGGCGGCTCGGGCGAACCCATACAAGGTCCGCTGCTCAGACAGTCCTGCTCACGACGAAGGCCCCACTGGGGCCTTCTGTTCGTGCGGAACTCGCG
>URWW01000002.1 GCA_900551665.1 uncultured Collinsella sp. | reverse complement strand
GAGGACCGCGTGATCGCCTTCGCCTCCACCTCCAAGATCACCTTCCCCGGTGCTGGCGTGGGTTTTGTTGCCGCCTCTCCCGTGGTTATCAAGGAGATCGCGCATCACCTGCAGGCCGGCCTCATCAGCGCCGACAAGCTCAACCAGCTGCGTCACGTGCGCTTCCTGCCCGATTTGGACGCCGTGCGCGCCCATATGCGCCGTCATGCCGAGTTCATGCGTCCGCGTTTCGAGTGCGTCGATGCCAAGCTGCACGAGGGCCTGGACGGCACCGGTTGCGCCACCTGGACGCATCCGCGCGGCGGCTATTTCGTGAGCTTCGACGGTCCTGAGGGCTCCGCCAAGCGTGTGGGTGCCCTGTGCCGCGAGATGGGCGTCACCCTCACCCCGGCAGGTGCCACCTGGCCCTATGGCGAGGATCCGCACGATACCAACATCCGCATCGCCCCGAGTTACCCCAGCGTTGAGGATCTTTCCTCTGCGCTCGAGGTGCTCGTGTTGGCTGTCAAGCTCGTGAGCGCCCAGCTCGCGCTCGAGGAGCGTGCCTAAATGACCGACGATTTCGACGAGTTCTTCGACGACGAGCTGGCTGAGGCGGAGTCCGTGCCCGAGCCCGCGTCCGATAACGTCGCCGAGGCGGATGGGCGTCGCCCGTCTGCCGAGCCCGCCGCTCCGGCCAACTCCGATCCCGCCCGCCCGCAGCGCCAGTCCCCGCCGTTTTGGATGGTGCTTGCCATCGCCGGCATCTCGCTGGTGCTCGGCGTGGTGATCGGCTACCTCGTGGGCACCACGGTGACCATCAACGAGTTGGGCTCGCGCGAGCCCGAGTCCGCGTCCGAGGATGCTTCGGTCGAGATGCCCGAGGGCCATCCCGACGTCGAGCTTGACGAGGAGGGCAACGCCAAGGTGGCCGACGGTTCCGCTCCCGTATCAAATGACCCGCTCACGCTGGCCAACAACTTCTTCGATATGGGCATGTCCGCCATGAACGGCGCCAAGAGCGAGGAGGACCAGCAGAAGGCCCAGGACGTCTTCAAGCAGGCCGTCGTCCACTACGACGAGTACCTTGCGAACAACGCCTCTCCGGCGGCCGAGGTGGACCGCGCCATCTGCGTGTTCTACGCCGGCGAGCACGATCAGGCCATCGCGGACCTCGAGGCCTTCGTCGCGCGCGACGCCACGTTCGCGCCCGCATGGGCGAACCTCGGCATGTTCTACGAATCCCACGGCGATGCGGGCAAGGCCGAGAAGGCCTATCGCAAGGCCGTCGACACCGCCGCCGAGGACGATACCTACGGTGTGGGCGATTACGCCCGCGAGCGCCTCGAGGCGCTGAGCAAGTAAACGATCGCGCTGAGCGCGACTCAATCGAAAGGCATGGATATGGAACTCGCCATCACCACGCATCCCAGTGCAGAGCGCTACCTCATCGCCGTCGAGGGCGAGATCGACATCTCGAACGCCGACAAGCTCCGCAACGCAATCGACCTGGCCCTCGAGCAGCCCACCGAGCGCGTCGAGCTCGATTTCTCCCAGGTTCCCTATATCGATTCCACGGGCATCGGCGTGCTGGTCGGCGCCGCCCGCCGCGCCTCCGACCGCAAGCGCGCCCTGTCCATCACGGGTGCCCAGCCGAACGTCCTGCGCGTCGCGCAGCTTTTGGGCGTCGATAAGGACATTAGCATCAGCGCAGCGTAAGGCTTTATCCGCACGGCGACTCGTCGCGGGGCGTGGCGTACGGCGGCGCTATACTTGGAATATTGCCGCTTTGGACGGCGCACGGAGCGCCGCATGGACATTTGAGGAAACTGGGAGGTATCCCGTGCTAGGAATTGGATCGACCGAGCTGGTCATCATCCTGGTCTTTGGCTTCTTGCTGTTCGGTCCCGACAAGCTGCCGCAGATGGGCCGCACCATCGGCCGTGCCCTGCGTCAGTTCCGTGAGGCGCAGGAGAAGCTGACCGCCGTCGTCCAGACCGAGGTCGTGGATCCCATGGCCGCCGCTGCCAAGGCCCCCAAGGTGGCCGTTGCCGCGGAGGACGAGGATGCCGACGCCGAGGGCTCCGCTTCAACTGAGGAGGCCCCGGTGCGCAAGGAGACCTTTGCCGAGCGCCGTGCCCGCCTGGCCGCGGAGCGCGCCGCCAAGGAGGCCGAGGCCGCTGCGGACGACGCCGAGGACGGCAAGAGCGCTCCCGCCGAGGATGCCCCTGCAGGCGAGGCTCCCGCTGTCGAGCCCGACTCCGAGTCCGAGCAGGCGGCCGAGAAAGCTCCCGAGCCCGAGGTGCTGACCACCGAGGACTTGTACGCCCGCCGTCCGCGCAAGCGCGCCGCGGCTCCCGCTGCGGAGGCCGAGGCCGCACCTGTCGAGGATGAGTCGAAGGGAGGGGAGCAGTAATGCCCATCGGACCCGCGCGCATGCCGCTCATGGACCATCTCGGTGAGCTGCGCCGTCGCCTCACCATCGTCGTCGTGTCGGTGCTCGCCGCCACCGTCTTCATGTATTTTGCCGCCCCCACGCTGGTTGACATCCTCAAGGACCCGATCAACGGCTCCCTGCAGCCCGGCGAGCAGCTCTCCGTCATGACCTCGCTCGGTGGCTTCTCCATCAAGTTCAACATCGCCATCAAGGTCGCGCTCGCCATGTGCACGCCCATGATCATCTGGCAGATTCTCGCGTTCTTCCTGCCTGCCCTTCGTCCCAATGAGCGCCGCTGGGTTGTCCCCACGGTGTTGGTTGCCACCATGCTGTTCTTCGCCGGCGTCATCTTCTGCTATGCCTTCATCGCGCCGGCTGCCTTTGAGTGGCTGCTCGAGGAGACCCGCTCCATCGGCGCCGCCATGCCCCAGCTCGAGGACTTCATCAACACCGAGCTCTTGCTCATGATCGGCTTCGGCGTTTCGTTCGAGCTCCCGCTCATCGTGTTCTATCTGGCCGTGTTCCACATCGTGCCCTATGCCAGCTTCCGTGCGGCATGGCGCTACGTCTACGTGATTATGCTCGTGGTCTCCGCGTCCATCACGCCCGATGCCTCGCCTGTGACGTTGATCTTCATGTATGCGGTCATGCTGTCCCTGTACGAGGTCTCGCTCATGATCACCCGCTTCGTGGTTGTGGCGCGCGACGGCAAGGCCGGCCTCACCGAGAGTCGCCTGGGCCTCTTCGGCGACGACGAGGACGAGGACGACGAGTAGTCGCACGGCGCATGCCCTGACGAGCGGCATTTGCCCTGACGAGCAGGACGTACCCGGGCGCGTGGCACGCGCCCAACCGGACGGTCCAAGCTCGGCTGAAGCACAATCGAAATGATGCCAAGCACCCGGGATGAGGATTCCGGGTGCTTTCTTTTCCGTGCTCGAAATGCAGCCGAAGTCACAGCTCGAAATGTAACCAAAGTCACAAAATCGGGCGCTCGAGCGTGACTTTGGTTGCATCTCAGCGACGCGGGGGCGGCCGAGCAATGCGAAAGTGGCCGATGGGGGGCAAAGGCAGCCGAGAGAGGTCGTTCGCGAGTGGACCGAGGTCGATCCCTTCGTTGCGGCGTGGGCTTTTAGCGTGAACGGTAGAACTCGTGTACACTGACCCACACTATATATAAATACGTCTGGCGCACTCGCGCCGTACGAAAAGGAGCCCTTGTGAAGCTCGTCGTTGCAGAGAAGAACATCGCTGCGCAAAAGATCGCGCAGCTGCTGGCCGACGCCGGCGCGCCGAAGAACGACAAGGTCTATAACACGCAGGTCTACCGTTTCAAGGTCGACGGCGAGGACTGGGTCTCGATGGGCCTGGCCGGTCACATCCTCGCACCGGATTTCCCCGACGAGATCCTTTTCGACAAGAAGATGGGCTGGTACAGCCTGACCGAGGATGGGGAGGTCCTGCCCGCCGGTGTACCCGACGGCCTTGCCCGCCCGCCCTACGACACCAAGCGAAAGCCCTTCCTCACCAACGGCATCAACATCAAGGGCTGGAAGGTCGAGAGCCTGCCGTACCTCACGTGGTCGCCGATCATCAAGAACCCCGCGGAGAAGGAGATCATCCGCGTCCTCAAGAACCTCGCCAAAAAGGCCGACGAGGTCATCATCGCCACGGACTTCGACCGCGAGGGCGAGCTCATTGGTTCTGACGCCCTCAACATGATCCGCGAGGTGGCCCCCGAGCTGCCCGCGCGTCGCGCCCGCTACTCCGCCCTCATCAAGGGTGAGGTTACCGAGGCCTTCGCCAACCTGGTCGAGCTCGACCAGGATTTGGCCGACGCCGGCGAGTCCCGCCAGTACATCGACCTCATTTGGGGCGCGGTTCTCACGCGCTACCTCACGCTCGCCAAGTTCGGCGGCTTTGGCAACGTGCGCTCCGCCGGTCGCGTCCAGACCCCCACGCTCGCCCTGGTGGTCGAGCGCGAACGCGAGCGCATGGCCTTCGTGCCCGAGGATTACTGGCAGATCCGGGGGCTTGGCGAGGCCTCTGGCCAGGAGTTCAAGATCGCCCACACCACGGCGCGCTTCACGGACAAGGCGGCTGCCGAGGCGGCGTACGCACATGTTGAGGGGGCGACCACCGGCACCGTCACCGCCGTGGCCAAGCGCAGCCGCAAGCAACAGCCTCCGGTGCCGTTCAACACCACCGCGTTGCAGGCGGCAGCGGCGGCCGAGGGCATCAGTCCCGCGCGCACCATGCGCATCGCCGAGTCCCTCTACATGAGCGGTTTTATCTCCTATCCCCGTGTCGATAACACGGTGTACCCCAAGACGCTGGATATCGAGGGCATCGTGAAGGGCCTGGCCTTCGGCACCCCGGCGCTCGCGCCCGTGTGCAAGAAGATCCTCGCCGGCCCGCTCACACCTACGCGCGGCAAGGTCGAGACCACCGACCACCCGCCGATCCATCCCACCGGCCAGGGCGATCCCACCACACTCGACGGCGGCCAGCTCAAGCTCTACAACCTCATCGCCCGCCGCTTCCTGGCGACGCTCATGGGGCCCGCCACCATCGAGAACACCAAGCTGTCCATCGATGTCGGCGGCGAGCCGTTCGCCGCCAGCGGTGATGTGCTGGTGGAGGCCGGCTTCCGCGAGGCCTACCCGTATGGCCTCAAGCGCGACGAGCAGCTGCCTGCGCTGGCTGAGGGCGATATCATCGACGTGCGCGACATCAAGCTCGAGGCCAAGCAGACCGAGCCGCCCGCGCGCTACAGCCAAGGCAAGCTTGTCCAGGAGATGGAAAAGCGCGGCCTGGGCACCAAGTCGACGCGCGCGAGCATCATCGAGCGCCTGTACGCGGTGCGCTATCTCAAGAACGACCCCATCGAGCCCAGCCAGCTTGGCATCGCCATCATCGACGCGCTCTCGGAGTTCGCGCCGCGCGTCACCACGCCCGACATGACCGCCGAGCTCGATGCCGACATGACCAAGGTCGCCGAGGGCGCCGACACGCAGGAGCACGTGGTGGACCACTCCCGCGCCCTGCTCGCCGGCATGCTCGATGCGCTCATCGAGCACAAGGACGATCTGGGCGAGGCGATCTCGGACGCCGTCACCGCCGACGCCCGTGTGGGCGCATGCCCCACGTGTGGCAAGGACCTCGTCATGAAGACGAGCGCCAAGACGCGTGGCAGCTTTATCGGCTGCATGGGTTGGCCCGACTGCGATGTAACCTATCCCGTGCCCTCCGGCGTGAAGGTGAGCCCGCTCGAGGGCGAGGCCGCCGTATGCCCCGAGTGCGGCGCGCCGCGCATCAAGTGTCAGCCGTTCCGCCAAAAGGCCTACGAGCAGTGCGTGAATCCCAAGTGCCCCACCAACTACGAGCCCGACCTCAAGGTGGGCGAGTGCTCCGTGTGCGCCGAGGCGGGTCGTCATGGCGATCTGATCGCGCATAAGAGCGAGAAGAGCGGCAAACGCTTTATCCGTTGCACCAACTACGACGACTGCGGTGTGAGCTACCCGCTGCCCGCTCGCGGCAAGCTTTCTGCCACCGGCGAGGTCTGCGAGCACTGCGGCGCGCCCGTTGTGGTGGTCGAGACCGCGCGCGGCCCATGGCGCATCTGCGTGAATATGGACTGCCCCGGCAAGGAGAAGAAGCCCGCCCGCGGCAAGGCCGCCGCGAAGAAGACGACTTCGACCGCCAAGAAGACCACTGCCAAGAAGACGACTACGAAGAAGACGACTACGAAGAAGACGACGGCGAAGAAGACGACGGCGAAGAAAACCGCCGCCGAGAAGACCGCGACCGAGAAGGCGTAGGAGATGAGTTCGCGAGGCCTGTTCATAACCGTCGAGGGGATCGACGGCTGCGGGAAGTCTACCCAAGCGACCCTCATCGCGGCGGCACTCGAGGCAGCCGGTCACGATGTCTTGCGTCTGCGCGAGCCGGGTGGCGTCAAGATCTCTGAGCAGATTCGTGCCATCCTGCTCGACCCCGCAAACGCCGAGATGGGCGATGTGTGCGAGCTGCTGCTGTATGAGGCCGCCCGCGCCCAGCTCGTGCATCAGGTGATCAGGCCGGCGCTCGCCGCCGGCGTGACGGTGGTCTGCGACCGCTTCTACGATTCCACCACGGCGTACCAGGCCTTTGCCGATGGTTTGGACCGCAACATGGTGTCTCAGGCAAACGAGCTCGCGGTGGACGGCTGCCGTCCCGACCTCACGCTCGTGTTCGACCTGCCGGTCGAGGACGCCCTGCGCCGCCGTTCCGGCCGTGAAGCCGAGGACCGCCTCGAACTCAAGGGCCTGGAGTTCCAAGAGCGCGTTGCCGCGGGTTTCCGCGCGGTTGCCGCCGATGAGCCAGATCGGGTGAAGCTGATCGATGCCGGCGGGTCCATTGCCGAGGTGTTCTCCGGCGTTGCTGCCGAGCTCCGATCGGCCGGCCTGTCCGTGTCCGAGGATGATGTTGCCGCGGCGCTGCAGGCGTGTCAGGGGAAGTGCTAGCCATGCCCGACCGCCTTGCTCCCAACAGCCTCCTCGCCAAGCTCGATACGCAGCCGCGTGTGCGCGACTTCCTCGCCCGTGCGGTGACGAGCGGCCGTGCGAGCCACGCCTATCTGTTCCTCGGCTCGCCGGGTTCCGGCAAGCTCGATGCCGCCTGGGCGCTGGCCCAGGCGCTTCTGTGCGGCGAAGATGGCGTCTCGGGTGCCTGCGCCTCCTGTGATGACTGCGGCCGTGTTGTCCGCCGCACCCATCCGGACGTGCATTACTTCGCGCCCGAATCCGCCACGGGCTACCTTATCGCGCAGACGCGCGAGTTGCTCGAGGATGTGGCGCTCGCGCCCATCCGTGCCAAGGCTAAGGTCTATATCGTCGACCGCGCCGAGCAGCTGCGCGCGAACACCGCCAACGCGTTGCTCAAGACGCTTGAGGAGCCGCCCGCCGGAGTGACGTTCATCCTGCTCGGCTCGAGTGCCGATGTCATGTTGCCCACGATCGTGTCGCGCTGCCAGTGCGTGCCGTTCCGCCCGCTCTCGCTCGAAGACGCCGCCACGGCCGTCGAACACGCCACCGGCCTGCCTGCGGGCAAATGCCGTATGGCCGTCGCGGTTGCTGGCAGTCCCGCCCGCGCGGTCGAGTTCCTCAAGAGCGGCGACCGCCAGGCAGCCCGCCGTGCCATGGTGCGCGCCGTGGACTTGCTCGCCTATGCCGACGAGGCCGACATCCTGGCCGCCGCCAAGGACCTCATGGGTGCGATCAAGGCGCCGCTCGCCGAGGTTAAATCGACCCAGCAGGCGGTCCTGGAGCAAAATCAGGACTATCTCTCCCGTGGTGCTTTAAAGCAGCTGGAAGACCGCAACAAGCGCGAACTGAACGCCCGTGAGCGTTCGGGTATCATGGAGGCTCTGGCGAGCGTTCGCTCCCTGCTGCGTGATGCCCTGGTTCGCCTCGCATCTGAGTCGGAGCCCGTCGTGAACGAGGACGTTTCCGACGTCGTCGAGCGCATCGCCGCCCGTGCCACGGTGACCGGCGTCACCCGTGCGCTCGATGCCGTTTCGAGCGCCGAGGCTCGCATCGCCAGAAACGTCACACCCCAGCTGGCCATCGAGGTCATGCTGTTCGATATCAGGAAGGCACTGCAATGCCCGTAGTCGTACCTGTCAAATTTGCGTTCGCCGCGCACGAGTTGTGGTTCGATCCACGCGACCTGGACATCCTTGCTGGCGATCACGCCATCTGCACCACCGAGCGCGGCACCGAGATCGGCCTCGTGACGGCCGATCCGTTCGAGGTGCATCCCGAGGAGCTCGCCGCCCCGCTCAAGCCCGTCGTGCGCATTGCCACCGACGCCGACCTCGATCGCGCCGACGACCTGGCCGATGCCGGCGAGGACGCCATGTTCGATTTCCGCCGTCTGGTGGAGAAGAACGGTCTGGACATGAAGCCTGTGGGCGTCGAGTACCTGTTCGGCGGGGAGAAGGCCGTCTTCTACTTTGCCGCCGAGGACCGCGTGGACTTCCGCCAGCTCGTCAAGGACCTGTCCGCCCACTTCCACGTGCGCGTGGACATGCGCCAGATCGGCGTGCGCGACGAGACCCGCCTGCAGGGCGGCTACGCGACCTGCGGCCAGGAGCTGTGCTGCACCCGTTTCGGCGGGCAGTTCGAGCCCGTCTCCATCCGCATGGCCAAGGAGCAGGACCTGCCGCTGAACTCCGCCAAGATCTCGGGCGTGTGCGGTCGCCTTATGTGCTGCCTGCGCTATGAGTTCGAGGCATACAAGGATTTCAAGAGCCGTGCTCCCAAGAAGAAGACCCTCATCGACACGCCGCTGGGCAAGGCCCGCATCGTGGAGTACAACACCCCGCGCGAGCAGCTGGTGCTGCGTCTGGAGAACGGCAAGGTCTTCCGCGTCGACCTTGCCGATATGACGAGCACCGAGGAGAACAAGCAGCGCTGTGAGGCGCAAGGGTGCTCCTGCCGTCCCGACTGCGTGACGCGCGATGTCCTCGAGCGTCTCGAGTCGCCCGAGCTCGCGCTCGCGCTCATGGAGCTCGACCGCAAGAACGGCGTCGATGTGGGCGACGGCCTGGACACGGCCGATCGCATCGTCGCCTCCGGTCCGACGCCGCGTCGCAAGCGCATGCGCGAGGAAGAGGCCGCCAAGTTCGAGCAGGGCGGCTCCGGCCGTCGTGGTCGCAAGGGCGCTCCCTCCAAGGGCCGTTCCCAGGAGGCCGAGGGGGAGCAGGCCGCCCAGTCCTCCCGTCGTCGCCGCCGCCGTTCCGCCGGAGCGGAGCAGCCCTCCGCCGAGGTGAAGGACCAGCGTCCCGAGTCCGTCGAGTCCCCATCTCCCTCGCGTCGTCGCCGTCATCGCGCGAGCGCGCCCGATGCGGCCACGTCTCGCGAGGGCGTCTCCCCGGCCTCCGGTGAGACCGCGCCGGCCAAGGCCCGCCGTCGCAAGCACACTTCGTCCGTGCGGGACGCCGCCTCCGCCGAGGCCGGGCGACGCGCGCGCAAGCCCGAGACCCCGTCCGTCGCCGACCAGCTCGCCGAAGGCGAGGTCAAGGTCCAGCGCCGTCGTCCGGGTGACGGGGGCGGCTCCAGGCCGCGGCCCGTCAACGATGGGAACGGCCGCGTCGCCGACGAGGCGGGGGACGGCGCTCCCAAGAAGCGCCGCCGCCGTCGCGGCCGCAAGCCCAAGCAGGATGGCGGCGACGCCGGAACCGCTGCGGAATAGCCGTGCGCCCGTCCCATCGACAGGCCGCATCCCGAAAGGACGTCGAGCCCCTTCCCGTGTTCGCGGGAGGGGGCTTTTTCACGTCGGTCGGATATGGGGAAGGAGATGCGGGACGGCGGCTCGCCCGCCGGTTGGCCGAGGCGGCGCTCGAGATCATATCGCCCACGCGCTGCGCGGCGTGCGAGCGCCCGGGCCACCTAATCTGCCCCGCGTGCCGAGACGGGATGCGCCTCATCGACCCCGCGCTGTCGTGCCCGAGGTGCGGTGCGCCTTTCGGGTCGGTGGTGTGCACGGAATGCGCGGGCGTGCCGACGGAACTCGATCGCTGCCTCGCCGCGGCCGTGTTCGACGGGCCGCCGGCGCGCATCGTCCGGGCTTACAAGGACGCCGGCGAGCGGCGGTTGGCAGGCGAGATCGCGCGTCTCATGCTCGACGCCGCGGTGCGGGCCCAGCGAGACGCCCCCGAGCGCTACGCCGGCCTGCTCGTGCGCTGCGATGCGGTCACCTTCGTGCCCGCCACCGCCGCGGCGTATCGGCGCCGTGGGTTCGACCACATGGAGCTCATCGCCCGCCGATTCTGCGCCCTGTCGGGCATTCCGCTGCTCGACGCGCTGGCGAAGCACGGCATCGCCGACCAACGCGAGCTCGGGAGAGCCGCCCGCCTTGCGGGGGCGGCCGGTGCCTACGAGGTCGTGGCGCCCGTTCACGGCAAGCACATCCTGCTGATCGACGATGTCGTCACCACGGGCGCGACCATGTCCGCCGCGGCGGCGGCGCTCAAGGGCTCCGGAGCGGCCTGGGTCGACGGCCTCGCCCTCGCCCGCGTGTGGGGTTGAGGCCACTCTCCGCGAATGAGCTGCGCAATCTCGGCGTTTCCTGCGGTATAATGCCCCGCAGTTCCTCCCAGGCTGTGGTTGCGGGCGTGCGCGGGACCCGTCCCGCGCGTTCCTCAGTCCAAGACAGACGCGGTCGAAGGGATCCACGTAAGCCGCCGCGTGCGCGCGGGGGCGATCATGGCGCGTCCTAGAAGTAAGTCGCACCGCCCGTCTCTACGTTTCTTGAGGCAATAACGCCTCGCGGGCGAGCGGGTTAGTCGTGATGCCGCTGCGGCGGTACGAGCAAACGCCCCGGTGCGCAAGTGTGGGGTCAAAAACCAGGTCAGCTGGGGGAACCGAGATATCTGTCGCCCGCGCCGCCGCGCGCGGGCGTTACGGGGCCGGCGAGTCGAGCCGGCCCGGAAGCGGGGGAGAGCAAGATGAGAGGTCGCGTGTCCATCGCGCATCGCAGGGGGACGGTCGGTTTGGTCGCGGGCGCATGCGCGTGCCTGCTGGGTGCGGGGCTCGCGGGCTGTTCGCTCGCCACGCCCACGCGCGCCGAGGTCGAGCCGGAGCCGATCCAGTCGACGCTCGGGGCCGATGACCTTGTCGAGGACGGTGTGCTGACCGTTGCCATGGACTTGACGGACGCTCCGCAGGCGATGACGGACTTCGAGGGCGAACCGAGCGGTTACTACGCCGATGTTGCCCGACTGCTCGCCGAGCGCATGGGGCTGGACCTCAAGGTCGTCTCCTCGGCCGACGCGACGGGATCGCTCTCCAAGCGCAAGGCGGACCTCTATATCGGCGTCCGCTCCTCCGAGGGGGACGAGGGCGTCGCCCAGAGCGACGGGCTCGTCCAGAACGCCTCCTCCATCTTCGCCAAGACCGCCGACGGCTCGCGTGAGGTCCCCACGGCCTCCGCGACCTCGCTCCAAGGGGCGACCATCGCCGTTCAGGGTGAGTCCGCCGCCCAGGACGCCCTCGCCTCGGCCGGCATCGAGGCGAATCTCGAGACTCATCAGAACGTGAACGAGTGCTTCGAGGCCCTCGCCGCGGGCGAGGTCGATTACGTGGCCTGCGATGCGACGGCGGGTGCCTATCTGGCCCGCGCATATCCCGGAGCCGTGTTCGTGGGCACCATTGCCCCGACGACCTCCTACGGCGCCATAGCGACCGCCGGAACCGAGCTCGGGACCCAGGCCATGGACATCCTCGCGGACGCGCTGTCCGATGGCACGCTTTCCGCCCTGTTCCACATGTGGTACGGCTACCTGCCCTTCGACCTCGAGGGCTGCATGCTCGAGGGTGCGGCCGTCGAGGAGGAGGCCATCGACGCGGATTCCCCCGACGCCGCCGCAGATGGTTCCGACGGCCTGAACTCCCTGGGTTAGGACCCGCGCCGTCCACTAGCCGTTCGCTTCACCGCCGCATCCGAGAATTCGGCGGTCGGTTCGGGTGCTCCAGCAAACGGGAGCATGATTTCTCCACGTGTGTCTCCATCCAACTTGGGTACAACAATCGTACGAGTCCTATCCCCGGATAGATTGGAGCCACGTATGGAAATCAAGATCTCCGGTCGCAAGACCACGGTCACCGATGCTCTGCGTGCGCATGTCGATGAGAAGATCGGCGAAGCCCTCAAAGTGTTCGACATCGAGCCCATGACCGCCGATGTCGTCCTGCGCTATGAGAAGAACCCCTCCAACCCCAGCCCTGCCATCGTCGAGGTCACGGTCCGCGCCCGCGGTTCGGTGATTCGCGTGGCCGAGCACGGTGCGGATATGTATGCCGCGATCGACCTCGCCGCCGAAAAGGTGACGCGTCAGCTCCGCAAGTTCAAGACGCGCGTGGTCGACAACCGTCAGCAGGGTCTGTCCGCCGCCGAGGTCGCCCCTGTCGAGCCCGTCGCCGATCTGGCCGACCTGCTGATCCCCGAGGATGAGGACGACCAGCTCGTGCGTGTCAAGGAGGTTGAGCTCACTCCCATGACCGAGGAGGAGGCGCTCGTCCAGACCGACTTGATCGGCCATGACTTCTACGTGTTCGAGAACAGCGTCACCGGCCTGGTCAATGTGGTGTATCACCGTAAGAATGGTGGATACGGCATCATCAAGCCCAAAATCGAGGTCGAGGGCGAGTAAAATAGCGTCCATTGCATGATCTGGATGGCGGCCATCCCATGTGGGTGGCCGCCTTGTTGTATTGAGGAGCGTCCATGGGCAACACCACCGCCTCGTACGAGGTCCCGCGCATGTGCCGCATCGTCATCGACACCTGTGCCGATCTCACCCCCGAGATCGCCGCCACGCTCGAAGTGGACATCTTGGGATTCCCCTACATCCTCGATGGCGTCGAGTACACCGACGATATCTGGAGCACCATCACCCCGTCGGAGTTCTACGACAAGCTGCGTGAGGGTTCCAAGGCTTCGACCTCGGCGATTTCGATCGGCCAGTACCTCGAGTTCTTCACCAAATGCGCCGAAGAGGGCACGCCTACGGTGTACCTGTGCTTCACGAGCGCGCTGTCCTCGAGCTACAACTCGGCCTGCCATGCCGCCGAGCAGGTGTGTGCCGAGTATCCGGAGTTCGAACTCTACGTGGTGGACAACGCGCTGCCCTGCGCGTGCGGCGAGTTGCTTGCTATGGAGGCCGTGCGTCAGCGCGCAGCCGGTCTGAACGCGCGCCAGCTGGCCGAATGGGCAAATGAGGCAAAGACCTACATCCACGGCTACTTCACCTTGGACAGCCTCGATGCGCTCTCCGCCGGCGGACGCATCCCGCCTGCGGCGGCGTCCCTGTCCTCCAAGCTCGATATCAAGCCCGAGCTGTCCTTCGATCTGGCCGGGGCCCTTTCGCTCATCGGCGTGAATCGCGGCCGCAAGAAGGCGCTCAAGTCGCTCATCAAGTCATTCACCGAGAACTACGAGTTCGACCCGACCCTCCCGATCGCCATCGTCTCCTCCGACGCCGAGAAGGATGCCGATTGGCTCGAGGCCGCCGTGCGCAAGGAGCCCGGTTGTGCGGACCTCACCATCCTGCGCGGTTCGGTGGGCCCCACGATCGGCTCGCATGTCGGACCGGGTATGGTCGCCCTTATCTTCTGGGGTAAGAACCGATCGGAGAAGATCTCCCTCACCGACCGCATCGCCAATCGCGTTCGCGGCGAATAGGAGCCCGCCGGTCGGGCAGACTGGATTCACGGGGCGCGCGGGCCGCCTCTCATATCATCGAACACACTTCGTAAAGGAGCATCGCATATGGCAGACAAGAACCTGAAGATCGCCTTCATCGGAACCGGCATCATGGGCGCGCCCATCGCCGGGCACATCATGGACGCGGGCTACGAGCTCACCGTCTACAACCGCACCAAGTCCAAGGCCGCCGGCCTCGTCGAGCGCGGCGCCGCTTGGGCCGATTCCCCTGCCGAGGCCGCCAAGGACGCCGACGTCGTCTTCACCATGGTCGGTTTCCCCACGGATGTGGAGGAGATCTACCTGGCGGGCGAGGGCCTGCTGGCCTCTGCCAAGGACGGCGCCTACCTCATCGACCTCACCACCAGCGCGCCCGAGCTCGCTCGCGACATCGCCGGCGCGGCCGAGGTCTGCGGCAAGCATGCCTTCGACTGTCCCGTCACGGGCGGCGAGGGCGGCGCCATCGCCGGCACCCTCACGGCCATCATCGGCGCCACCGAGCGCGATATCGAGCCCGTCCGCGAGGTGCTCGAGACCTTCACCTCCAAGATCTGCTGCTTCGGCGGTGCGGGCAAGGGCCAGGCCGCGAAGCTCTCCAACCAGGTCGCCCTGGCGAGCGCCATGGTGGGCATGGCTGACGCCCTCTCCTTCGCCCAGCAGAACGATCTCGACGTCGAGCAGGTGCGCGAGATGATCTGCTCCGGCACGGGCAGCTCCGGCGCCATGCAGCAGCTCGCCCCCAAGGCGATCGACGGCGACTACAAGCCCGGCTTCCTGGTCGAGCACTTCCTCAAGGACCTGGGCTTGGCGCTCACGGTCGCCGAGGAGAAGGAGCTCGCCCTGCCCGGCGCCGATACCGCGTTCACCCTGTACGACATGCTCGACGCCATCGGCGGCGGCCGCATGGGCACCCAGGCCATCACCCTGCTGTACCAGGAGGAGGCCGAAGCCGTCGCCGCGGGCCTGGATTGGTCGCTTTACACGGCCCAGCATGAGCACGACGATGAGTGCGATTGCGGCTGCGGCCACGACCATGGCCACGAGCATGGCGGACATGAGTGCGCCTGCGGCCACGATCACGGCGATGACCACGAGTGCTGCTGCGGTGGCGAGGGCCACGGCGATGACCACGAGTGCTGCGGTGGCCACGGTCACGGCGAGGATCACGAGTGCCATTGCGGCCACCATCACGAGGGGTAAGCGGGCATGCCGGCTAACTGGGTCTACATCATCACCTATGTCATGGTGTTCGGCTTTGCCGTCTACATCGGTTTTCTGATCGGTCAGGAGCTGAGCCGCCGTTACCTCGTCACCGCACGCGCCTACTGGGCCGCCAATATCGGAGGCCTCGTCGCGGTCGTGCTGGCCGTCGCGCTCATTCCGGCCATGATGATTCAAATCACCTTGATGGGCGTCCTGGCCGGTTACATCGCCGGCCTCAAGATGGGCTTCGGCGAATCTTCGGGCCCCTGGAAGTGGCTCGACAACTTCATGGACGTGAACAAGCGCCATCGCAGGGTCGCCGAGAAGGGGACCGGCGAGGCGTATCGTCGCCGCCGGAAGACCGGCGAGGCCGGTCCCGACCTGATTTCGGTCGATGAGAAGGGCTCTGCGGGTCCGTCCTCGAGGCGCTCACGCGACGCCTAAAACAACACCCCGAGCGCCCGCGGAGCCCCCGCGGGCGCACTCGGATGGGTCCCTCGGGGCCCATCTCGCGCCGAACCCTCGTTTCGACCGTATTCGACCTGGACCGGAGGGGTTCGTCCGTACGATAATTCGGTTGTTCGCTGCAACGAGAAAGATAAGAGGTATCCATCCATGGCAGAAGAGAACCTGATCGAGCTCTCCCCCGAGGAGGCCGCCCGCCTCGCGAGCGTGGAGAACAGCACCGACGCCCTCTCCGCCCTCATCGAGGACCTGTCCAGCTCGAGCCGTCGCACGCGCCAGCTCGCCGGCCGCGTGGTGAACCTGCTCGCCCAGCGCGAGCCCGAGCTGCTGGTCCCCTGCATCGAGCAGCTGCTGGATGCGCTGTACCGTCCGGAGGCCCAGACCCGCTGGGAGGTGCTCGACGCCCTGACCCTGCTCGTGCCCGAGCACGCCAAGGAGTGCGGCGCCGCCTATGAGGGCGCGGAGGCCGCGCTCTTCGATGAGATCTCCGCCCCCCTGCGCCTGTCCGCCTTCCGTTTCCTCACGGTGTGGGGCGCCACCGAGCGCCGTCGCTCCGAGAAGGTCTGGCCCATCGTCGACGAGGCGATCCAGTGCTTCCACGGCGACCTTGAGTACCGCGACATGCTCGCCCTGCTCTTCACCTTCGCGCACGGTCAGATCTCCGGTTCCGTCGCCGCCGAGCTCGCCGGCCGCCTGCAGTTCGATGCGGAGAACGGCAAGGGCAGCTACCTGCGCGTCCGTTCGCGCGAGATCTACGACGCCCTGGTCAAGCGCTTCAAGCTCGACAACCCGCAGAAGAAGGTGCGCACCAAGAAGAGCGATGCCGAGGACGAAGACGAGGAGTAACTCATGGCCCACGACGTTGTCCTGATCCCTGGTGACGGCATCGGCCCCGAGATCACGAGCGCGATGCGCCGCGTGGTAGAGGCAACCGGTGTCCAGATCAACTGGAATGTCCAGAACGCCGGTGCCGGCGTGATGGGCGAGTACGGCACGCCGCTGCCCGAGCACGTGCTCGAGGCGGTGCGTTCCACCAAGGTCGCCATCAAGGGCCCCATCACCACACCGGTGGGTACGGGCTTCCGCAGCGTCAACGTCGCCCTCCGCAAGGAGTTCGATCTCTATGCCTGCGTGCGCCCCTGCCTCTCGCAGCCCGGTGATGGCTCGCGTTACCGCGATGTCGACCTGGTGATCGTGCGCGAGAACACCGAGGACCTCTATGCGGGCATCGAGTTCGACGAGGGTGCGCCCGAGGTCGTGAAGCTGGCCGAGCTCGTCGAGGCTTCCGGTCAGAAGTCCTTCGCGCCCGATTCGGCCATTTCCATCAAGCCGATCTCCATCGAGCGTTCGCGTCGCATCGTCGAGTACGCGTTCGAGTACGCCCGTCGGTGCGGCCGCAAGAAGGTCACGTGCGTGCACAAGGCCAACATCATGAAGGCGACCGACGGGCTGTACCTGCGCGTGGCGCGCGAGGTTGCCGAGCGCTATCCCGACATCGAGTTCAACGACAAGATCGTGGACGCCACGTGCATGGGCCTGGTCCAGGAGCCCCGCGACTTCGACGTGCTCGTGTGCCTCAACCTGTACGGCGACATCGTGAGCGACCTGTGCGCGGGCCTGGTGGGCGGCCTCGGTATGGCGCCGGGCGCCAACATCGGCACGGACGTTGCGATCTTCGAGCCCACGCACGGCAGCGCGCCCGATATCGCGGGCAAGGATATCGCCAATCCCACGGCCGAGATCCTTTCCGCTGCGATGATGCTCGACCACTTGGGCGAGGCCGATGCCGCTGAGCGCATCCGCGCGGCCGTTCGTGCCACGCTCGCCGAGGGAACGTGCGTCACCGGCGACGTTCAGCGCGCACTTACCGGTAGCGCCGAGGGTGCTGCGGGGACGCAGGATTACGCCGACGCGGTCATTGCGCACCTTTCGTAGCCGGATGTGTAATTGGGGACGGGTGCATTTTACACATGAGGTGTGACCCTCCTCTTTTGCGCCGGTCCGCGGCATCGATGCGCGTGGCGTCGCACTGGGGTATCGCATTGTGCAATTAAGCAAACCTTAACGGGGGTACGTTCGTTTCGCGGCGTATCCCTGTTTGTTTTTGGGTATCGTATCGGCTTGACACGACAATCCGCCAGGTAAGGTGAAAGGAGCGGACCGCATGGGTCTGATCATGAAGAAGGACGATTCCGAGGACAACGAGTATATCGACGGCATCGAGGTCGTCGGCCGCGGCGAGGGCCCGAACGGTGATGACGAGGTCGAGCGCGTGGAGCTCCACGAGGGCCTGACCGCCGAGGACATCTCCGGCAAGACGGCGGCTGCCGAGGCCGAGCGAGAGCTCGAGGCCGATCCCGAGTTGCTGGATGCCGAGGCCGAGGAGGCTGGCGCCGCCGAGGCCGAGGAGGCCGAGGGCGCTGATGCCGCCAACGCCGGCGAGGCCGAGGCCGAGGGCGTCGAGGACTCCGAGCCCGGCGCAGACGCCTCCGCGGATTCGTCTACCGTCGCACCTGCCGCCAAGCCGCGTGCGGCGCGTCCGAAGAAGACGCGCATGCAGCGAGCAATGATGGGCAAGCACAAGTACTTCATCGTCGGTGCGCTTGTCGCGGTCATCGTGGCGGGCATCGTCGGCTACTTCCTTGGTTCCGGCGGCTTCGGGTCTAAGGGCGTCAGCGCCCCTGTTTTCGCCGAGAGTGAGCTCGATGCGACGGTCGCGACCTGGAAGTTCAAGGGCGCATCGCACAAGATCACCGCGCGCGAGGCTATCGAGAGCCAGTACAGCCTCGACAGCGTGAAGGACGAGGACGGCAACTACCCCGCTCCTTCCGCCGACACGGTTCTCGCCTATGTGCGCAACCGCATCCTGCTGGAGGAGGCGTCCAAGCAGGGTGTCGAGCTGAGCGATGATGAGCTTCCCTCCTCTGCCGAGGCCTCTCTGGGCACCTCCGACTTCTCCACCATTGCCGATCAGTACGGCGTGAGTGAGGACCAGGCCAAGCAAATCGTGCGCGAGCAGGGCACCATCCAGAAGCTGTATCAGAGCGTGATGGACGACGCACCCACCATGCCCGAGGCCCCCGCCGAGCCCGAGAGCGGCGACGAGAACGAGGCCAAGGCCGAGTACGCCGCCTATATCATCGATCTGGCTGGTAAGGAGTGGGATGCCGAGGCTGGTACCTGGGCTGAGCTCGACGGCGCTTATGCCACCGCGCTCGCCGGCGAGGAGATCACTCCCGAGTCTGCGACCTATGCCCAGGCCCAAAAGGCCTATGCCGTCGCGTACCAGCAGTACATGCTCGAGTCGCAGGACGCGAACGCCAAGTGGACGTCCTATGTCAACGAGCTCTTCGGCAAGGCCGATGTCGAGCTCTTTGGCCTGTACGCCTAAGACGCTCGGTCGCTTGCGCTAGCCGAGCGCGCCGGCTGAATGCACCGCGGCATCTCGAGGTTTGGTCGCGAATTGCCACGCTGTTGCAGCCGGGCAATTTACGACCGTAGCCGCCCGCCGCGCACGCCGTTTTTGGTCGCAATGTGCCACGCTGCGACAGCCTGGCAATTTACGACCAAAACCACCTTCTAAGATCGGAACTTTTGGTCGCGATGTGCCACGCTGCGACAGCCAGGCACATCGCGACCAATTTTTGTGCCGACCCTACACGCTGGACCTGCGCGTCGTAACGCCCAGCTCGCCATCGGGGCCGCTCACGGGTTGCGCCTGTCGCCGGCGGGTGACTTGCTATGCTGAAGAAGTGCCTGTGGGGGAGGGGTTCGACCCGCCTCCGGCTCATGCAAGGAGAAAGGACGGTCGTCATGGACGAGACGTTTGAGAAAGTCGCAGCATGGTGCAAACCGACCATGGAGCATCCGCTCGCCATCGTGCTGGGCAGCGGTCTGGGGTCGCTGGGTGAGCGCGTGCGCGTGGTGCGCCACATCCCGTACAGCGACATCGATGGGTTCCCCACGGAGGCGATTCCCGTCGAGGGCCATAGCTTCACGGTTCTCGTGGGTGAGCTCGACGGCGTTCCCGTGGTGGTGTATCCCGGCCGCGTGCACATGTACCAGGGTTATGATGCCCTGCAGGTCAGTTCGCTCGTCCGTCATGCTCATAAACTTGGATGCCGCAGCATCGTGTTGAGCTGCGCTACCGGTGCCGTGGGCGATATCGAGCCCGGCACCGTCGGTATCATCACCGACCAGCTGAATCTTACCGGGCGCAATCCGCTCGCATCGCCCGCGGGCGTGACGGCCGCGGGGGTCGACAGCCCGTTCGTCTCAATGGCCGGTGCGTATTCCCCGTATCTCTCCGGTTTGGCGCGCGAGGCCGCAGAGGAGCTCGGAATGGAGCTGGCCAAGGGCGTGTATGCGGGCCTGCTCGGGCCGAGTTACGAGACACCGGCGGAGATTCACATGCTCGAGGCGCTCGGCGCCGATTACGTGGGCATGTCGACCGTGTGCGAGGCCATCATGGCCCGCGCCATGGGGATGGAGGTGCTCGGAATTACGCTCGTCACCAACAAGGCCGGCTGTCCGGGCGAAAGCCATGCCAAGGTGTTGGGCGCCGCCGACGCGGCCGCCGAGGCAATGCAGGCGCTCGCGCTTTCCACGATACGTCGTATCGGTGCGTAAGCGCGTGGGGAAGAGTTTTTCTGACCGTGCGTTAGGCACTTGCGCGGGAGCGCATTTCCACGTACTATAGACAATCGTCGGAACGGGCATGCCCGTTACCGCCATGGAGTCGCCAGCGTAGCTCAGTTGGCAGAGCACCGCTCTCGTAAAGCGGGGGTCACCGGTTCGAGCCCGGTCGCTGGCTCCATCGATTATTAAAGGCCGGATGCCGTGGGCATCCGGCCTTTTTGTGTATCGAACGAAGTTCGGAATTTTGCGACTGTGAGTGTGGTTCGAGGGCGGAATCGGGTCTCTCGGGCGATGTATCTCGCGCCAAGCACTCGCCCTTTTCGTGGATGTGAGCGGTTCTCAGTTCAGGGAGGCTGGTTCGCCGTATCGAATCTTCCCTTGTTCTGCGTGAATGTTCTCAGTCGAAAATATGTGAATAGTCTATGTGCATAGATGAACGCCGTTCATCACTATAAATGACACCTCGTAAATCACACTAAATCACCAGATGGCGATTGCAAGTTCAACGGGGTTAACCCGTTGTGCATCGAAAGCCTTAAACAGAGCTTACAAGAGTAGTCAGATAAGCGACACATAAAAAAAATTGTAAGTTAAATTTATAAATGCTATAAAGCATATGTTATTAGTAGGTAAATAATTGCCTGGCTAAATGGCCCGTTCATAGGAGGAGGGGCTTCAGGCGCAGATGGTTTAGGAGGAGAAATGAGAGGACCGAGAATCGTTAAGACCGCGCTGTTGACGGGAGCACTTGCCGCGGGATGCATGGCTGTCAGTCCGGTGGCGCTTTACGCAAACCAGGGTGCATCCGCCTCGCAAAGCGACGAAGCGGCCATCGAAGCCGATCAGGCAGGCTCCCCCGAAGGGAAGGACTCCTCGGCTCCCACCGAACAGGTTCCCGAGACCGATGAGGCGCCTGTGGAGAATGAGGGGTCCGGCGCTCCTGCCAAACCCGCGATTCCTGTCGAGCCCGCTGCCCCTGCGATCCCTGCTGCACCCGTCGAGTCCGTTACCCCGGCGAATCCCTCCGCATCCTCGACACAGTCTGCGAATGGTGCCGTCCAGGACGCGGCATCGTCTGCTTCCCAGACCGGTGATCCCGTCCCAGGTGCCGCAATGCTGCGCACCGCGATGAATGTGAAGCCGGCCGCGGGTGATCTGGATGAGGTTCTCGGCCTCTTCAAGGAGCTTTTCCCCGATGCAAATCTGCGCGCTTTGATTCGCGGGAACACTGGCTGGCATGATGACAAGCAGCTCACGCGCAGGGACCTCGCCGGACAGCCTTTGATCTTCTTCCAAGATGCCGACTTTGTCATCAACACGAAGGAAGCCGAGAGCCTGGCCCACTTCACCGGTTTTTCCATGGACATCAGCATCATGGGCAAGTACAGGAACCCGCTTACCGATCAGTCTTGGCGCATCAACGACATGGACGCTTTCTGGAAAGCGGTTGCCAAGTGGGATAAGATTCCGAGCTTCTCGATGCACTACCCGGAGTGGAAAAATGGGGCCAATCAGACTCTGTCGCTCAAGTTTCCGTATCTTCCCAAGGTTACGGCTATTCAGCTGAGCGGATGGAGCCGTTCCAGCTCTCTCGCCAACCCCATCACCAAGGTGTTCAACGGTTCGGACATCAAGCCCGAGAACCTGCCGGCGCTCACCTACCTTCGCTGGGAGGACGTGTCGCTTGACGACTGGAGTTCCCTTGGTGGGCTGACGGGCCTCACTAAGCTCGAGATCATGAGCGGAAACATGAAAGACGCCTCGTTCATATCCAAGTTGACGGGCCTGACCAGCGTCAACCTTTCCGGCAATGCGCTGCTTGATTTCAGGCCGCTCAAGGCGCTTATCGATGGCGGTAAGCTGACGAGCCTTGGCCTGTCAGGCCAGGACCGCTATATGGCGGGTGAAGAGGGCTTCACCATGTGGGGCGACATGGATGAGATCTCCATCCCGCTTTCCGTTATCGCACCCGACGGCACCAAGATGGGTGCAGACAAGTTTACCGGCACCAAGGTCGAGGGCGGGAGACTCGTTTCACTGCCCAAAGGTCAGCTGCCCGAGGGCATCCGCTACGACGAGGCAACTCATTCCTTCGTTCTGACTCGTGAGGCTGCCAAGGCCCTGCCGCGCGTCAAGCCGAGCTGCCTGGGCTTTGAGGCCAATATGTTCATCGTGCAGTTCTCCTGCCCGATTCCCGGCTTTACCGACGCCAGCGGTAAGGCGTGGATCGAGGTAAACGTGACCGACGCCGTCCAGGCCAAGCCGATCAACCAGGTGCCCGTCATCAACGCCGCCGACGTGACGATCACCGAGGGCGAGGTTTTCGACCCGATGGCCGGTGTCACCGCTACGGACAACGAGGACGGCACGGTCGAGGTGAAGGTCGAGTCGAGTGATGTCGACGCCACCAAGCCGGGGACTTACTCTGTGACCTATGTGGCTTCCGACTCCATGGGCGCCACGGTTCGCAAGACCATTGCCGTGACGGTAAAGGCTGCTCCCAAGCCGGAGGAGAAGCCCGAATCCAAGCCGGAGTCCAAGCCCGAGCAGACGCCCGCCGAGAAGCCCGTGAAGAAGCCCGCCAAGAAGCCGATGCTCCCCTCCACGGGCGATGTTTCCTCGATGCTGATCGCCTCCGCCGGTGCCACGGGCTTCGCCTCGATCGTTGCCTCCGTCTTCACCCGCCGCCGCAAGTAGCGTTCAACTCCATAACCCCCTCCTTTCTTCAAGGCCGGATCGAGTTCCCGCTCCTCGATCCGGCCCACATTGTTTCTGCGCCGTTTCTTGCATGCTTCATGCAGAAAGGAGTGCGCTGGGAAAATCGCATGGCTTGAGTTTTCGCGCCCTCGGTCGGACAATCTCAAGCGGATACCAGCCCTTCGCGGTCAGGAGCGCACCATGGATTTGAGCCGAGTCGATTACATCGTCACGTCAACGCGCGTGTTCACGAGTGAGCCGCAGCGGCCCGTCCCGCGGCAGCTGGCGTTCGTCGTGGCGGGGGAGCGCATCGTGGCGACGGGCTCCCTGCAGGATGTGATCGCCTCTTGTCCCGCATCGACTCCCGTGCTCGATTACGGCGATGCCCTCATCTGCCCCGGCTTTCACGACGCTCATCTGCATTTCTTCCATACTGCCCTCGGGGGGTCGCCCTACCTGCTCATGCACATGGGGGAGAGTGAGTCGGAACTTGTGGAGCGGACGGTCGAATTCGCGAAGGGGCTTCCCGAGCATGCCTGGGTGGTCACCCAGGGCTGGCGTGATTACCGCTGGGACCCGCCCGTGCCGCCCACCAAGCATTCGCTCGACGAGGCGTTCCCCGACCGTCCCTGCGTGATGTACTCGGGCGACGGTCATACGCTCTGGATGAACACGTGCGCCCTCGATGCCCTCGGCGTCACGCGTGATTCCGTGCCCCCGCAGGGCGGTAGCTATGACAAGGATGAGAACGGTGAGCTCACGGGTATCATCCGCGAGGCCGCGGCGATGGAGCTCCTTCCGCGCTGCCTCGAGTGGCTCACGGAGGAAGACATCGCCTCCGCCTACGAAGCCCAAATGGTGCGCATGGCAGAGCAGGGCATCACCTCGATCTGCGATATGGCCCTTATGCCGCATCCCGGCTGTGATTTCATCCGCGATGACGTGTATGAGAAGCTCTCGCGCGAGGGCAAGCTCACCCTGCGCGTGCATATGTACCCCACGCTGCTCGACGACCAGTCGCGCCTCGAGGATTTGCAGGACCGCTATGCGGGCGATGAGTTCCCCCTGCTGCGCGCTCCGGGCTTCAAGCAGTTCTTCGACGGCGTAAGCAGCCAGCACACCGCGTGGCTGACCGATCCTTACACGAACGCGCGCTTCGACGGCGACTGCGGTCGCCCCACGGTGCCGGCCGATCGCATGCGCGAGCTGGTCCTCGCCGCCGCCGAGCGCGGCCATTCCGTGCGCATCCACACCATCGGCGACCGCGCCATCCACGAGGCGCTCGACATCTTCGGTGAGGCGATGGCCTGGTACGGGGCGCCCATGCAGGGTCGTAACACGCTTGAGCATCTCGAGAACCTACTGCCCGAGGACATCGATCGTTTGGCCGAGCTCGGCATTCTGGCGAGTTCCCAGCCAGGTCACATCACACTCGACCCGGGTGGTCCCGAGCGCGACCTGGGCGAGGAGCGCAGCCGGGTCATGTGGCCTTTCGCGACTTATGAGGACCGCGGTGTGGAGCAGGCCTTCGGCACGGATTCTCCCATCACGGCCGTGACCAGCATGGACGTGCTGTACTGTGCCGTGACGCGCCAGGACCCGTTCACGCATGAGCCCGCGGGTGGATGGCTGCCGGGTGAGCGCATCAGCGCCTCCGAGGCCCTGCGTATCTACACCGCTGGCAGCGCCGCGGCGGCGGGTCGCGAGGACGAACTCGGCCAGATTGCCCCGGGCTACCTGGCGGACTTCCTCGTGCTCGATCGCGATATCACCGCGTGCGACCCCGAGGAAATCCAGCAGGCGCAGGTCCAGGCGACGTACGTGGGCGGCGAACGGGTGTATAGCCGGTAGGGGCGTCTTAGCACGGACGTGCGCGGGCTTATGGTATGGCGTCTTGATTGGAATGTCGGAACAATCTGACATTCCAATCAAACTGAGTAATGTTGTCAGGTAAATTCGACAATCTATAGTTATGTATCTAGAATGTCGTGTAAACCTGACAATTAGGAGACAGCATGCGTCTTCAAGAAATCGTGCACCGCGCTCGTTACGAGCAAAAGCTCGCAGACTATAGGGGTTCGCAGGACATCAAGGTGATTACCGGCGTCCGTCGCTGCGGCAAATCGACTCTGCTCAAATTGCTGGTCGATCAAATTGCGACTGAGGTCACGGCCCCCAACAACATGTTTTATCGCAAGATGGACGGCTTTGGCGTTCCCCTCAACCCCAATGCGGAATGGCTTGAGTCGGAGCTGCTCACCGCTCTCGAGGTCGCCGACCCCGAGAGGCCCTTCTTCGTCTTCATAGACGAGGTCCAGGAGATTCAGGGCTGGGAGAGGGTTGTGCGCCGAATGCACACCCACCCACAGATCGACGCGTATATCACGGGTTCGAACGCGCATGTCCTCTCGTCCGATTTGGCCACGTTGCTGGGTGGGCGCTATGTCGAAGTGCCCGTGCAGCCCCTATCGTTTGACGAGTATTGTGACTTTTGGCGGGCAGCCTCCGGTGAGGTCAGCAATGCGGAGGCGCTTTTCGCGACATATCTCAAATACGGCGGCATGCCCGGCCAGTTCGATTTGGCGGACAGGGCGGAGGAGCGCGTGACGCGCTTCCTTGAGTCGATTCACGACACCGTGATTTTGAACGACGTCGCGATGCACGCTCGGGTGGGCGATATGGACCTGCTCACGAAGCTCGTTCGCTATGTGTTCTCCACATCGGGGGGTCTGTTCTCCACACGCAGCGTGGTGAATGCGCTCACGAGCGCTGGGAGGAAGACCTCGGTCGAGACGGTCGATAATTACCTCAAGGCGCTCTCTGATGCATTCATTTTGCGAGTGTGCGAACAGGTGGGCCTTGCTGGGAAGCAGATTCTGCGCCCTCAGCGCAAGATTTACCCCATAGACACAGGGCTGCGCAACCTCGCGAACGGCTTTGCCCCCAAGGACTTTGGATCGCAGCTCGAGTGTGTCGTGTTCAACGAGCTCAAGCGCCGCGGCTATGCCGTGTCTGTGGGCACGATGATGAAGGGGGAGATCGACTTCATCGCCGAGCGCATGGGGGAGAAGCTCTATATCCAAGTGACCGAAACGATGGTCGACCCACGTACTTACGAGCGCGAGCTAGCGCCCTTCGAGCTCGTGCGGGACTCGTTCCCCAAGATGGTGCTCACCATGGATCGCTTTAGGCTGGGGGTCACCGAGCGGGGCGTCCGAATCGAGAATATCGTCGACTGGTTGCTGGAGGAGTGGTCGTAGAGGTAATGGATTGGGCCGCCGTTTGATGACCGGCGTCCCGGCTGCATGCGAGCCGGGACATCCGATGGTGACTCGAATGCCCCGGCAAGCAGATTAGATAGACAACAGCCCCTGCTCAAAGACATTGGGGAAAAGGAACTTGCGCTGCTTGGGATTGCCGCGCCTGTCAACGCCGAGCGCGACGGTGATAAAACCGGCCTCGCGGTCGATATCGATCACCTCGCCGCATCCGAACGCCTTGTGGAACACCGTGTCGCCGGGTTCCAGGCTATCGAGTTTCGCGTTCGTCACCGCGGACGGTTCGTGCCACTCGAGTTTGCGTTCCTCGGGATATCCACTGAGCCACCAGCCGGCGCGTCCCCGTGTGGCCTTGCTGCCGCGGAACGTGAAAGTAAACCGCGCTTCGCGCTTGGAGAGCTCGTCCATGGTGCTGTCGAGCTCGCCGCCGCCGATCACCCAGAGGTTGCGCTCGGCCCCCTCGCGTAGATCGATGTATTCGAGTTCCCTCCTGTCGAGGTCCTCGACGATCCAGTCGCGCTTGGCTACAGGGGCGGGGACGGGACCGTTGGGAAGCTCATTGGAAGCATCGGAGAGGCCCTTGGCCGTGTTGGAAGCGTTCTTGACAGGCTCGGAAACGCGGCCGCCGCTCGCGCGCACGTCGGCCGATGTGATCGCAGCCGTGGCGTCCGCCCTTACCAGGCGTCCGGTCTCGTCCAGCAGCGTGTCCTGGCGGGCCATCTCCGCGAAGTCCTCTTTGGTCAGGGAGGTGTCGAAGAGGCCCACGCGCGCGTCGTAGCTGTGCTTCTCGATGCCGGTGTAGGAAAGGCTTGCGTCTTCATAGCGGCGGAACTTGTACACCGCGTCGTTCATCACGGAATCGCGGAACACGCCGAGCGACACCAGCAGCTCGAAGTCCTTCACCGAGAGGCCCGTGACCTTCTTGAACAGGCCGGGTTCCAACTGCGTGATGACCTCTTTCAGGCTTTGCTCGCGGTAATCGGTGAGGTACATGAACACGGGGATGCGCGTGGCGAACTTGATCAGCTTCTCCTGGATCTGCTTGCGTTTGCTCTTGAATTCCTTCTCCTCTTCGGAGAGCTCCTTCTTCTCCTTCTTGCTGAGCTCGCCACCCTCCTTCTTGACCTTCTTGACGTGCTCGGACTTGTTGATGATGGTCTCGATGTCGTCATTCAGGCTGCGGAATCCCTCGATATTGCTGAGGGCGCGCATGGCCTCGTCGTTCTCGAGCAGGCGGCGCAGCGTATCGTTGTCCACGTTGACCAACAGGGCGCTTTCCCAACGGCGCGCCAGAAGGGTGGCGGAGGTGCCCGCCATGGCGATATCCAGGATGTCTGCCGCGTTCACCTCGCGCATGGCGCTGCCATCGTAGGCGAGCACGGGGAGGAACTTGATGAAGTCCGCGACCTTCTTCTCGGGGTTGGGCTCATCGACCGAGAGTTGGCAGCTGTAATCGGACACCATGGCGAGTGCGCGGTCGAGCGCGAAGTCGAATACGTAGCACTCCTGCTTGATCACCTGCATGTGCCCGTCCTCGTCCTTGGCGGTCCAAGGGCTCTGCACGCGGAAGGCGGTTTGGAAGTACGTCTCGGGGCTCTTGAGGTTGCGCAGCATGAACACGCCGGTCCACGGGCGGATGGTCACGCCAGTGGTGAGCTTGCCACAGGATAGGGTGATGGTCTTGGTTGCCAACGGGTTCCCCATGGCGCGGCGTACGGGCTCGACGGCCTCAAGACCGATGCCCGCGTCGGAACCCGCCGCGATCAACACTTGATAGTCGTGGTAGAAGGTGTTTTGACGCTCGGCCAGCAGGTTAGCCATGGCGTGGCATGACGCCACGGTGGGCAGGAACCACAAGGTATGCGTAAGGTTGGCGAGAAGCGCCGCATGGCTGAAGGGCAGCACCGGTTTCTGCGCGCCCATCTTGAGCTCGTCGGTGGTGGTCTCGGCCAGCGCGCCGCGGATCAGGTCGAGCCATTTCTGTACGTAGTCCTTGTATTTGAACTGCGCGTCCGCGCCTTCTCCGACAGCGGAGAAGAACACGTTGAGATCGAACTCGTCGAACTCTCCCGCGCGGGCCACGCGGGTGATGGAGTCGGGCACCTTGTAGGTCATGAGGACCATACGGGGGAGGGCCGCATAGGGGTTGGGCTCGAATGGGTGCGATCGCGTCCAGTCCTGCTTGGCCTGCTGTTCGTCGGAGTACGTCCAGTTGAAAATCTGGTCCTCGATGAACTCGCCGCTGGTCAGCGCACGGAAGGGCGTGCCGGATAGATAAAGGTAGCGGTCCGCTTGGATGGGCAGCCAGGTCTCGTCGAGGTTGTTGCCCGTGGAGGCGGCGTCAACTTCCTTTTCGGTGGATTCGACGACGTCGTCCTCGTCCGCCGGCTTGGCGAAGAGTTTTTGCGCGCTGTCGCGCCATGCGCCGAAGTGGTACTCGTCAAAGGCGACGAGGTCCCAGTGCTCCAGGTGGACCCATTCGTTGCGCGACTTGATGGCGCCGGTGGCGCGGTCCACACCCAGGAAATCCTGGAACGAGCCGAAGCACACAATGGGGCGCGAGGGGTCGCATTCCTCGTAGGTCATGGCACCGCGAGAGACGAATTGCCAACCTTCGAAATCGATGTGGCTCTCCAGGTCCTCGCGCCAGGCATCCTCCACGGCGGGCTTGAAGGTGAGCACGAGTACGCGCTTCATGTTCATGCGGCGGGCGAGCTGGTAGGTGGCGAAGGTCTTGCCAAAGCGCATCTTGGCGTTCCATAGGAACTTGGGCGCGTTGCGGTTGCCCGGTTGCTCGCAGGCGCGGAAGTACGCTTCCGTCTTGTTGACGGCCTCGAGCTGCTCGGGGCGCATAGCGAAGTCTTCGGTGCGCTCGCGTTCATAGCTGGTGCGGTCGCGAACTTCCAGCCAGGCGTTGCGCACGTCGGCCGGTGCGCAGCGGAACCACTCGCCGCCCACGTTCTCAAAGCCG
Source organism: uncultured Collinsella sp. (assembly GCA_900551665.1). GTDB lineage: Bacteria > Actinomycetota > Coriobacteriia > Coriobacteriales > Coriobacteriaceae > Collinsella. The sequence goes on along the minus strand of URWW01000002.1, from coordinate 41,878 downwards.
TTGGCGGCGAGGCGCTTGTGGACCGCGTGATCCATAAAGGAGGAGCCGTCGGTGCGCATGGCGCTCTCGGCGAAGACGATCTCATACGGTTTGCCTTCGCCCGGCTGGATGACGGGGAACTGCTGGGCCACGCGCTTCTCCACGTCGATCTCCGTATAGCCGACCTTGAGGAAATGCGCGTGGTCCGGATTCTTGTCGCGATACGCGTAAATGGAGGGCCGGACCTCCGGACGTGCGGGGAAGAAGGTGGGGCTAGGCATTTGCGTCACCGGGTTTCGAGGCGTCTCGAATGGTCGATTCGACGATTTCTATTTCTGAGGGAGTAAGCTCAAACAATTGATATAGGTCTGTGTCGGTCCACCTGCGTGTGAAGTCCATGTTTGGGACGAAACGGAAGCACTCGCGTGTGACGTTCAGTGATGAGATTGCTTGCCTTAGGAGAAATCTTGCAAACTTGCCTCGCAGGTATAGATCGAAATTGCGCGCTTCAATATCAGTGTGGAAAACCCCAATATCCAAGTAAGTTTCCGTGTTGATTTGACCGGGACCAATGATGCGAGTATCGGTGATTACGCGATAGCCATTTGAGGGATCGGTATCAAGTTCTCCATTGTTTGGAACAAGGCGTCCGATCAACACTTTGTATTCATCAATGAGCGAGGCGTTCCTGCTCACATCTTGTTTCGAGATGTACTGCAAGCCTTTACTGGTCAATATTTCGATGTCGCCTTCTGCACGCTGCTCTCTGCCGCGAAAATTGGTTGCAAAGCCAAAAGGGTTACGCGGCAGGGCGTGATCGCTCCACATATCGCTGGTCCGGGCAAGCACCTTTCTTACAATGGAGACGGCTATATTAGATCGAATGAGAACGGGATGTTCGTCAAGCATACGCTCCATGGTGTTTGATCGTTCGGACTTCATGTTGATGATGGTGCAGGGTCCGAGATAGTCTCTATCCCAGAGGAAGTAGCAGATGCCTCCTGCGATATTTACGCCGTCGAAGCAGTCTTTACTTGATTCAAAGTCTATTAGCTTTCGCATTCTCCTATCAGATAGCATTGAGTCGCGGAAGTCTTTAAGCCCCTTGCCTCCTGCATACCATCGTGCGGGGATAATCATGCTGAGGTAGCGAGGCTTCAATTTGATGGACTGCTCTACGAAGTGCTGAAATATCGGGGCTGCGCTTACCCCATTGCCGCCATCGCTCAGCTGGTACGGCGGGTTTCCGACGATCACATCGAACTTCATATTCAAAATCCTTTCCGGATCGTCGGCGTGAATGAATTCGTACGCATGGGTTTCGAGTGCGGCGTCACGGTCGTATTCGGCGTTGCTCGCACCGCAGTATTTGCAGCGGTTGTTCACCCACGTGTGCTGGATGGTGCGGTGGCGCACGTTGCCCTCGGAACTGTCGAACTCCGCGACGCTGAAGCGCCCGTTGGGAAACTTGCTGCAGTACAGGCTGCGGCGCGCCAGCAGGCTCGTGAGTTCGGTGATCGCGATGCCAAAGAGTTGCTCGTGCATGATGTGTTCGACGCGTTCCTGCAGGTCGGGGTACACGTGCTCAAGCCCCTTGATGAACCGTTTGGCCGCCTCCCGCAAAAACACACCCGATTTGCAGCAGGGGTCCAAGATCTTGATGGTGGGGTCGCTCCAGATTTCGGGCGGCAACATGTCCAGCACGTCGTTGGCGAGCTCCGGCGGTGTGAAGACCTCGTCGTTGCTCAGGTTCGCCAAACAGGTCAAGACGTCGGGGTTGTACGCCTTCTCGAGCAGGCTAGGCATAGCGCTGCACCTCCCAGTAATTGGTGAGGGGGTATTCCTGTATCGCAGAGGGGATGTACGCGTCGATCTCGGCGTCGTACTCCCAGTCGGTATGTGTGCGGACGTCACTGCCGTTGGCCTCGTCGAATGCGAAGAGGGAGAGGGTCTCGCCCTTGTCGGTGTTGCCGTCGAGTAGCTCGCTCAGCAGGAAGTCGCGGCGCTTCACCTTGTCGCCCGTCACGAGCGACCACTCGGCAAAGGTGATGGGGTCGCCGGCTGCATCTTTGAGGGTGAGGGCGTCGCCGCACAGGATGTTCTTGTGCAGCAGGTAACGGATCGCTTCGAGAAACAGCGCATCCGGGTGCTTAATGACGCGCTTTGCCTCGGCCTCGACGATTCCATACAGGCGTTCGCGGCATTCCTCAGCGTTGTCCTCCAGGATGTCCACGCCGTACAGGCTGCTCACAGCCACGAAGGCGTAGCGCATATAGTCGTCCGGGCTCTTTTTGTATTGCCGAGCAACCACGGCGAGTTTCCGTCTTAGCACTTCGGCCAGGAAATTCCCGTTGCCGCAGGCCGGCTCCAGAAAGCGGGACTCTATGCGCTCGGTCTCCTGCTTGACCATGTCGAGCATCGCGTTGACTTCGCGCTCATTGGTAAAGACCTCTCCGTGCTCCTGCACCCTCTTGCGAGATTTGACTTGCTGAGCCATAGAAAGGGTCCTGTCGACACTGTGGAATATAATCCACAACAGTCTAACCCTGAACTCAAATATGTGGAACATAAACCACAGAGTGGAATATGTTCGTCAATACGATTGCTGCCATGAAGACAGACAGTTCGTACATATCCGTTCACAAGAAGATCGGCGTCAACGCTGCGCGGATCAGGTCGCAAAGTGGCCATTCGCAGGGATTCATCGCGGATCGATCGGGTGTGGACAGATCTGCCTTGAACAAATTCGAAAGCGGAAAATACAATCCCTCGGTTGAGTGGCTCTGCAAATTGGCGGATGGCCTAGACGTTCCGGTGGTCGAGTTCTTCTCGGGTCTGGAAAGCTCGGCACCGGGCAAAATCGGCAAGTCCGATAGGGGCGAAGCGGAGGAGTAAGTCCTCTTGCGGCCATCGCAGCGCACCCGTGCTATTCATATTGCCCAATTCTTGCAAAGCTACTTTGCAAGAATTATGATATCTTGCAATTCTACTTTGCAAGATTTGGAGTTGGCATGCCTTTCAACGCGCTTGTGCAAGAGAAGATCCTTGACTTTGAAGCGTTGGGGATTCCTGAAGTTTTCGACCGCGACTTGCGTCTTGCGCCCATTCAAAAGCCCGAGCGGAATAATTTGGCGCAGGTGATCGTCGGTACGCGTCGCTGTGGAAAAACCTACCGTTTGTTCCAGGAGATGCGCGACATTGTGCGGGCGGGCTACGACCCTGCGACCATCCTGTACTTCAACTTTGAGGACGAGCGCCTCAAGCCCTATTCGGCGTCACTGCTCTCCGATGTCATCGACACGTTTTTCACGATGCGCCCCAAGGCGCGTGAGGAGGGGTGCTTCCTCTTTTTCGACGAGATCCAAGAAGTCCCCGATTGGGGAGTGTTTCTTCGCCGGGTAATCGATTCGACCAGGGCTACCGTTTATGTCACGGGCTCATCGTCAAAGATGTTGTCATCGGAGCTATCCAGTGAATTCAGGGGACGCTCGCTGTCGAGAGAACTTTTTCCTTTGAGCTTTTCGGAGTTTGCGCGCCACATGAATGCCGGGGAGTACTCTATGGCAAAGGGGTTTTCAACTGGCGATGCCGCCAAACTGCGCGGGGCATTGGAGGATTATCTCTTGCGGGGCGGTTATATGGCCACGCTCGATCTTCCCGCACCGGATGGAATGATGCTGATGCAGGAATACGCGTATCGAACAGTCGCCATGGACATCGTGGAACGCTACAACCTGCGGACCCCGCAAATCGCCGCGAGTTTCTTGAACAGGTGCATCGCCTCGTCTGGGCGCGAGCTGTCTGTAAATAAAGTCGTCAATGAATACAAGAGTCGAGGCGCCTCAACCTCGCGCGAGACGCTATCCAATCTGCTCTCATATTACGAAGAGGCGTATCTGGTCTTTTCCCTGGGCGACTTGAGCCGCTCGCTCGCCGATAATCCGCGCTCAAGCTCAAAGGTCTACGCGGTGGATCCTGGCATGTTTACGGCCTTCTCGCGTGCGGCGAGTAAAGAGGAGGGGCAGCGACTGGAGACCGCAGTGTTCGGCAAGCTTCGTCGCCTTGCCCCGCAGGCGCGCTCGGGTTCTCTGGCGCGATTGGCGTTTGAGCATGAGGGCGGCTTGCATGAGGTCGATTTCGTTATGGGCGATGCCTTGCTGGGCGATATGTTCGAGCTGGTGCAAGTGAGTATCGATTTGGCGAATCCCAAGACGAGGCGCCGCGAGCTTTCGGCTCTCGAGGCGGCCATGGAAAAGTATGGGGTGGGCGAATCGACGATCGTGACCAAGGACTCGGAAGAGACGGTGACGATGAAAACGGGGACCGTGCGCGTCATTCCGGCCTGGAAATGGCTGCTCGACGAATGAAGCAGTGAGAAATGAGCTCGTGGCACGATTGCGCTCAGGAAATCTAAGTGCCGCTTTATAAGATTTTTTGAAGTGACGTTGTATAAGTCCGTACGGCTGGGTACTATTCAACGCGTACACAAACCGCATGGACCGCCGGCGTGTGCCGGGGTCCGGCAAAAGGAGGAGACAAGCATGTCTTTGAAGCCGCTTGCAGATCGCGTTCTGATCAAGCCCGACGCCGTCGAGCAGAAGACCGCCTCCGGTCTCTACATCGCCAGCAGCGCTCAGGAGAAGCCCCAGCGCGGTACCGTCGTCGCCGTGGGCGCCGGCAAGTACAACGACCGTGGCGAGCGCATGCCGCTCGACGTCCACGAGGGCGATGTCGTGATCTACGGCAAGTTCGGTGGCAACGAGATCAAGGTCGACGGCGAGGAGTACCTGCTCATGCGCGCCGACGACATCTACGCCGTCGTCGAGTAACTTTCGCGACCCCGAACCTCAATTTAGGGACTGTCCCCAAATTGAGGTGTCCGCTGCGGCACGCGACTCAGCCGCAGCCGGCAAACCACGACCTCAAATTGGGGACTGTCCCTAAAACGAGGTCCTGAGACGGATGTGTAATTTGCACCCGTCCCCAATGACACATTTGGAGGAACATCAAATGGCTAAGAACATCACGTTCGACACCGACGCTCGCGCCAAGCTCGCCAAGGGCGTCAACACCCTGGCCGACGCCGTGACCGTCACCATGGGCCCCAAGGGCCGCTACGTCGCCCTTCAGCGCTCCTTCGGCGCTCCCATGATCACCAACGACGGCGTCTCCGTCGCCAAGGAGATCGAGCTCGAGGACAACATCGAGAACATGGGCGCCCAGCTGGTCAAGGAGGTCGCCACCAAGACCAACGACACCGTGGGTGACGGCACCACCACCGCCACGCTGCTGGCCCAGGCCATCGTGAATGACGGTCTCAAGAACGTCGCCGCCGGCGCCAACCCGCTGGCCATCCGCCGCGGCATCGACAAGGCCGTCAACGCCGCTGTGGCCGAGATGAAGAACCTCGCCAAGCCGGTCGAGACCAAGGAGCAGATCGCTTCCGTCGGCACCATCTCCGCCGGTGACGCCGAGGTCGGCAACAAGATCGCCGACGCCATGGACGTCGTGGGCAAGGACGGCGTCATTACCGTCGAGGATTCCCAGACCTTCGATATCACCATCGACACCGTCGAGGGCATGCAGTTCGACAAGGGCTATGTCTCTGCGTACTTCGTCACGGACAACGACCGCATGGAGGCCGTGATGAAGGATCCCTACATCCTCATCACCGACCAGAAGATCTCCAACGTCCAGGACATCATGCCCGTGCTCGAGGCTGTCTCTCGCGCCGGCAAGGGCCTGCTCATCATCGCCGAGGACATCGACGGCGAGGCTCTGCCCACCCTGGTCCTGAACAAGATTCGCGGCGCCCTCAACGTCTGCGCCGTCAAGGCCCCTGGCTACGGCGATCGCCGCAAGCGCCTGCTCGAGGACATCGCTATCCTCACCGGTGGCCAGGCCGCGCTCGACGAGCTCGGCATCAAGGTCGCCGATATCACCGCCGACATGCTCGGTACCGCCAAGAGCGTGACCATCACCAAGGACAACACCACCATCGTCGACGGTGCCGGCACCAAGGAGGCCATCGCCGACCGCGTGGCCGCCATCAAGGGCGAGATGGAGCACACCGAGTCCGAGTTCGACCGCGAGAAGCTCCAGGAGCGCCTGGCCAAGCTCTCCGGCGGCGTGGCCGTCATCAAGGTCGGTGCCGCTACCGAGACCGAGCTCAAGGAGATCAAGCACCGCGTCGAGGACGCCCTGCAGGCCACCCGTGCGGCCGTCGAGGAGGGCATCGTCGCCGGCGGCGGTGTCGCCTTCATGGACGCCCTGCCTGCGCTCGAGAACATCGAGATCTCCGATCCCGAGGAGCAGATCGGTATCGACATCATCAAGAAGGCCCTGACCGCTCCGGTGGCCACCATCGCCAAGAACGCCGGCTTTGAGGGTGCTGTCATCGTTGACAAGGTTTCCGAGCTTCCCGCGGGCGAGGGCCTGAACTCCGCCAACGGCGAGTGGGGCAACATGATCGACATGGGCGTGCTCGACCCGGTCAAGGTCACCCGCACCACCCTGCAGAACGCTGCCTCCGTGGCCTCCCTCATCCTCATCACCGAGGCCACCGTTTCCGACGTGCCCAAGAACACCCAGCTCGAGGACGCCATCGCGGCCGCTACCGCCGGCGCCCAGGGCGGCGGCATGTACTAAGCCGTAAGGTTTAGATAGCTCACCGGAATCCCCCGGCGGCCCGCGCTCAAAAAACCGAGCGCAAGGGCTTGCCGGGGGATTTTTGCGTTTGCGTCTGCCATGACGACAAATGGGGCTCCGGCGCGGTTGTGCCACCCTAAAGATCTCTTCGGAGGAGTAGACTCGATGGTGTCTATATGGCGCGAGTCTTTGGGGTTTCGCGCCTTTTGCTGGAAAGGAGCATCGGCATCATGACAAAGATCGCGGTTTTGGGTGGCGGTAACGGGGCGCATGCTGCGGCGGCCGACCTCACGTTGAGGGGTTTCGAGGTCAACATGTATGAGGACGAGCGATTCGCCCCCAACATGCAGCAGGTGTTCGACACCAAGAAGATCGAGCTCTCGGGTGCCGCGGGCACCGGCACGGCCAAGCTCGCCATGGTCACGAGCGACCTCGCGGCCGCTATCGAGGGCGTCAAGGTCATCCTGGTCGCCGTGCCCGCCTTTGCCCACGCCGCATATGCCGAGAAGCTTGCCGAGGTCGTCTCTGCCGGGCAGATCGTGGTCGTGCTGCCCGGTACGTTCGGTTCGCTCATGTTCTGGAAGGCGTTCAAGGCCCACGGCGTCGAGGACGTCTGTGTGGCAGAGACCCACACCTTGCCCTACGCCACTCGCCTGCTCGGCCCTGGCGCGTCGCTCGTCATGAGCCGCTTCGATCCGTTGAAGGTGGGCGTCATGCCCGCCTCCCGTACCGATGAGGTCATCGCGGCGCTTGACGGCGTCTTTCCGGGTGTCGAGGCCGTGGAGAGCGTTGTGGCGTGTGGCCTGTCCAGCCTGAATCCCATCATCCATGTGCCGGGCTGCATTCTGAACGCCGGTCGCATCGAGTACGCCCAGGGCGATTTCCACTTCTATACCGAGGGCTTCACCGATTGCGTCGCCCGCTTGACCGAGGCCATCGACGCCGAGCGCATCGCGCTGCTCGACGCCATGGGCTATGAGTCCGATATCGCCGCACACGGCATCGGCGGTGCGGTTGAGACCGATTCCATCAAGGAGGCCATCGCCGGCGACCCCAACTTTGCCAAGATCACCGGTCCGGCGAACCTGCAGAACCGCTATTACTCCGAGGACATCCCGTTTGGCATCGCAACGTGGGCCAAGCTCGCCCGTCTCATCGGTGTGCCCACGCCTGTGATGGATTCCCTGGTGAGCTTGGGCGGCGTGCTGCTCGAGAGCGATTGCTGGGAGGGCGGCCGCTCCATGGCCGAGCTCGGTATCGATGGCATGGATCTCGAGTCGCTCCGCGCATACCTGATCGAGGGATAGCGCGAGGATAGGCGCTTCTGCCGCCCCTACGTCTAAAGAAAATGCCCCGCGGTTCGCATGAACCGCGGGGCATCGTTGTATGAGTTGTGCTGCGCTCTTACGCGAAGAACAGCTCGGAGAGGGTCATCGGGTCGACGTACTCGCCGTCCTTGTAGACGCGCATGTTGCCGGAGGCGACCTCGTCGATCAGGATGACGTTGCCGTCGGCGTCGTAGCCGAACTCGAACTTGATGTCGTAGAGGACGAGGCCCTTCTCGGCCAGGTCGTCGGCGATGATCTTGGTGATCTTCTTGGTCATGTCCTTGAGCTCGTCGTACTGCTCGGCGGTCATGACGCCCAGGTCAACCAGGCCGTCCTTGGTGACCAGCGGGTCGCCCAGCTCGTCGTTCTTGAAGGTGGTCTCAACGTAGGACGGCAGATCGTCGCCCTCGTTGCAGTACTGCTTGTAGCGGCGGTAGAAGGAGCCCACGGCCTTGTTGCGGCAGATGACCTCGAGGCCCTCGCCAAAGACCTTGGCGGGCAGGACCTCCATGGTGGTGTCGTCGAGATTGGCGGACACGTAGTGGGTCTTGATGCCGGCGGCGTTGATCTTCTCGAAGAAGTAGATGGACATGCGCAGGTTGACGTCGCCCACGCCCTCGATGGTGAGGCCGACCGCGTTCTCGCCCGGATCGAAGACGCCGTCCTTGCCGGTGCAGTCGTCCTTGAACTTGAGCAGGTAGTTGCCGTTCTCGAGGGCGAACACGTCCTTGGTCTTGCCGGAGTACACGAGTTCCTTGGTCATGGCGGTAGTCCTTTCATACAACGCCGCATGCTTTGACGGTGTGAGTGTACAACATCGTCAAGGTGCCTAATAAGCTCATGCCTAAACTAGGTTTATTGTTACAGAAAGATTATGCATGGGTGTCATTTTGGCGAACATGGCATGCTCGAACATCGTGTGGTGCGAAGCATGTATACATGGCGAAAAGGAGCCGACGGGGTGAAGGGCGCGCCTGTGGTATAACAGAGGGCGTCGTTCAAGTGCGATTACAACGAAATGACCTCACGCGTTCCGTCCGGGGCACCGCCGCCGGGCGTTTTCGCGTGTCCATTCGCCTGGGCGATGCCGCACGCACATCAAGAGTAGAAAGCCGGGAAGCACCCATATGACGCGCGACAAGATCAAGCCCATCCTCTTCAGCATCATCAAGCACCAGGACCCCGAACAGCTCAAGCGCCAGATCCCGCGCGACATCGTCGCCGGCATCGTGGTGGCCATCGTGGCGCTGCCCCTGTCGATCGCCCTCGCCATCGCTTCGGGCGTCGGCCCCGAGCAGGGCCTCTATACGGCCATCGTCGCGGGATTCATCATCGCGTTGCTCGGCGGCAGTGCGGTGCAGATTTCGGGTCCCACCGCCGCGTTCGCCACCATCGTGGCGGGCATCGTCGCCTCGAGCGGTATGGACGGCCTGGTGGCCGCGACCATCATCGCAGGCGTGTTGCTGATCCTCATGGGCGTCTTTCGCCTGGGCACGCTCATCCGCTTCGTGCCCTACACCATCACCACGGGCTTCACGGCGGGCATCGCGGTGACCATTGTGGCCGGCCAGCTCAAGGATCTGTTCGGCCTCACGTATCCGGCAGGCACCCCCACTATCGAGACGATGGACAAGCTCTCGGCCGTGGTCGCCAACTTCTCCACCTTCAACGTCGAGGCGCTCATCGTGGGTCTCGTGTGCCTGGCGGTGCTCGTGCTGTGGCCGCGTGTGAGCCAGCGCATCCCCGGCTCGCTCATCGCGGTGCTCGCAGGAATCGCCATGGTGAGCGGTCTTGGCATGAACGTGAACACCATTGGCGACCTCTACACCATTAACGCTGGTGTTCCGCAGCTGCACCTGCCCCAGTTGAGCTTCGATCTGTTCCGCGAGCAACTGCCCAACGGCTTCACCATCGCGATCCTTGCGGCCATCGAGTCCCTGCTGTCCTGCGTGGTGGCCGATTCCATGATCAGCTCGCACCATCGCGCCAACATGGAGCTCGTCGCCCAGGGCGTGGGCAACATCGGTTCCGTGATGTTTGGCGGCATTCCCGCCACGGGCGCCATCGCCCGCACCGCCGCCAACGTGAAGGCCGGTGGTCGCACGCCCATCGCCGGTATGGTCCACGCCGTGGTGCTGCTCGCCGTGATGGTGTTCCTCATGCCGTATGCGGCGCTCATCCCCATGCCTTGCATCGCAGCCATCCTGCTGCAGGTTGCCTACAACATGTCCGGCTGGCGCACCGTGGTGCACCAGGTGCGCACCGCGCCCAAGAGCGACGTGGCCGTGCTTGTGGTCACCTTCCTCTTTACCGTGGTGTTCGACCTGGTCATGGCCATCGGCGTCGGCATGATGATCACGCTCGTGCTGCTCATGAAGCGCCTGAGCGACGAGACCGAGGTCCGCGGCTGGAAGTACTACTGCGACGAGGATTCCGAGGTCACGCACCTGCGCGAGCTGCCAAAGAGCGTGCGCGTGTACGAGATCAACGGCCCGATGTTCTTCGGCATGACCGACCAGATCGCCGAGATCTCGGTGAAGGAGTTCACCAAGTACCTGATCATCCGCATGCGCGGCGTGCCTTCGCTCGACTCCTCGGCCATGAACGCGCTCGAGAACCTGCGCGAGTATTGCGCCGAGAATGACGTGCAGCTCATCATTTCGCACGCCAACGAGCAGCCTATGAAGACCATGGAGCGCGCCGGCTTTGTGGAGAAGGTGGGTCGCGAGCACTTCCGCACCAGTATCGACGACGCCATCGCCTACGCCCGCGAGATGCTGGGGGAGGACGCGTAGGCCCCATCGCGCGTCCTTTGCCATTTGCCCCGGCGTCGATGACGGCGGTCTGCGGTCGCCGGATGCATCCGGAATGCGCGTTGCGTGCATGACGGCGTGAAAATCCGCTGCATAATGCGCTCGTCGGGGCCTTTGCCTCGGCGGGCGCTCTTCTTGCCGCTACAATACGTACGGTTCAAATCACGTTACATCGTCCGGCGCGCCGACCCGCGCCGCTTCAGTTAGAAAAGGACGCACGCGCCCATGGCCTCTTACGCCCCGCAGATCTCCTCGCGTCGCACGTTCGCGATTATCTCGCACCCCGACGCCGGCAAGACCACCCTTACCGAGAAGCTCCTGCTCTACACCGGCACCATCCAGTCCGCCGGTTCGGTCAAGGGCAAGCAGAACTCCCGCCATGCGGTCTCCGACTGGATGGACATCGAGAAGCAGCGCGGTATTTCCGTCACCTCCTCGGTGCTCCAGTTCACCTATGGCGGCTGCTGCGTGAACATCCTGGACACTCCTGGCCACCAGGACTTCTCCGAGGACACGTACCGTACTCTCATGGCAGCCGACGCCGCGGTCATGGTGATCGACGGTGCCAAGGGCGTCGAGGCCCAGACCAAGAAGCTCTTCCGCGTCTGCGCCATGCGCGGTATCCCGATTTTCACATTCGTGAACAAGATGGACCGCGAGACGCGCGACCCGTTCGACCTCATGGAGGAGGTCGAGAACGTGCTCGGCATCCGCACCTATCCCATGAACTGGCCCATCGGCAACGGCCGCGACTTCCGCGGCGTGTTCGACCGCGCCAGCCGCAAGGTCCTGGCGTTCGAGGGCGACGGTCGCGCCAACGGCACCAAGAAGGTGGGCGAGGTCGAGGCCACGCTCGGCGACGAGGCCCTCACCGAGCTCATCGGCGAGCACAACCACAACAACCTGATGGACGACATCGAGCTGCTCGACGGCGCCGATTCCGAGTTCGACCTCGATGCGGTTCTCACGGGCAAGCTCTCCCCGGTGTTTTTCGGCTCCGCGCTCACGAACTTCGGCGTCGAGCCCTTCCTCAAGGACTTCCTGCGCCTGGCCCCCGGCCCCGGCGCGCACACCGATGCGCTGACCGGCGAGCCCGTGGAGCCCACGCGTGAGGACTTCTCCGGCTTCGTCTTCAAGATCCAGGCGAACATGGACAAGAACCACCGCGACCGCATCGCCTTCGTGCGCATCTGCTCCGGCAAGTTCGAGCGCGGCATGGACGCCACGCACGTGCAGGGCGGCCGCAAGATCAAGCTGGCCACGGGCACGACCATGATGGCCGACGACCGCGCCATCGTGGACGAGGCCTACGCCGGCGACATCGTGGGTCTGTTCGACCCGGGCATCTTCTCCATCGGCGATACCATCTGCACGGGCAAGAAGCCGGTGCAGTTCGCGGGCATCCCCACGTTCGCGCCCGAGCTGTTCGCGCGCGTCACGCAGGTGGATACGCTCAAGCGCAAGCAGTTCGTGAAGGGCATGGAACAGCTCGCCCAAGAGGGCGCCATCCAGATCTTCCGCGAGCTCGGTGCCGGTATGGAGTCGGTCATCGTGGGCGTGGTGGGCACCCTGCAGTTCGAGGTGCTCGAGCAGCGCCTCAAGAGCGAGTACCACGTCGAGGTGCGCCGCCAGCCGCTGCCCTACACCGACATCCGCTGGATCGTGAACGAGCCCGGTACCATCGACATCCCGGCGCTCTCCCTCACGCGCGACACGCTGCGCGTCGAGGACATGCGCGGCGGCAAGCTGCTGCTGTTCACGAGCCCCTGGAACATCGATTGGGCCACGGACCACAACAAGGAGCTCAAGCTGTCCGAGTTCGGCAACGTGGAGTTCTAAGACGCGAGGTTGCAAGCGGGGCACGGGCATCGGCTATGAGGCGCACTCGTCGCGATGCACTGGGCCGCTTCCTATGAAGCGCGCGCGTCGCGTTGCACGGCAGCGAGTCATGAGGGCGATGTCCGGGTATGGGATGCGAACCGCGATACCCTGCCCGCTTCTCAGGGGCTCCATTCCCATGAAGTGGTCGCGATTTGCCGCTCTGTTCTAGCGTGGCAAATCGCGACCACTTTTTTGCGATATCGGGCTGAAAATGGTCGTGATTCGCCACTTTGTTTCAGCGTGGCGAATCACGACCATTTCTTGGGGTTATTCAAGCGAAAAATGGTCGCAAAATGCCACGTTTGTACAGAGTGGCATTTTGCGACCAGCCCACGGGACCAGCCCACGGGACCAGCCCACGGGACCAGCCCACGGGACCAGCCTGCAGAGCGGGATGAGCCGTGCTCGGGGGGTCCTACCTTGTGTTCGCGACGATCTTCTGTCGCTTACATCACGAACGCCGCCGCCATGGCAACGACGACCGCGGGGAGCATGTTGGCCACGCGGAAGGTCCTGGGCCAGATCAGGTTCACGCCGATGCAGAAGATGAGGATCGAGCCGACCGTCGAGAGGTTGGCGAGTGCCGCGGCGGTCATGAGCGGCTGCAGGAAGCTTGCGAGCAGGGTGAGGGCGCCCTGGAACACCAGCACGGGGATCGCGGCGAAGATGCAGCCCTTGCCCATCGACGCCGTCATGGTGCATACGAGCAGGGCATCGATGGCGCCTTTGACCGCCAGGGTGGAGAAGTCACCGGTCATGCCGTCCTGGATGGCGCCGACGATGGACATGGCACCGATCGCGACGGAAAGCGACGCGGTGACGAAGGCGTCCACGAACTCGGAGTCGCCGCTGCTGCCGGTCGCATACTTGAGCCACTCGCCAAAGCGATCGATCTGGCGTTCGAGGTCGAGGATTTCACCGATGAGCGATCCCAACGCGAGCGAGACGACGACGAGCGCGGAGCCGCCGGCTGAGATCTCGCCGCCGGATACGGTGAGCATGCCGCTCATGGCGCCGGAGATGCCGATGAAGATGATGGCCACCGCGGTTGCCTTGAGGAGGGTGTCTTGTATGCGCCCGCTGATGAATCGTCCGAAGGCGAGGCCGGCAAAGCCGCCTAGGAGGATGAGCGCGACGTCGATGAGCGTTCCGAGTCCGATCATGGGAGAGCTCCTAGCGTGCTTCGATGCCCGGCAAGAGGGGCGCGTTGATTCCGGTTACGTGCTCGAACAGGCCCGAGCAGCCCTCTGCGATATCTCGATAGGTTGCGTCGAAGTCCCCGGTATACCAGGGATCGGCCACGTCGCGGTTGCTTCCGGCGAATTCCAAGAGCTTGTGGCAGGTTTCGTTGGGGTCGCCGTCGAGAATGCGATTGAGGCCACGTTCGTTCTCGCGATCCATGTACGCGATGAGGTCCCAGTTTCCGTATTCGCCGCGTGTGATCTGACGAGCGCGATGCGCCCCGACGGGGATGCCGACTTCGCGGAGCTTGGAGACGGTCCCGTGATGTGGAGGGTTTCCGATCTCCTCGCGAGACGTCGCCGCGGAATCGATCGTGAATTCGCCCTCGAGTCCGGCGCGCCGCACGAGTTCCTCAAAGACGAACTGGGCCATGGTGGAACGGCAGATGTTCCCATGGCAGATGAAGAGAATGCGATGCATGTCGCAAGCAGCCTTTCAATGGATGATTTCACAGCACAGCTTACCAGAGCGCGCGAGGGTGGGGCGGTATGGTGCCGTGCGCGGCGGTATGGCGTGCGCGTGCGGCGACATGGCGTGCGCGTGCGGTGGTTTGCCTCCGGTCGCGCGGGCTCGGCTCCATCGGTTTGCCTCTGACCGTCGAGATCGGCTTGGCACACATTCGAGCGAGGCCGGCCCGGCGGCACATGATCGCCTCCGCGCCATCGCGTAGGGATTGCATGGTGCGTCCCATCGGTCGGGTAGGATGTAATGCCTAGCCGAATTCGATGGGAGAGTCTTCATATGGCCGAAACGAACAACGTCGACATCGCCTCCATCATGAATATGGTCGCCACGCTGAGCCCGGAGGGGAGCGGCGCGCGCAAGGACGTCATCATCGAGCCCGCTGCGCCAGCGTCCGCGCCCGCCCCGGAGCCAGCGCCCGCGCCCTCCGTCTCGCCGGCCCATGCCGCCACGGTGCGCACCCTCGGCTCCGCCGGCTCGCTCACCGCCGATGATGTTGCGGATGCCCCGGCGACCGATCGCCGCGCGGAGACTTCGCCCGAGGAGCTGGCGGCCCGTCATAAGCGCATTGTCTCCTCCCTTGCCGTCGAGCTCGGGCAGCCGGCCGCGCGCATCCAGTCCGTGATCGACCTCATCGACGAGGGGGCGACGATCCCGTTCATCGCGCGCTACCGTAAGGAGGCCACGGGCGGCATGGACGACGTCGCGCTGCGCGCGCTCGACGATCGCCTGTCGTACCTTCGCAATCTCGAGCAGCGCAAGTCCGACGTGATCGCGGTGATTGACGCCCAGGGCAAACTCACCGAGGAGCTGCGCGCAAGCATCGAGGGGGCGTCCACGCTCCAGCGCGTGGAGGACCTCTACAAGCCCTATCGCAAGAAGCGCGCCACCCGTGCGTCCAAGGCGCGCGACGCGGGCCTCGAGCCGCTCGCCAACCTCATCCTCATGCAGCCCGCCCAGGGGGAGGACCCGCTCACCGCGGCTGCCAGCTACATCAACGCCGAGGGCGGCTTTGCCACGGCGGAGGCGGCGCTCGCCGGCGCGCGCGATATCGTGGCCGAGCTCGTGGCGGAGGACCCCGAGAACACGGCGGACCTGCGCGAGTACACGCATAAGACGGCCGCCATCGAGTCCGAGGCGATCGATGCGGACGAGAAGACGCCGTACGAGCCCTATTACGAGTTCTCCGAGGCCGCCCGTTCCATCCCCAATCATCGCATCCTGGCCATCAACCGCGGCGAGCGCGAGGGCAAGCTGCGCGTGCGCGTGCGCGTGGACGGCGAGGCCGCGGCCGAGCGCCTTCAGAGCCGCTACCCGCGTCGCCGTGGGCCGTTTGCATCCGAGCTCAACGCCGCCATCGCCGATGGCTACAAGCGCCTCATGGCCCCCTCACTCGAGCGCGAGCTGCGCGTCGACCTCACCATGCGCGCCCAGGCCGACGCCATCAAGGTCTTTGCCAAGAACACCGAGGGCCTGTTGCAGCAGCGCCCGGTGCGCGGCGCGCGTGTGATCGCGCTCGACCCGGGTTATCGAGCCGGCTGCAAAGTCGCGGTGCTCGACGAGTGCGGCAAACTGCTCGACCACACGATCCTGTACCCCACGCCGCCGCGTCGCGACATCGCGGGCACCAAGCGCGAGCTCTTGCGCCTCACCCGCAAGCACCGCATCAACACCATCGTGGTGGGCAACGGCACGGCGAGCCGCGAGACCGAGGAGGTCGTGTCCGCCTTCATCGCCGAGTCCGCCCCCGAGCTGCGCTACACCATCGTCAATGAGGCAGGCGCCTCGGTGTACTCGGCTTCCAAGCTGGCGAGCGAGGAGTACCCGGACCTCGACGTGACCACGCGCGGCGCCATGAGCCTGGGCCGCCGCCTGCAGGATCCCTTGGCCGAGCTCGTCAAGATCCCGCCGCAGTCCATCGGCGTCGGCCAGTACCAGCACGACCTCGATCAGGCGGAGCTCGGCCGTGCACTGGGCAACGTGGTGGAGAACGTGGTCAACCGCGTGGGCGTGGATGTGAACACCGCGAGCGCGAGCCTGCTCGGGTATGTTTCGGGCATCACGCCCGCCGTGGCAAAGAACATCGTGGCGTACCGCGAGGAGAATGGCGCGTTCACCGATCGCCGTCAGCTCAAGAAAGTTCCCAAGCTCGGCCCCAAGGCGTATCTCAACGCGGCGGGCTTCATGCGCATCACGGGCGGCAAGAACCCGCTCGACGCCACGAGCGTGCATCCCGAGAGCTACGAAATCGCCGGTGAGCTGCTGCGTCGCGCCGGTGTGGCGCCGAGTGCACTGGCGGCGGGCGGCGTGCCGGGCATCGGGGCCAAGATCGGCGGCCTGGGCGCGGTGGCCGCCGAGCTGGGCTGCGGCGTGCCCACCCTGCGCGACATCGTGGCGGAGCTGGAAAAGCCCGGCCGCGACCCGCGTGACGACGCCCCCGAGGTCGTGTTCTCCCAGGCGGCGCGCAGCATCGAGGACCTCGAGGTCGGCATGGAGCTCAAGGGCACCGTGCGCAATGTGGTGGACTTCGGCGCGTTCGTGGATATCGGCGTGCATCAGGACGGCCTGGTCCACATCTCCAAGCTCGCCGATCGCTTTGTGAAGCATCCGAGCGAGGTGGTGGCCGTGGGCGATACCGTGACCGTGTGGATCACCGGCGTCGACAAGGCGCGCGGCAAGATCTCCCTCGCCATGGTCAAGGGCCGCATGGGCAAGTAGTCCCTTCCCGCCCGTGCGCGTTCGGCATCGCGTGCGCGGCCGAAGTTTGTGCGCGCGGTGAAGACATGCGCCCGCGCGATGGCTGGGTGCCCTGAGGGTACATATCGGCCATCGCGGGGCCGACGGCGTTTTTGCACGGCGTGGCCGGGTCCCCCGCGGCTCTGCAGGAGGGCGCCGCCCCGCGACGCCGGCAACGAAAGGACCCATCGCATGTGCACTGGCATGCGCTTCAACGATACTGACGGCCGGATGTTTTTCGGCCGCAATTTGGATTGGACCTTCGATTACGGCGAGCGTGCGCTCGTGGTGCCGCGCGGCTTCAAGCCGGCCTCGCCCTTCGGTGCCACCAGCGAGGTCTTGCACGCCCTGATCGGCATGGGCATTGTGGAGGAGGGCCAGCCGCTGCTCTTCGACGCCGGCAATGACGCGGGCCTCGCCGTGGCGGGCCTCAACTTCCCGGGTTACGCCGAGTACGCGCCCGCGCCCATCGAGGGCAAGACGAACGTCGCGGCGTGGGAGTTCCCGCTGTGGATCGCCGCCAATTTTGAAACCGTGGACGAGGTAGTCGCGGCTCTTCAGGATGCCGTGATTGTGGATGAGCCCATCGCGCCCAAGTGGCCGTCCTCGCTGCTTCACTGGATCATCGGCGACGCGACCCGCTCCATCGTGGTCGAATACACGGCGGCGGGCATGCAGGTGTTCGAGAACCCGGTGGACGTTCTCGCCAATCAGCCCGGCTATAGCTGGCATGCCGAGAACCTGCGCAATTACCTCAACGTATCCAGCGCCTTCGATAGCAAGGGCGCATTCGGCCGGCCGCTCGCCCCGTTCGGTGCGGGCGCTTCCCAGCGCGGCCTGCCCGGCGACTACAGCTCGCCCTCGCGTTTCGTCCGTGCCGCGTATGTCAACGCGAACTATCCCGCCAAGGACGATGAGGCGGCCAACGTGAGCCGCATGTTCCATTCGCTGGCACAGGTCGCCATGGTCGAGGGCGGTGCCGCCGCGCACGACGGGAAGTTCGAGAAGACGCTGTATACGAGTTGCTTCTCCGCCGTCACGCGCACGTATTACTTCAACACGTACGACGATGTGACGATTCGCTCCTATTGCCTGGACGATTATCCCCTCGAGGGCGATCGGGTCATCGAGGCGTAACGCCGTGCACCATGGGCGCTGCCGCTAGATGCCGTTTTGGCGGTGGGCGGCGTCGCGGTGGGTGGCGTTTTTGGCCGTATTTCGAGTCTGCGTGCGAGGGGTCGAGCTTTTTCGTATCGAAAACCGAAATGCTGGAGTATGGGGATAATCGGCACACCGTCTATCTGCGCAAATGATGTGGCGTTGAAGGGTGATGCTTCGCAAATCGATAATCCGATACGAAAAACCTCATCCTTTCCAGGCGAGATGCCGCACTTGTCGAGGAAACATCCTCGGCCGATAGCGGGATCTTTTCGGACAAGAGGACGTGGCCTGCGTTATTTACGCAGGTAGATCACGGAAAATGGCGGTATGTCCAGCATGCCGTCGAGCTCGAGGGCTTTCGTGCCGGTTTGCGCCGTCGCGCGTGTGCCCTCGCCGCCGCACGCGACGAGCACTTCGAACGTGCCCCGCAGTGGGTCGTCGCTGAAGGTGAAAGGCACATCCTCGGCGTTGATCGCCACGAGCACGCATTCGGCCGGCGCATCGCCGTCCGCACCCGCGCTGCGTTCGAATAGCAACTGCCTGTTGGTTATGACCACATTGCGGTAGTCGCCGTGGCACAGGGCGCGGGAGCTGCGGCGCACATGATTCAGCCGGTTGACGAGGATCGTGAGCTCGTTGGGGCCGCATCCTCCCTCCCAACCCGCGGCCGGCGCGGCGAGCGCCTCGGCAGAAGGCGCCGCAATCGCCGGGCGCAGATCGATGTCGGCCAGGTAGCCGGTGCCCTTCTCTCCAAGCTGCCCCCACTCGCTGCCGTAATACAGGCATGGGATGCCCGGCATGCCGAAGAGCACGCCGTAAGCGGGCGCGAGGTGGCGCTTTTCGGTAAGGATGCTCGCCAGCCGGGAGACGTCGTGGTTGTCGGCAAAGTTCACCAGGTGCTTGTCGCGGTAGATGCACCACGGCTCCCCGCCGAATTGCCGGTGCAGCGAGTGAGCGATCTCGAACATGTTCATGGAGTTGAAGCTTGAGTACAGGCCCTTGTAGCACTCGTAATTGGTGCAGGAGTCGAGCATGTCGTCGTTGACGATGAGGTTGTAGTCGCCGAACAGCACCTCGCCGATGAGCGGGAAGCCGTCGCTGGGCGCGCCGTCGAAGCGTGGTTCCGCGCCCAACTCGTCCGCGACTCCGCGCAGGGTGCGCACGAAGTCCCGGTCCAGGCAGTAGGCCACATCCAGACGCAGGCCGTCCACGCCGAGCTCGCGCTTCCACATGCGCACCGTATCGAGCAGGTAGGAGATGACCTCGGGATTGCGCAGGTTGAGCTTGACGAGGTCCTGATTGCCCTCCCAGCCCTCGTACCAAAAGCCGTCGCCGAAATGCGTGTCGCCGTCAAAGCTGATATGGAACCAGTCCTTGTAGGGTGAGTCCCACTTGCGCTCGCGCACATCGCGGAAGGCCCAGAAGTTGCGGCCCACGTGGTTGAACACCGCGTCCACGATCACACGCACGCCACATGCATGCAGCGCGTTGACCACGCTCGCAAAGTCGTCGTTCGTGCCCAGACGGCAGTCGATCTGGCGCAGGTCGCGCGTGTTGTACCCGTGGGTGTCGGAGGAGAAAACCGGGTTGAGCAAAATGGCGCCCACGCCGAGCTCTCCAAGGTAGGGAGCCCAATCGATGAGCGAGCTCACGCGATGGAGCTCCCGCTCGCGCGCAGCGGCGTCTTCGTCGCCCGGTTCGGGTGCGTCGAAGGGGCATCCGAGCATGCCGAGCGGATAGATCTGATAGAGCGTGGTGTCGAAAACCCACATGGCTCCGGCCTTTCACGAGGGCTGTCGAAAAAGAGCGCATCGCCCGGGTCCGGGGCGAGGTCGTGCGTTCCGGCCGGGAGTCATGCGAGGCCGGTCGCCCCGGGGCCAGACGGTGCGCTCAGACGTCTCCAAGCATAAGACGGGGGCCGTCCGCCGAGGTTCGCTCCTCGGTGGACGGCCCCGAATCGACCTATGAGGGTGCGGGAGACCGCGTCGCCCGCTCATCGCGTCTTCGCCGTGTCTTTTGCCGATGGGTCGGATGGCGCGGTTATCCCAGCAGGCCCGTCGCCACGGACATGAGCGCGATCAGCACGCCGACGATGGACTCCCCGCCCAGCACGCCGGATGCGACGATGATGCCGGTCTCCTCGTGGGACGTCTCCGCGGCGCCCGCGTCCGCATCGTGTTCGCGACGCTTGGCGGCGGCGCGGTCGTAGACGACCTTGACCAGGGCGCCGAGAGAAGCGGAGAGCGTCATGTAGAACGGCAGGTACACGCCGAGGCCGAGCATCATGGACGGAATACCCAGGCAATACAGGGCGATGCCCGCCGCGAGGCCGAGGCCGAACGCGCCGATGCTGGGGATGCCCGAGACCATGGTCGCCACGACGCTCGCCTGGGCGGACACGAACGTCTTGCCCGGGCCGAAGGCGTCGGCCCCGTAGGCGTTGAGCAGGGCGCACATCACGGCGACGGACACGGCGGTTCCGAGCAGCGCTCCGACGGCCTGGCCGACCCACATGGCGCGCGGTTCGGTTCCCAAGATCCTGCCGGTCTTGAAATCGCTCATGACATCGCCGGCGAGGCCGCACGCCACAGCGACCACGCCCGCGACGAAGAAGAGCCTGACCTGGTCGGTCTCGCCGAGCGCGGCGACGATGAGCAGGACGATGAGGCCGAAGATCTCCATGGGGTCGATGCCCGTCTGACCAACCGACTGCGCGCTCATGATGGTGGTGACGAACGCGAGAATGACCACGACGAGGCAGGCGAGCGGGGAGATCCCGAGGACGAGGCAAATGAGCAGGGCCGCGGTGGCCACGAACAGGGCGAGCATGCCGGCGTCGAGCTTGTCGAGCGCTCGTGCGGGGGCGCTTTCGCGCGCGCCGTCGCCATGCGCCCCGGCGCGCAGGCCGCTCAGCGCGCCGGGCAGGATGTCGCGCACCACGACGCCGATGCCCGATCCCATCATGAGGCCCATGCCCAGGCTCGATACGATGCCCTGGGCGGTGGCGACATCCCACAGGCCCGCGGCGCCTCCACCCACGATGACGCCGAAGTTCGCGATCAGGCCGCCGGCGAGCCAGAACGCGACGGCCGCGCCACCCACCAGGAAGCCCACGGACAGCAGCATGGGCGAATTGTAGATACCGAACGCCACCCCGGGGATGGGCAGGGCGCCGATCATGGTCGGGATGACGCCTGCGAGGTCGCGCAGCCCGCACCAGATGCCGGCCGCCGCCATGGACCCGAAGAGCCGTTTGCCCGTCGCACCGCCCGCGCGGCTGGCCATGAGCGTCTCCGCGGCAGCGGTGCCGATCGGGTACTCGAGGTCCGACTCCTCGACGAAGCGCCGGCGGATCAGCGCCGTGCACACGAGGCCCAGCAGTGTGCCGGCCAGCGCGACGCCGAGCATTTCGGCCCAGCTCACCTCATCGCCGATGCCGAGCATCCAGATGCCGGGGATGGTGAAGGCCAGTCCGCCCGCGACCATGGAACCTGCTGACATGATGATCTGGGTGACGTTCGCCTCGTTCAGGCTCGTGCGGCCAGCCGCGCGCAGCAGGACCAGCGCGGTGATCGAGGTGAAGATGGTCGGCCAGGGCAGGGCGCCCATCTTGAGGGCCGTGTAGACGGAAGATGCCGTGATGATGATGCAGCCGATGCAGCCGATGAGAATACCGGCGGCACTGATCTGCCCGCGCCACGGCGCGCGCTGGTTCAGAGAACTCATTTGTAGCTCCTTCGTATATCCGCTCCCCCTCTTCGGGGAGTCGGGTTACGGCATTAGGACGGCTATAGTGTAAGCTCGAATGAAGAAGTTCGGACGAAGAAAAACGGAGGGCGCATGGGCGAGGATGCGAACTGCGGCCTGCTGGCCGTCGACGTGGGCAACACCGTGACCAAGTTCGGCGTGTTCGCCGGAGACGAGCTCGTCGGCACCTGGGAGGTCACCACGGCCGACCGCCTCACGGCCGACGAGGCGTGGGCGCAGGCCGCCCGCGCCCTCGACATGCTGGATGCGCCCGACCCCGCCTCGGCGATTCTTTCCTGCGTGGTGCCCAACCTGGGCGACGTGTGGCGCATCGCGCTCGACAAGCTGTGCGGCGTCCGTCCGTATGTTGTGGGACCCGGGCTCAAGACCGGCATGCGCATGCGATACGACGACCCCTCCGAGGTCGGCTCCGATCGCGTGGCGGATGCCGTGGCGGCGCGTGAGTCGTACGGGTTCCCGGTCGTGGTGGTCGATTTGGGCACCACGACGAATATCGAGGTGGTCGACGGCACCGGTGCCTTTGCGGGCGGCATCATCGCCCCCGGCGTGGCCCTGGGCGCCCGTTCGCTCACCGCCGCCGCGGCGCGTCTGCCCATGATCGAGTTGCGCGCGCCCGAGCGCGTGATCGGGCGCAGCACCCGGGCCGCCATGCAGTCCGGCTTAGTGCTGGGCGAGGCCGCCCGCATAGACGGCCTGCTCGACGCAGTTATGAGCGAGCTTGGCGCGGACGCCCCCGTGGTGATCACGGGAGACGGGGCCACCCAGGTCGCGGCTCTGATCGCGCACGATGCGACGGTTGACGAGACCCTCACCCTGCGCGGCTTGCACCATATCTGGCTCCGCAACCACCATTGACGCACGAATCGATGAGAGGTGTTCCCATGAACGAAATTGAGCAGTACGACGAGACGTTCGGGCCCAGCACCCAGGTGCGGGCGATTATCACCGCGGTCCTCGTCGCCCTCATCACCTTGCTCGTGTTCGGCCTTGCCCCGCGCTTCGCCTCGCCCGAGGCACACGTGGAGGTGATTGCCACCATCGATGAGAAAATCGACAACGTGCTCACCCTCACGGCCGGTTCCGCGGGCGCATCGGCGCTCATCTCGGCGATCCCCGGCGACGCGGGCTCGCCCATCGCCGAGAAGCTCATGGATCTGAGCACCGGGTTCCTCATCGTGCTCGCCGCCTTGTTCCTCGAGAAATACCTCATCGCCATCTTCAGCGGCGTTGCGCTGGGGCTGGTGTTGCCGCTCGCCCTGCTCTCCGCGATTGTCTTTACCTGGGCGTATGGCCGCGCGCGATGGTCGGCCGTGCCGGTGCGCCTCGGCGTTAAACTCGCCTTGATCGGCGCGGTGCTGCTGTTGGCCATACCCACCAGTACCTGGGTTACCAACCAGGTCGACGCCATGTACGACACCTCGCTCACTCAGTCGGTCGAGACGGCCGAGGCGTTGGCCGAGGGCGCGGCCGAGGCCGAGTCGGAAGGCGGCAAGAAGGATGACGGCGGTATCCTCGGCTTTTTCCAGGGCGCTATCGACACGGTGACGGGCGGGATTTCGAGTGCCGTCGAGGGCGCGCAGGAGTCGCTCAACCAGTTCATCGAGTCGCTGGCGGTGATGCTCGTGACCTCGTGCCTCATTCCGCTGCTGGTGCTTCTCTTCTACTTTTGGATGGCGAAGATCTTGCTGGGCGTGAATATCGATATTCCCGCCGCCGCATCGACGCTCAACCCGGCCAAGGTGCGCCGTAGCGCGGTCAACGCCATCAAGGGCGGGGACAGGTCATGACGGGGTCTCGAATCGAGGAGGGTCGTCGAATCGAGGATGGCGGCATGCGGGGCGCGCTGGATGTTGCCGCATCGGGGGTCGGTTCTACCGAATTGCCCGTGACGGTGCTTTGCATCGATGGGGACTCGCTCGACCGCGCGGAGGGGCTGTCCGATCGACTGACCGCGCCGCTCGCAGTCTGCGAGGCCGGTTGTTTGGAGGCGGCTTTCATCCCCGAGCCGGGTCGCCTGTATCTCAAGGTGTCCCGCGACGGTCTCTCTCTCATGCGCGATGGCATGGAGCTCCGTCCCGATTTTGCCGAGATGCTGTCGCGCATCAAGCAGGGCGCCCTGCAGCGAGAGATGCTCGTCAAGGCCGCCCGGGTGAAGGGCATCGAGGCCCCGCGTGCCGTGGATGCCACGGCGGGGCTGGGGGAGGACTCCCTGCTGCTCGCCGCCGCCGGATTCGAGGTCACGCTGTGCGAGGCCGATCCGGTGATCGCCGCCCTGCTCGAGGACGCCCTCGCGCGGGCATCGGCGCACGAGGCCCTCGGGCCCATCGTCGAGCGCATGCACTTGGTCGCGGGCGACAGCCGCTCCGTTCTCGCCGAGCTCGGCGCCGCGTCGGACATACGGCCCGACGTGGTCTATCTCGACCCCATGTTCCCGGGGCGCACCAAGAGCGCCGCGGTTAAAAAGAAGTTCCAGCTCATCCACGGCCTCGAGCGCCCGACCGAGCCCCTCGACGAGGAGTCGCTGCTCCAGGCCGCGCTCGCCGCGCACCCGCGCAAAGTCGTGATCAAGCGCCCGGTGAAGGGCCCCCATCTCGCCGGCGTCAAGCCGAGCCACGCGATCGCCGGCAAGGCGGTGCGCTACGACTGCATCGTCCCGCCGCGCTGACGGGCCCACGGCGGGCAGGCCTGTGCGGGTGGGCCAGCAGCGGGCAGGCCCGCCGCGGACGCGTCCGCCGCATCCGTCTCCTTCGCCTGTCGAAGCGAAAATGGGTTTCTCCATGCGGGGCCTCACGCCGCACCGTGTGATAGGCGTAGAATGGCCCGTCGAAACCATGACGATGGGAGGCTGGCCGATATGACAGCGGGTTTGGTGCTCGAGGGCGGCGGCATGCGCGGTCTGTACACGGCGGGCGTGCTCGACGTGTTCATGGAGTACGGCGTGGAGTTCGACCACGCTGTGGGCGTGTCTGCGGGTGCCGCGTTCGGTGTGAATATCAAGTCGCGCCAGGTGGGGCGTGCCATCCGCTATAACAAGCGCTTCTGTGCCGATCCGCGTTACGCCAGCCTCAAGAATCTCCTGCGCACCGGGGAGCTTTACAGCATCGATTTCGCCTATCGCGAGGTGCCCTTGCGCCTCGATCCCTTCGATATAGAGGCCGCCGCCGCGAACCCCATGCGCTTCACGGCCGTTTGCACGGATATCGCCACGGGCGAGGCCGTCTATCGCGACATCGAGCGTGGCGATGGCGATGACCTCGATTGGATTCGGGCATCCGCCTCGGTGCCCCTGCTCGCGCGACCCGTCGAGCTCGACGGCCGCGAGTTCCTCGACGGCGGTATCGCCGACTCGATCCCGGCGGCATGGATGGTCGCGCAGGGGTACGACAGAAACGTGGTCGTCCTCACGCAGCCTGAGGGATTCGTGAAGGAGCCGAACAGACTCATGCCGCTCTTGGAGCGCGCGTACGGTGCGTATCCCAAGCTAGTGGAGCTGCTCGCCAACCGTCACGTGCGCTATAACGCCCAGCTCGAAGAGGTGGCCCGCCTCGAGCGCGACGGGAAGGCGCTCGTCATCCGTCCGAGCGAGTCGGTCAAGGCGCCGCTCGCCGTAAAGGACCCGGAGGTCTTGGAGCGGATCTACCAGGTAGGCCGCCGCGACGGCGAGGCGCGGATTGCGGACGTGAGGCGCTATTTGGCATAGCCGACGGCACCGGTTGATTGGAGATATGTTCTCAGGCAGATGCGAAAGGTGTGTGCCACCAAAAGCGCACGAATGAAACGGCGTCGCGGCGCGTACACTGGTGTACGGCGGCATTCGAGGCTCAGATGGAGCGTGCCGCATGAGACGCCGGAAGGCGTGGAGATGGTGCCCAGGCGGAAACAGAGTCGCCGGCATCGGGGCGAGGCCCCCCCAATGAACGCGTCCGAGGACGCAGAAGGAGGACGAAATGTCCGAGTACATCGAGAACGAGAACGAGAACGTGGAAGAGGTCGTCGAGGCTTCCGAGACCGTCGAGGTCGTTGAGGAGGCTGTCGAGGCCGAGGACGTCGTCGAGGAGACCGCCGAGGAGGCTTCCGAGGATGCCGCCGAGGAGGGGCCCAGCCTGGACGACCAGCTTTTCGATAAGGTGCAGCGCGCCGCTCGCCTGCTCCGCAACCGCAAGTTCGCCATGGGCCGTGAGGCCGAGGCCGACGCCGCCCGCGCCAGCGAGCTCATGCGCGCCCTCAAGCTCCTCGAGCTCAAGCCCCAGATGGAGCAGAAGGAGATGTCCGACCTGCTCGGCATGCGTCTGCGCGAGCTCGACGGCATCCTGCGCGAGGCTGAGGAAGTCGGCGCCGTGACCCGCATCATGCCCGAGGAGGAGGACATGCGCGCCATCCTCGTCTCCGCCAACGAGAACGCCGAGGAGCTCGCCGCTTCCATCGGTGGCAAGCGCAAGAAGCTCGTCCCGCAGCTGTCCCAGCTGGACGCTGAGGACATCGTCGCGCTCATGGACAAGCTCATCGACCCGCTGACCGAGATGGGTCTGGACAACGATGATCGCGGTGGCCGTGGCGGCGACCGCGGCGGCCGTGGTGGCTTTGGCGGCCGCGGTGGCGACCGTGGCCCGCGCAAGGACTTCGGTGGCTGCGGTGGCGACCGTGGCCCTCGTCGCGACTTCGGCGACCGCGGTGGCGACCGTGGTCCGCGCCGCGATTTCGGCGACCGTGGTCCCCGCAAGGACTTCGGCGATCGCGGCCCTCGTCGCGACTTCGGCGATCGTGACCGTGGCGGCCGTGGTGGCCGTGGCGGCTTTGGTGGCCGTGACGACCGTGGTGGCCGTGGCGGTTACGGTGACCGCGGCGGCCGTGGCAACTACGGCGATCGCGGCGGCCGTCGCTTCTAGAGCGGCCATCGGGCCTGCGTCTTTCGACGCAGGCGGCGCGGATAGCGGCGCGTCTGGCGAAGATAGCAACGCGCACGTCAGCGGCGCACGGGAGGAGAGTCTCCCGTGCGCCCTTTTTTGTTGCTCCGTTTTGCCGTTGCGGCGGCGGCCACGTGTTGGGCGTGCACGGGGTACGCGTTGGCCGTGCACGGGGTGAGTGTTGGCCGTGCACGGGGCGAGTGCCCGAGGTGTGTCCCTGTAGAGTGCGGGATGGGCGCCAGGCGTGCGCCGAGCGCGTGTCGGCTGTGTCCGCGGGGCGATTGCTGGGTGAGCGTCGGCATGTACCGAGTCCACACCGAGCTCGGCGGTATGCGCTTGGGTATTTTTGTAGGTTATGAACGGTTGGAGGCTGTGAACGATTTGCCTGGCACGAATGACAGGTTATGAACGAACCGTTCATAACCTCCATTTCTGCACATACATCTACCTGGGGGAATCTGCAGTCGAAAAAAAGCGGGAATCCGAAATCGTTCACAACCTACAGACCGCGCACAACCTGCAAACCGTCCCAACCCCGTAGGCCGCGCACAACCTGCAAACCACCCCCACCCCGCAGGCCGCGCACAGCCCGCAGGCCGCACGCGGCCCACGAATCGCGCACGATCGGCGTCGGAGCGTCCGGGGCGCTTTGATTGGGCGTGCGCTTCTCGATACGGGATGGAAATTGAACTCTTCCGCTCTTCAAATTGAACTTCCGTGGTAGACTCTTGCGAAATTGAACTTCGTGATTGGAGTGGACGTGGCCGAGGACACGCGCGTAAAGAACGTATCGTTGGTAACGGCAGAGGTTTTTGCCGCGAGTCTGCGCCACGCTATGGATAAACGTGGCTTCAAGCAGGCCGATCTTATTCGCATGGCCGCAGATCGCGGGTCGAAGCTCGGCAAGAGCCAGGTGAGCCAGTACGTGAGTGGCAAGACGCTCCCGCGTCGCGCAGTGGTGCAGCTGCTCGCAGATATCCTTGAAATTGAACCTTTCGAGTTGACGGGCGAGAATCGGGCGGCTGAGCACGAGCCTGCGTCCGCTGAACCCTCCGCGGCCGCCGGACCCGCTACCGCCATGCCCTCGCCCGCCACAGCTGATGATGACGCCGTGCCCGCGCCCGCCACGCCCGCCACGGCCGATGGCGTCGCCGCGCACGCTGCTGCCGACGGCGCCGTTGTGCCTGCAACGTCCGCTTTCACCCCTTCCAGCCCCGCGATGCCCGATCCTCCCGAGCGAGCCGAGGCGCGGCCTGCCGCCGCCTTCCCGGACCCCCGCACATTCGCGGACCGCTCGACTTCCAGCTCGCATTCCGAAGGGAACATCATGCCTGAGAACATTCGCACTTTTAAGAAGTCTTCCAAGCTCGACAACGTCCTCTACGACGTCCGCGGCCCCGTGGTCGACGAGGCGGCCCGCCTCGAGTCCGAGGGTGCGCACATCCTCAAGCTCAACATCGGCAACCCCGCGCCGTTCGGCTTCCGTACGCCTTTCGAGGTCATCCAGGACATGCGCGAGCAGCTGCCCGAGTGCGAGGGCTACTCCGACAGCCGCGGACTGTTCTCTGCGCGCAAGGCAATCATGCAGTACGCCCAGCTCAAGGGTCTGCCCAACGTGAGCATGGACGGTATTTACACTGGCAACGGCGTGTCTGAGCTCATCAACCTGTGCATGCAGGCCTTGCTCGACACTGGCGACGAGATTCTCATCCCCAGCCCGGATTATCCGCTGTGGACCGCCTGCGCCACGCTGTCCGGCGGCACGCCCGTGCATTATCGCTGCGACGAGCAGGCCGATTGGAACCCCGATCTCGCCGACATGGAGGCTAAGATCACGCCTCGCACCAAGGCGATCGTCATCATCAACCCGAACAACCCCACTGGCGCCGTGTACGCCAAGGAAGTGCTCGAGGGCATTGTGGAGATCGCCCGCAAGCACCAGCTCATGATCTTCGCGGACGAGATCTACGACCGCCTGTGCATGGACGATGCGGAGCATGTCTCCATTGCCAGCCTCGCGCCCGACCTGTTCTGCGTCACGTTCTCCGGCCTCTCTAAGAGCCATATGATCGCCGGCTATCGCATCGGTTGGATGATCGTGTCGGGCAACAAGCGTCTGGGCGAGGACTTCATGCTCGGCGTGAATATGCTTTCCAACATGCGCCTATGCTCGAACGTGCCGGCGCAGTCCATCGTGCAGACGGCGCTCGGTGGCCATCAGTCCGTGAAGAGCTATGTGGTGCCGGGCGGTCGCGTGTGCGAGCAACGCAACTACGTGTACGAGGCCCTCAACGCGATCGACGGCATCACCGCGGTCAAGCCCAAGGCGGCGTTCTACATCTTCCCCAAGATGGACGTCAAGAAGTTCAATATCCGCGACGACGAGCAGTTCGCCCTCGACCTCCTGCATCAGAAGGGCATCCTCATCACCCGCGGCGGCGGCTTCAACTGGCCGGAGCCCGACCACTTCCGCATCGTCTATCTTCCTCCCATGGACGTGCTCCACGAGGCCATGGAGGACCTGGCGGAATTCTTCGAGACGTATCGCCAGCGCTAGGGGGCGGGTTTCCAAGTTGCGGATCGCTTGCGCGGCGGACGGTCATCGCCGCTGAGGGTGGTGCGCGAAAGGCTCCGAGGAGGATGCATGAAAATCACCGTCGTCGCCGTGGGTAAGCTCAAGGAGCGCTTTTGGGCTGATGCCTGCGCGGAATACGCCAAACGTCTCTCGGCGTACGCGACCGTGAAGATGGTCGAAATCGCCGATCGGGACCCCGCGAAGTCGGGTGGGGAGGAGGCGGGCCGCGCCCTCGAGGGCAAGGGCATCCTCGCTGCCATCCCCGAACGCTCGCATGTGGTGCTGCTCGACATCGGCGGCAAGGAGCGTTCGAGCGAGGAGATCGCCTCGCATCTGGACGACCTGATGTTGCGCGGCGAGAGCTCGATCACGTTTGTCATCGGGGGTTCGTGCGGTGTTTCGCCCGAGGTGCGCGCACGTGCCGACGAGCGGCTTTCGTTCGGGCGCATCACGCTCCCGCACAACCTGGCTCGCGTGGTCCTGCTCGAGCAGGTGTACCGCGCGTTCAAGATCATGCGCGGCGAGCCGTATCACAAGTAGGGCTTACCGCTCGTTTCCGATGCGAAAGCCGTGTGGCGGCTCCGTGAGCAAACGGGGTGCATAGAAGCACCGCAGGCGGGTATCACGCTGTAGTATCATGTGCACCACCCGTGCGATTGACGCGGGCCCGCCCATCGGCCGGCTCGCTGTAGATGAAAGGAGTCTCCGTGGCAGTAGACGAGACCCTCCTCAAAGAGGTGCTTGAGCAGATCCGCCCCAACCTCCAGGCCGACGGCGGTGATATGGAGTACATGGGCGTGACCGAGGATGGCGTGGTCAAGCTGGAGCTGCAGGGCGCCTGCGCCGGTTGCCCCATGAGCTCGCTGACGCTTTCCATGGGTGTCGAGCGCATCCTCAAGGAGCATGTGCCCGGCGTGACGCGCGTCGAGCAGGTTGGCGGCGGCGCCGATGCCGCAAACGACCTGTACGACGAGTACATGCCGTTCTAATCATCCGTGATGGAGCCGGGCCGGATCGTGGACACCACGGCCGGCCCGGCTCTTTATGTAAAGGCGCGCCTCTTCGGTGCGCCCCAAGGGGGCACTATGCTCAACGAGCTGTATCACAGTCTCGATCCCGTCGCGTTCTCGGCGGGTCCCATCACGATTTACTGGTACGGATTGGCCTATATGGTCGGTGCGCTGCTGGCGGGATTCGTGATGTACCGGACCCAGAAACGCTGGAACATCGGATTCACCCCCGATGACGTCATGACCGTCCTCATCGCTGTCGTATTCGGCCTGCTGATCGGCGGGCGCCTGGGATACGTGCTGTTCTATAGCAACGGATACTACTTCACGCACCCGCTGGAGATCTTCTTTGGCACGAACGGCGGCGGAATCAGCGGCATGAGCTTCCACGGCGGTCTCGCGGGAGGCTTGCTGGGAGGACTCATCGCCTGCCGCTATTTGCGACTCTCTCCTCTTACGGTGGCCGACGCCTCCTTTGTGGGCGTGCCGCTGGCGCTTTGCCTGGGGCGCTGCGCGAACTTCGTGAACGGTGAGCTGTGGGGCAAGCCCACGGACCTGCCGTGGGGGGTCGTCTTTGGCGGCGCGGCTGGAACGGTTCCCCGTCATCCGTCCCAGCTGTACGAGGCGCTGCTCGAGGGTGTTGTGCTGTTCGCGATCCTCTATGTGCTGAGTCGTCGTGCAAAGCCGCTGCCCCAGGGGTCGTATCTTGGCATTTTCGTGCTCGGCTACGGTATCGTGCGATTTCTCATCGAGTTCGTTCGCCTGCCCGACGCGCAGCTCGGCTACCTCGCCGGCGGTTGGCTCACCATGGGGCAGCTGTTGAGCCTGCCGCTGATCGCGGTGGGCGCGGGATTGCTTCTATACGCATGGAAGACCAGGCGCCCGCAGCATCGCGATTGGCTCTGACGCGACCAGGGCTTCGATGAAGCGATGTCGCAATCTGTGCCTGTCCCCGATTGAGACCGTGTGTGGAGGCGCGCCAAAAGTCTTCCGCATGGTCGGCAATCGGTATATCATGCTGAACGTGTGTTTATATGGGCTCGCGCCAACACCGCGGGCGGGAAAATAGAAGGAGCATCACATGTCCGGACACTCTAAATGGGCAACTACCAAGCACCGCAAGGGTGCGCAGGACGCTAAGCGTTCCGCCCTGTTCTCCAAGCTGAGCCGTAACATCACCGTCGCGGCCCGTCTTGGCAACGACCCCAACCCGGATAACAACGCCTCCCTCGCCGCTGCCGTGGCCAAGGCCAAGGCTCAGTCCATGCCCAAGGACAAGATCAAGGCCGCCATCGACAAGGCCTTCGGTTCCGGTGCCGACGCCGCCGTGTACGAGAACATCGTGTACGAGGGCTACGGCCCGGCTGGTGTCGCCGTGTACGTCGAGTGCCTGACCGACAACCGCAACCGCACCGCCGCCGATGTCCGCTCCGCCTTCTCCCACGCTGGCGGCAACCTGGGCACCACCGGCTCCGTCGCCTTCCAGTTCGAGCGCAAGGGCCAGGTCGTGGTCTCCAAGCAGATCGTCGACCCGAACGACAAGAAGGAGAACCTCATGGCCAACGGCGCTGCCGGCGATGAGGAAGAGTTCATGATGGCCATCGCCGAGGCCGGTGGCGACGACTACGAGGATGCCGGTGACGAGTGGGTCGTGTGGACCGCCGCGGGCGACCTCATGGCCGTGTCCAAGGGCATCGAGGCTCAGGGCATCGAGGTCAAGGGTGCCGAGCTCACCATGGTCCCGACCACCCCGACGGCCGTCTCCGGCGCCGACGCCAAGAAGGTCCAGCGCCTCATCGACCGTCTCGAGGACCTGGACGACGTCCAGGACGTGTACTCCACCATGGACATGACCGACGAGGTCATCGCCGCTCTCGAAGAGGAGTAACATCCATGCGGTTTTCGCCGCTTGGTTAAGAAGTGCTTGCGAAGCCGGGTCCGCATCGCCGCGGGCCCGGCTCGCTTTATAATGGGAAAGCGTTGTCGCGTGCGGAGGGTCTGCGCGCGTTGCACCAGAGAGAGGAGGGCCCATGAGGCGCATGCGCAAGATCGGCGTAGTGCTGTACCTGATCGCCGCCGTGGTTGTGGTTGGCCTGTTCGCGGGCTCTCAATTCGGCCCCCATACGGACCGCTTCAATGCCCTGCTGGCTGTGCCGTGGGTGCGTGTTCTCGCGTTTGTGTGCGTGTGCGTGGTGCTCATCCAGATGGCGGTGCTTTTGATCGCGGCCATTGCGGACAGACCGGAGCCCGCATTTTTGCGACTGGCCGGCGATGCCCAGATCGAAGTCGCCCTACCCGCGCTCGTTTCCATTTCCCGCACCGCCGCCGAGTGCGATGACGTGCTCATCGAGGAGGTCGGGGCGCACGTGCGGGGTCGCGACCGCTCGGAGGTCCATATCGAGATCGAGGCGATCGCTCTTGTTGATGGGGACCTTGCGGCCCTTGGACAGGATATGCAGGGCCGCGTGCAGCGGGCGTGCGAGCAGATGCTCGGTGTGCCTGGTGTTTCCGTGCGCGTTCGGTTCCTGCCGAGCAAGACCGTGACCGTTACCAGGGAGGTTTGCTAAGTGAGTGATACTGCAAAGGGCGCGCAGAAGGCGCCCAAAGCCGTCATCGAGCATGTCGTCGAGCCCGTCGAGGGCGGGACACATGCGTCTTCCGCCGAGACTGGCTCGCGGGCGAGCGCGGCCGGTGCGGATGGGACCACCCGTCCCGAGACGTTCCACGAGGCGACCTTTGGCTTTTTCCGCGAGTTGGGACGCAGGATGTGGGAGCACGCCGATGCGCATCCGCATGCCACGCTGTACGGCATCATGGGGTTTGTGCTGGCGGTGCTCATCTTGGTCATCGGGCTGTGGGACACCATCGTCATCGCCGTGTTCGTGGGAGTCGGTGTGGTCATCGGCCAAATGCGCGACGGTGATAACGCGGCGGTGAACTTCATCCGCCGCTTGTTCGACAAATAGCGCGACGATCCCCACGACGTGCATGAAGCGCGTGACGGTGGGCATATTCGATACAACGAAGAGATCCCGGAAGGGGAGGACATCATGGCGGACGAGAAGAAGCAGGATTCGGTTGACGTCGAGGTTGTGGACCGCGTGGACGCCGATTGTGACGAGCAGGCTCTGCAGGTTGCGGAGCAGGCCATGAACGGGGCCGGTGAGCCCGCGTTCGAGGACGAGCCGGAGTTCGAGGAGGATCTCGAGGACGATTCCGAGGACTCTCTCACCTACTCCAACGGCGTCATCGAGAAGATCGTCGCCATGGCCACGCGCGAGGTCCCGCATGTGCTCGGCATGAAGGGCAACCTCATGCATCTCGTGCAGGAGACCTTCGGCGCCGAGAACCTCACCAAGGGCGTTACCGTCGAGGTCACCGACGACAACCGCGTGATTGTGAACATCTCCGTGATCATCGAGTACGGTTGCTATGCGCCGGCGATCTTCGAGGACGTGAAGGAGCGTGTGACCGAGCGCCTGACCGCCATGACCGGCCTGGAGGTCGCAGGCATCAACCTGCGCATCGAGGACGTGGTGACGCGCGAGGAGTACGAGGCGAGCAAGAGGCGCCACACCGAGGACGACGAGTAAGACATCGCCAAAGCTGTCCAATTGGGGACAGGTACAATTTGCAACACATGTGTAATTGGGGACGGGTGCGTTTTACACATCGAGGCTAGATGTGTAAAACGCACCCGTCCCCAATTACACAAAGCGCGCCCGCATCTAATTGCGTCGTCGACCCATGGGAATGCAACCATTTTTGTTTCATGGCGGTTTCCATGGTTGCCCGATATGGGGTACCCTGTTAAGCTCATCCCCATGATTACGTTTGTCGGACATATCGCGAGCATGATGATGGTCATGGAGATGCCCTCGCCCGGGCACTTTGTCATGCCGCGCGATTTCCGCGTGCTGACCGAGACCGGGCGCCTCCACTAGGTTGTCTCCGGCGGGAGATGGCCGTTTATCCCAAAACCATCTTCAAGCGGAGTTTTCCTCGTGATCAGCATCAAGCATGTGTACAAATCTTTTGCTACGCCCAAGGCGTCTGGTAAGACGCGCCGCAAGGTCGGCGCAGATGTTTCCTACGCCGCGTCAATGAGCGCTAATCCGGCGCTAGGCGCTGCGGCTGTTGTCCAGGCGGCAGACGAAGCCGCCGAGGCCCTGGCCCCCGTCGCTTCCGACGGCCTGGTCCACGCCCTCTCGGATATCAACATCGATATCGCCGACGGCGACGTCTTTGGCATCATCGGTATGAGCGGCGCGGGCAAGTCCACGCTTGTGCGCACCATCAATCTGCTCGAGCGCCCCACGTCGGGCACTATCGAGGTTGATGGCCGCGACGTCACCGCCCTATCCGGCGAGGAGCTGCGCGCGTATCGTCGTCGCGTGGCCATGATCTTCCAGAACTTCGGCCTGCTCGCGCAAAAGACCGTGCTGGACAACGTGTGCTTCCCGTTCCTTGCCGCCTCCGGCAAGGTGACTGCCGAGAACCGCGCCCGCGCGCTCGAGCTGCTCGATCGCGTCGGCCTGGCCGAGAAGGCCCAGAGCTATCCCAGCCAGCTGTCCGGCGGTCAGAAGCAGCGCGTGGCCATTGCCCGCGCACTGGCCTGCGAACCCGAGGTGATTCTCTGCGACGAGGCGACCTCCGCGCTCGACCCCAAGAGCACCAACACCATCCTCAAGCTGCTGCGCGACATCAACCGCGAGACCGGCGTGACGCTGGTGGTCATTACCCATTCCATGGATGTGGTCGAGAAGATCTGCAATAACGTCGCGGTGCTTGAGCACGGTCGCGTGGTGGAGCAGGGGAGCGTGGCGAAGGTGTTTGCCGAGCCCCAGGCTGAGGCTACGCGCGTGCTGCTTGGAAAGGTAGATTGGGATGCTTAACGATTTCCTCGCGGAGTTTGCTCCGCTGCTCATTCAGGGCACCATCGACACGCTCGTCATGGTGTTCGCATCCACTGCGGTCGCCTATGTGATTGGCACGGTCCTCGGCGTCGTGCTGCACCTCACCGCGCCGGACGGCCTGCGCCCCGTGCCCGTGCTGAACGCGGTGCTGGGCTGGGCTGTCAACATCGGCCGTTCCCTGCCGTTCATCATTCTACTGATCGCCCTTATGCCCGCCACTCAGGCGCTCGTTGGCACCTCCACGGGCGTGGTGGGCGTCATCCCGCCGCTGGTGGTTGCGACCGCCCCGTTCGTGGCCCGCATGGTCGAGCAATCGCTCGCCGAGGTGAGCCGCGACGCCGTGGAGGCCGCTGAGGCGTGCGGCGCTTCCGTGCCCCGTATCGTGTTCTCGGCACTTCTGCCCGAGGCGCTGCCGAGTATCGTGCGCGGCATTGCCGTGACGCTCATCGCCGTGCTGGGTTACACCGCCATCGCCGGCGCCGTGGGTGCGGGCGGCCTGGGCGACATCGCCATCCGCTATGGCTATTACCGTTACGAGGACGGCGCCATGATCGCCACGGTCGTGCTGCTCATCGTGCTCGTCCAACTTATCCAGTCTGTGTGCAATCTCATCGCCCGCAAGGTCGATCACCGCTGACGGGCTTTCCCAGGCATCGCATCTCGGCGTTCAATCGTCGCCTGCGTCAACCTGCGGCATCTGGGAAATCCCGTCTTGCCCCAGGCCATTCATCTCTCAACATTTTTCTCCGAAAGGATCCCATCATGAAGAACTTCAACGCTTCCGTTTCCCGTCGTTCCCTGCTCACCTCTTTCGCCGCCGGTCTGGGCATTGTTGCCCTGGGCGGGCTCACCGCTTGCGGCGGCTCTTCTGCTCCCGCCGGCTCCGCCGCAGCCGATTCCGCCGTGCTGACTGTCGCTGCCAGCCCCGCGCCGCACGCCGAGATCCTGACGGATTTCGCCGCGCCCCTTCTCGCCGAGCAGGGCATCGAGCTCAAGGTGAAGGAGTACACCGATTACATCCAGCCCAACAAGGACACGTCCGCCGGTTCCGTCGATGCCAACTACTTCCAGCACATCACCTATCTCGAGGACTACAACGAGAAGAACGGTACCGACCTCGTGTCCGCCGGCCTGATTCACTACGAGCCCTTCGCGGTGTACGCCGGCACGTCCGATAACCTCGACAACATCTCCGACGGCGCCACGGTTGCGATTCCGAACGACCCCACCAACGAGGGTCGCGCCCTGCTCCTGCTGCAGGATCTTGGCCTGATCACCCTCTCCGACCCCGAGAACCTCGAGTCCACGCCCAAGGACATCAAGGAGAACCCGCACAACCTCAAGTTCCAGGAGCTCGAGGCCGCCGCGCTGCCGCGCGCCCTCTCCTCGGTCGACTTTGCGGTCATCAACGGCAACTACGCCATCGAGGCCGGCTATCACGTTGCCGACGCCCTCGCGCACGAGTCCTCCGATTCGCTCGCCGTTGAGAAGTACGCCAACATCATCTGCGTCGCCAAGGGCCAGGAGGATTCCAAGGGGATCAAGGCCCTTGTCGAGGTGCTTACTTCTGAGGACTTCAAGGCTTATCTCGAGGAGAACTACGGCGAGGACGTGCTCCCCGCGTTCTAAGACCCTTCATCGGGCCTGCGTCCGGGCATCGTCTCGGGCGACAGGGGATTTCATGTGGCGGTCGCCGTGGGGCGGCCGCCTTTTTTCATGCCGATGACGCCCGTGATCGTCCGTTGCCCGAACTGTCGCAAACGCTGCTTGCATAAGGGGCCGCGCGCGTTACCATCAGGGGCGCGAGGAACCGATTCGAAAAGCGGAGTGCGGCGTGGAAGAGCAGAAAGAGCAAGCAAAGCCAACGGCGACGGAGACCGCCTCTTCATGGGCGGCGACCCATCATACGACACCGGTCGAGCCCCTTGAGCATCTCGTGAGCGAGGAGGACATCCGCCGCGGCGAGCAGGCAGGCGCTCGTCGCAGCAAGGACCCGGGCTTCCTGCGCTTCTTTGCCATCTTGAATGGCGGGCTGATCCTCACCGCCCTGGCCATCGTGTTGTTCAAGACACCCAACCACTTTGCGTTCGGCGGCACCTCCGGCGTATCGGTCATCCTTTCGACGCTGTTCCCCACGTTGCCGGTTGGCGCCTTCATGTGGATCATCAACATCGTGCTGGTGGTGCTGGGGTTCATCTTCTTGGAGCGCAAGGCGATCCTGTGGAGCGTGTTCGCATCGTTCGCGCTTTCGGGTTACGTGTCCCTGTTCGAGATGCTGTTCCCCGGGGCGTCGACGACGTCCATCACGGGGGATATGTGGCTCGACCTGTGCTTTGCCGTGATCTTGCCCGCGATAGGCAGCGCCATGGTATTCGACATCGGCGCGTCGACGGGCGGCACCGACATCCTCGCCATGATCCTCAAACGCCACAGCACGCTCGAGATCGGACGCGCGCTGTTGCTGGTGGATATCGGCATCGTGTGCATCGCGGCGGTGCTGTATGGCCCGCGCGTGGGCCTGTACTGCGTGCTCGGCCTGTTCGCCAAGACGCTGGTGGTCGATAAGGCCATCGAGAGCATCCATCTGAGGAAGGTCTGCACCATCATCTGCAAGGAGCCTTTGAAGGTCGAGACCTACATCGTCAAAGAGCTCAACCGCACGGCCACCATCAGCCGTGGATATGGTGCGTTCTCGGGTCAGCTCGTGACGGTGATCATGTGCGTTTTGAGCCGCCGTGAGGCTGTGAAGCTGCGTCGATACGCGCGCGAGGTCGATCCGGGGTGCTTCATCACGATCGTGGACAGCTCCGAGATCGTGGGCAAGGGCTTCAGGGGCATCAACTAGTCGACGACGTCTTCGTCATCCAGGCAGAAATCGACGATGGCCTGCTTGAGGCGGTCGATGCCCAGGCCGGATTCGCTGCTCGTGACGATGAGGCGATCGGCGGGAACGCCGAGCTGCTTGCGGATCGACGCGGCCTGCTTGCCCTGCTGCGACTTGGAGAGCTTGTCGGCCTTGGTGAGGCAGACGATGAAGTTGAAGCCGTTCTCGCGCAGGAACTCGATCATCTGCAGGTCGAGCTTGCTCGGATCGTGGCGGATGTCCACAAGGGAGACGACCAGGTTGAAGCTGCGCTCGGAATCGAAGAAGTCACCGATGAGTCGGGCCCAGCGGTCGCGCTCGGCCTTGCTGCGCTGTGCGAAGCCATAGCCGGGCAGGTCGACGAAGTGCACGCCGTCGGCTTCGAAGAAGTTGACGTTGGCGGTCTTGCCCGGGGTGGAGGAGACCTTCACGAGGCCGCGGCGGTTGAACAGCTTGTTCATGATCGAGGATTTGCCCACGTTGGAACGGCCCACGAAGCTCACTTCGGGGCAGGTCGACGGCGGGATCTGCGATGCCTTGCCGTAGCTGGCGACGAAATGGACTTTGTTGTAGTTGATGGCCTCTGCCATGGGAAATGCCTCTCTGCGTGATCGGGGATGGGGCTTGCGGAGCGCGCGGAAAAACCCGCGCGTCCGGGAATGCGCGGTGCGCCGTTAGTCGCGCGGCTCGATGCCGAGCTGGACTGCCAGGCGGCGAACGATGGAAAGCACGAGGGAGCTGGCGCTCTTGGCGTACTCCTCGAGATCGAATTCGCGGGAGGAAAGGGCGTCATAGCTCTCGTCGCAGTTGTCCGAGATGGCACGCAAGACCAGGCAGTCGATGCCGTTTTTGGCCGCGACGTGCGCGATGGCGGCGCCCTCCATCTCCACGCAGTCGCCCTGCGTCGCTGCGATTGCGGCCGTCTTGGCCTCGGTCCCGCTCACGAAGCGGTCGCCCGTGGCGATTGTGCCGCGCAGGAAGCGCTGCGGTTCGGCATCGGTGTTGTTGCGGCGGAAGAGGGTGGCGTCGGCCTCGGCTCGGGCGGTTGCCGCATCGCCCTCGGAGAGCGCGGCGTCGACGTAGCCGTGTGCGCGCAGGGTCTGCTCGGCCAGGTCGACCAGGAAGTCGCTGCTGGCGAACTCCTCGAGCTCGGGGGCGGATTCGGCGATGAGGGCGGTGTCGGTGTCGAGGTAGCGCAGGCGCTCGCCGATCACGACGTCGCCGATGTGCAGGGCGGGGTTGAGGCCGCCCGCGATGCCGGAGAAGATGATGGCGTTGGCGCCGTGCGCGCTGATGAGGTGCTGCGCCGCGGCCGCGGCGTTGACGGTGCCCATACCGGCCGTGGTGGCAACGATCTCGAAGCCGTGGTATTCGCCGCCCACGATGTGCAGGCCGGCCTCGTCGGCGACGGTGCCCTTTTCGACGGCGGCGTAGATCTGGCGCACTTCCTTCTCGAGCGCTCCGATGATGGCGATGACAGGTGCCATGGGTCTCCAATCTTCAAATTCAATTGCGACCTATTCTACCAGCACGGAGTCTCTTGAATCTCAATTGGGGCTCTGTGCAGAAATGACCCCAATTCGATAGACGTTCCGTGATGATTCACACTGTGTGCAATAATGCACGTCGAGTGAAATATCCCATATGGAAAGGACTCGATGCCCAGATGGAGGCCATGCGTCCCCTGAAGTCGGATCGGCGTATCTTACGCTCGCAGCGCGCTTTGCGCGAGGCCCTTGTGGCAGAGCTCAACTCGGGCGTGGATATTGCCCGCGTGAGCGTGGCTGCGCTCACCGAGCGCGCGGGCCTCACGCGCCGCACGTTTTACTCGCATTACAAGGACATCCCCGATTTCATCGAGCAGGTCGAGAACGGCCTGTTCGACGAGATCCGCGTCCGCGTCCGCGCCATCGCCGAGGCGACGCTGCCCGACCTCTACAAGAACATCGAGCATCTCGAGCCCGCGCCCGGCTCGGTCGAGTTGCTCACGTACATCTCCGAGAACCGCGACCTCATTGGCGCCCTCATCGGGCCCAGCGGCGACCAGGCCTTCATCAAGAAGGTCATCGATATGTCGTGCTCTGAGGTCTCCGACCGCATGCAGACCGGAATCCTCCCCGCCGCCGTGGGTGCGTTCTTCGACTACTACCTCGCTTCGGTTGTTTCCGCCGAGGTCGGCGTGGTGCAGCGCTG
Source organism: uncultured Collinsella sp. (assembly GCA_900551665.1). Classification (GTDB taxonomy): domain Bacteria; phylum Actinomycetota; class Coriobacteriia; order Coriobacteriales; family Coriobacteriaceae; genus Collinsella. The sequence goes on along the minus strand of URWW01000002.1, from coordinate 1,399 downwards.
GTTCGAGCGCGATCTGGCGGAGAGCCCCGAGACCATGGCGCGCATCATGACGGTGATCGCCTTCGTGCGTCCGGGCGACCTGTATGGCATGCCCATCGACGTCAAGGTCCCCGCCTACGGTGCCAAGCTCATGGGACTGAATATTGACATTCCAGCTATAGACTTCAACGACATCACCTCAGGTTCCACAGGGAGGAACGACTGATGACCGACATACAGACCAAGGCCGTTGAGAACGCGGTTTGGAACCCCGAGAACGCGCGCGGCGCGCTCCATCTGGGCATCGACGTTGGCTCCACCACCGTCAAGCTTGCGGTTCTGAACGACGAGAACAAAATCGTCTACGCCAAGTACCAGCGCCACCACACCGATGTCCGCGCATGTGCGCGCGACCTGTTCGAGGGCGCGGCGTCGCTGCTGCCCGAGGCGCAGATGACCTGCGCCATCACGGGCTCGGGCGGCCTGTTGCTCTCCCAGTGGCTCGGCCTCGAGTTCGTGCAGGAGGTCATCGCGAGCAAGCGCGCGGTGGAGACCCTGATCTCGCAGACCGACGTTGCCATCGAGCTCGGCGGCGAGGATGCCAAGATCATCTACTTCGACTCCGGCATCGAGCAGCGCATGAACGGCACGTGCGCCGGCGGCACCGGCGCGTTCATCGACCAGATGGCAACCTTGCTGCACACGGACGCCGCGGGGCTGAACGAGCTCGCAAAGCGCGCCGAGAACATCTATCCCATTGCCAGCCGCTGCGGCGTGTTCGCCAAGACCGACGTGCAGCCGCTGCTGAACGAGGGCGCTCGTCCCGAGGACGTGGCCGCCTCCATCTTCCAGGCCGTGGTGACGCAGACCATCTCGGGTCTGGCATGCGGTCGTCCCATCCGCGGCCATGTGGCGTTCCTCGGCGGCCCGCTGCAGTACCTCTCCGAGCTGCGCCGCCGCTTCTACCTCACGCTCGACCTCGACGACGAGCACATCATCGTGCCCGAGAACGCGCATCTGTTCGTGGCCTCCGGCGCCGCCATGGCGCATGAGTCGAGCAAGCTCGTGCGCCTCGGCGAGCTCGTCGAGGCGATCGACGGTCTGGGCGACACACAGGGCGCCGAGGTCGCCCGCCTCGAGCCGCTGTTCGCGACCGACGACGACCTTGCCGAGTTCCGCACGCGCCACGCCAAGGAGGTCGTGCCCCGCGGCGAGCTCGAGGGCTACACGGGTCGCGTATTCATCGGCTTGGACGCTGGTTCCACCACGATGAAGGCGGCCATGGTGGGCGAGGACGGCCAGCTCCTCCACACCTGGTACGGCAACAACAACGGCGACATCCTGGGCACGGCCAAGATCATCATGGCCGACTTCTACGCGCACATCCCCGAGGGGTGCACGATCGGCCACGTGACCACCA
>URWW01000001.1 GCA_900551665.1 uncultured Collinsella sp. | reverse complement strand
CTTGGCTTCCGTGTATCGGGCAGCGGCGGGGGGGTCTCCGTCCGGCGTGCCGAAGTTGCCCTGGCCGATCACGAGAATATCCCGCATGGACCAGTCCTGCGCCATGTTCACCAGGGTGCCGTAAATGGCGGCATCCCCGTGAGGGTGGTAGTTACCCATCGTGTCGCCCACGATTTTGGAGCATTTGCGGGTCTTGCCCCCAGGGGACAGATTGAGTTCCTTCATGGCGTACAGGATGCGCCGCTGGGAAGGTTTGAGGCCGTCTCTCACGTCCGGCAGGGCGCGGGAGATGATGACGGACATGGAGTAGTCCAGGAAAGAAGTGGAGAGCTCACTGGCTACATCCACCGGTTTGATTCTATTATTTTCCATGGTGCTGAAAGAGAGTGCGGGGGTTAAATGTCAAGGTTGCGGACATTGAGGGCATGATCCACGATGTAATTCTTGCGGGGTTCCACCACATCCCCCATCAGGATGGTGAACATTTCATCGGCCCTGACGGCGTTGTCATCGTTCAGGATGACGCGGAGCAGCTCGCGCCGTTCCGGGTCCATCGTCGTCTTGAACAAGTCCTTGGCATCCATTTCACCCAACCCTTTGAATCGCGTGATTTCCACCCCGCGCTTGCCGATGGAGATGATCTCGGCGTTGTGCTGTGCGTGGAGGATGCCAATGCCAATAGATATCAGGCGTGCTTCACTGAGGACGGTCCCGAGGCCTGTCTCGAGGGTGCTCAGCATTTCATCGAGACCAATGCTTCCGGCATACAATCCGACCATGTCGGTCCGCTCGACCGGTATGCCATTGCGTATGCCGGCGGCGTCGAGCTTGATTGCGAGTTCCAGGACGCCGTCATCGTGAGTTTTTATCAGCGCGGCATGTCCATGGGCTACTCCGCTTACGTGCTATACGAGGGGGCGGGGTCCGGTGAGGATTTCCGCTGGTGCGATCCGGAGCCTGCCGGCGAGGAGCCTGCCCTTCTTTAAGTCGGGACAATTCCGTTGACATTGCCTTGGTGAACCGTTTTGCCAACGGCTCATATTGACCCATAGTTTCAGATTATGTGTAGTGGCGGCAAATCCGCTGGTGAAGCGCATTTAGCGTAGCTACAACAACTACAATACCGCCGTTACGATAACCCGATTACCGAGTAATTATCACGCTCATCGGAATTGGCTTGCGTGAGGCCAGAATATGGATAGGGGACGCCCATGCGCGTAGATAACCTTCGAGACATCGCCATCATCGCACACGTCGACCATGGCAAGACCACCCTGTGCGACAAGCTGCTTCGCGCTGCGGGCGCTTTCCGCGCCAATCAGGAGGTCCAGGACCGCGTGCTTGACTCTAACGATCAGGAACGCGAGCGCGGCATCACCATTCTGGCTAAGAACATCTCCATCGACTACAACGGCGTGAAGATCAACGTCATCGATACGCCCGGCCATGCCGACTTCGGCGGCGAGGTCGAGCGCGTGCTGCGCATGGCCGATGGCGCGTTGCTGCTCGTCGACGCTTTCGAGGGCCCCATGCCCCAGACCCGTTTCGTGCTGCGTCACGCCATCGACACCGGTCTTTCCATCATGATCGTCATCAACAAGATCGACCGCCCCGGCGCCGATCCCGAGAAGGCATATAACGACTGCCTCGATCTGATGGCCGATCTCGGCGCCACCGATGAGCAGCTTGAGTTCGCCATGGAGCACGTCGTCTACTGCTCCGGCGTCAACGGCTATGCCCGCCTCGACCCCGAGGACGGCAACATGGACATGTACCCGCTGTTGGACATGATCGTGAACGACCTGCCCGCACCCGAGGTGGACGTTGACGGTCCCCTCGCCATGCAGTGCGTGACCATCGACCACTCCAACTTCGTGGGCCGTATCGGCATCGGTCGCGTGTATTCCGGTACCATCCACACCGGTGACCAGATCCTCGTCGTGAAGAACGACGGCGAGCGCAAGACGGCCACCGTCAAGCAGCTGTTCACCTTCGACTACCTCGGCCGTACCGAGTGTGACGAGGTCAGCGCCGGCGACCTCGCTGCCGTCGTGGGCGTTGACAACACCGACATCGGCGACGTGTACACCGATCCGGAGAACCCGGTCGAGCTCGATCCTATCGAGATCGATCCCCCGACCCTCTCCATCGTCTTCGAGGCTTCCACATCCCCGCTGGTTGGTCGCGACGGCGATATCGTCGGTGCCCGTCAGCTCAAGGAGCGTCTGTTCAACGAGCGCGAGAACAACGTCACTATGCGCATCGAGGAGCTGGCCGACAAGACCGGCGTCGAGGTGAGCGGCCGCGGCATCCTGCATCTGTCCGTCCTTATGGAGACCATGCGTCGCGAGGGCTACGAGTTCCAGGTCGGCCGCCCGCGCGTCCTCTTCAAGAAGGATGAGAACAGCAACCTGCAGGAACCCATCGAGCAGGCCGTCGTCGAGTGCCCGGACGAGTATGCCGGTAAGGTCATCGAGATCTTCGGCAACTCCGGCGGCACCATGACGAGCATGGAGACCGGCACCTCCGTCACCCATGTCGAGTTCCGCATCCCGACCCGCGGCATCATGGGCCTGAAGAACCGCATCCTGAACGTCACGCATGGCGAGGGCGTGTTCTATCACACCTTCCTCGAGTACGGCCCGTACGCAGGTGAGATTGGCGGCCGCAAGAACGGCGCCATGATCGCCATGACCACCGAGAAGGCCGTCGCATATGCTCTCGGCACGCTGCAGGAGCGCGGCTCACTGTTCGTCGAGCCCGGCACCGAGTGCTATGAGGGCATGCTCGTGGGCGAGCGCAACCAGCCCGGCGACATGGTCGTCAACATCGCCCGCACCAAGAATCTGGGCAATCAGCGCTCCTCGACCTCGGATATCTCCATCCAGCTCGTGCCGCCGCGCACGTTCTCCCTGGAGGAGGCGCTCGAGTATATCATCGATGACGAGCTCGTCGAGGTCACTCCCAAGAACATCCGCATGCGCAAGCGCCTGCTGAACGCCACTGACCGCAAGAAGGCGGCAAACCGCGCGGCCAAGTAGGGCGCCCTCGGACGCGATGTCGAACGTTCGATAGGGGACGGGGTCGATTCGCATGTATGCTGGTACACTGGCATGCGTACGGATTGACCCCGTCTTTTTTCGTGCGGGGCTGACAGGTTGAGGTAATGCATGAGCGATCAACTCGAAATGGCGGATGCCGCCGAGACGCCGGTCGACGATGGGCACGCTGAAGAGACGGAACGGACTTCCGATGAGGAGCTCACTGCGATCCATGCGCGCAACGATTGGCTGATAGCCGCCGATCAGGCGCTCGCGGATCTGCGCGCCCGATCGCGCGACGGAAAGCTCACCACGCCGGACCGCTGGGTCAAGCGTGCGTTCGCCCCTGCGGGAACCGATGCCCGCACCTTTGCCGAGGAGCTCCTTGCGTTCATTGAGGAGCACCCCCACGCTGAGGACACCCCCGCCATGGGAAAGCAGGACCTTCCGTTGGGATACGACGATCGCCCTGAGCTCGATGAACTTGGGTTGGACGATCCACTTCCCGAGCCGGAGGTGACGGACATCGTTATCCTGTACGGCAAATCCGGCATCTACCTGTATTCCAAGCCGCTTATGTCACACAGTTTTGCCCATGCGCTGTTCAATACGGCGGAGGGCGACGATTTGGCGACGTTTGCCGATGTGGTGCGCACCGAGTCGCGCGTGTATCCGCGTCCGGTGGCCGCCTCTGATTTCCTGAACCAGCCGTATCTGTGGTCGGCATCGAAAGTGGCCGGTCTGTATGAGCGGGCGATGAACGACGAGGCATATGCGGATATCGAGATCACCACAACGAGCCTGAACGAATCGTTCTTCTATTCCACGCGACATCTGAGCCCCGCGCAGGGAAAGGCCCTTGCGGAGTGGTACGGGGTGGAGAAGTTCCGCAACCCGTAAAGGTTCGCCGCGAAGGATGGGTGGTCGCAAAATGCCATCCTGTTTCAGCTAGGCATTTTACGACTGAAATCTCGGTTGTTTGCACTTGGGAATGGTCGCAATCTGCTAGCGTGCGACAGCGAGGCAGATTGCGACCAGAATGCCGTTTGCTGGGATCTGAAAAGGGTCGAGATTTGCCACTTTATGATAGGGAGGCATATCGCGACCAAAACGCTGCTCGTCCACGCAAGAAAATGGTCGCGATTTGCCAGCGTGAGACAGAGTGGCATATCGCGACCAAAAGTCTGAATGCGACGCCGCGCGAGATCTTGCGGTATGACAAAGTCGCCTTCGCGGCTGCACGTTGATAGGGATAATGACAGGGAAACCCGATAGGAAGGAACCATCGCCATGGCAAAGCGCCGCCTGACCGAAGACACGCCGTTTTTGCGCACGCCCGATATGTATCAGATCGAGAATGACGCCCCGATCACCGAGTATTCCGAGCGTACGCTCGATTTGATTGCCGACGCCAAGAACGGCGGTATTCCAGACGGTGCCAACGCATTTTGCAGCGTTGGCAAGGAGAAGCGCGGCACGGTTCAGATGCAGCTGTTTGCCGAGATCGACCCCGAGACCGAGACGTTCGTCGAGGTCGGTTTTCGCAGCCACGGTTGCCTGGCCGCCATCGCCTGCGCCACGGCCCTCGCCACCATGCTGCGCGGGAAGACGTTCGACGAGGCCCTCGCCATCACCAAGGAGGAGATCCTGGAGGCGGTCGGCGGTCTGCCGAACGGCCGTAAGTACACGCTCACCTATGCGGTGGAGGCCGTGCGCGCGCTGATTGGCGACTACCTGCTGCGCATCAAGGGATACGAGATCGCCCAGCTCAACGAGGTCGTTCGCTGCGAGAGCATGTGCCCGAACTGCCTTCTCACCGAGAATTGCTCCCTGCGTGACGAGCGTGTCGATCAGGAGCTGCGCGAGGCGGGCGAAATCGAGTAGTGAGTGCGGCCGCCGTGGTGGCCATCGGGTGTGCGCTGCGACGGATGCGCGTTCCCCAACACCCCGTGAATCAAGGCATTATTCTCGAAATAGAATAATGAGCATCTGGGGCTTAAACGATTTATTCAGGCATAATTGAACCTGTCTGTATGTGCGCATTTTCGCCATGCGCGCAGCTTTTACGTTCCATGGGCGCAGGGGCGCCCGTGAAGCCTTTTGGGGAGGGAACTATGAAAGAGAACACCGCCATGGAGCAGGTTGGCTCCGGTGCGGACCGTCTCGACTCCTTCTTTACCCGTCGTGGGTTTGTGAAGGTGTCGGGCGCGTTCGTGGCGGGCATGGTGGCGCTGGGGCTGCTCCCGGATACCGCCGCTGCTGCCCCCACGAGCTCCAAGGGCGAGGTCGACTACTATGCGACCCCGGCCCACGTGCTCAAGGTCAACCGTGCTCGCTGCACCGGTTGCCAGCGCTGCGAGATGATGTGCACGCTCAAGAACGACGGCGCCTCTCAGCCCGCTGCCGCCCGTATCCACGTGCATGACGGCCTGCAGTTCGGCTCCGACTGGGAGTCCTGCGACGGTCTGTTCTACTCGTGCGAGTGGCAGATCCGCGCGTGCCACATGTGCACCACCGCCCTGTGCCAGACCTCGTGCCCGCACGCCGCCATCGTGACCCTCGAGGACGGCACCCGCACCGTGGATCCCGAGAAGTGCGTCGGCTGCGGCACCTGCGTGGCCGCCTGCCCGTGGCACATGCCCGTGGTCAACACCGAGACGCACAAGTCCACCAAGTGCGTTGCCTGCGGCCGCTGCGCCGAGCAGTGCCCCAACGGCGCTCTCGAGCTCATCAAGTGGGAGAACGTTAACCACTCCTCCGGCCCCACCCGTTCCGAGATCAAGTGGCCCTACGTCAGCGAAGTCCAGGACTTCGTCGGCGGCGGCAAGATCGCCCAGTAAAGGAGAAGCGCAATGGCTGAAACCTCTTACGGTTGGGCTGGCTGGATCGCCCGCGTCAACCTCACGAGCGGAGATATCACCGAAGAGTCCGATGTCGAGATGCAGAAGGACTACATCGGTGGCATGGGCTTCGCGAACAAGATCATGTACGACGAGGTCGGCCCCGAGGTCGATTGGATGGACGAGGAGAACAAGGTCGTTCTCGCCGTCGGTCCTCTGACCGGTTCCGGCGTGCCGCTGGCAGGTCGCTCCACCTGGGCGTCCCTGTCCACCTTCACCACCGACCACCTCGTGGTCGACATGCACTGCGGCGGCCAGCTCGGCGCTATGCTCAAGTACTCCGGCCACGACGGCCTGATCATCGAGGGCAAGGCCGACAAGCCCTGCTACATCTTCATCGATGACGACAAGATCAGCATCGAGGACGCCTCCGCCCTGTGGGGCAAGGGCACTCGCGAGACCACCGAGGCCCTGTGCAAGAAGCACGGTGCCGAGTGCTGCGTGGCCGCCATCGGCCTCGCCGGTGAGAACCTGCTGCCCTACGCCTGCGTGATGAACACCCGTTCCCACTCCGCCGGCGCCGGCCTGGGTGCCGTCCTCGGCTCCAAGAACCTCAAGGCCGTCGTCGTCCGCGGCACCAAGGCCTGCCACGTCGCCGACCCGCAGATGGTCGCCGACCTGTCCGACTACATGATCTCCCAGGTCATTGGCTCCAACAACAACCACGTCGTGCCGAGCACCCAGCAGTCCTGGGCCGAGTACTACGACGCCGGTTCCCGTTGGACCGCTCGCAAGGGCCTCTACTGGGCTGCCGCCGAGGGCGGCCCCATCGAGACCGGCGAGCCCAAGCCGTTCGAGCTCAACACCATGGGCTATCGCTGCATGAAGTCCACCAAGGACATGGGCCCCGCTGCTGAGAAGTACACGGTCAAGATGGCCGGCTGCCACGGTTGCCCCGTGCGCTGCTACGCTCAGGTCCACGTGCCCTACGTGCAGGAGAAGACCGGCTACGAGTCCCAGGGCAACACCTGCGTCCCCGGCTTCCCGTTCTCTGCCTATATGCAGTCCTTCCTCAAGGCCGAGGGCATCTTCGAGGAGGACGGCAAGACGCTGTCCGACCTCTCCGTGAGCTACAACATGCTCATTTCCGCCACCGTTGACGATCTGGGTCTGTGGTGCAACTACGCCCAGCTCTACCGCGATCTGGCTTACACCTACTCCGCCGGCATCCTGGACAAGCACGTTCCGGCCGAGCAGATGGCCGAGTACAACTTCGACGCCATCATCCACGGCCAGGATCCCTCGAGCTTCGTCAAGATCCTGCTCGACATTGCCTCCAACGACGTTGAGAACAAGCCGATCTCCCTGCTCGGCCATGGTCCCATCGTGTGGGCCAAGGAGTGGGATTGCATGGATTGGTTCGACAACGCCAAGTCCGCGCTGATCAACTACCGCGGTTGGCCGGTCCACCACTCCATCGAGACCTTCGGTCAGGTCGGCGGTCTGTACAACATGATGTTCAACCGCGACGACATGATCCACTCCGCCGTCAACTTCCACGGCTGCGGCCTGCCGTATGAGCTCAAGGAAGAGATGGCCACCGAGATGTGGGGCAAGGGCGCCATCGACCCGGTCAAGGATTACACCGAGATGAATGAGGCCAAGGCCGAGTTCGCCTGGTGGAGCATCGTGACCGACGTCCTGCATGACTCCCTGGTCCTGTGCAACTGGGTGTGGCCGATGGCCATGGCCCCTGCCAAGGAGCGCAACTACCGCGGCGACCTGGACCTTGAGGCCCAGTTCTACACCGCTGTCACCGGCCAGAAGGTCACCATCGACGACCTGTACAAGGCCGGCGAGCGCATCATGACCCTCCAGCGCGCCAACACGGTCCGCGGCATGAAGGACAAGGACGGCAACGTGGGTTGCAACGACCTGCGCGGCGTCCACGACGTCATCACCGAGTGGGTCTTCGAGAAGGATCCCGAGATCGAGCCCTTCACCCCCGGCACCGACAAGATGGAGCGTAAGGACTGGAAGAAGGCCCTTACCATGCTCTACAAGCGCTTCGGTTGGGACGAGAAGCTCGGCTGCCCGACCAAGGAGTGCCTGAAGGACCTCGGTATGGACGACGTCGCCGAGGACCTCGAGTCCCGCGGCCTGCTCACCGAGGGCGGCGCTGCCTTTGACAAGCGCACCCGCACCTACGATCACATTCTCGAGAAGTACTGCGGCGACAACCCGGCGCTGTCCGCTTAAGTCGCTTGAGGTAGAGGAGCAACTATGGCTGATGAGACCAAGGAGACGAACGTGGCCGAGACCGCGTCCGAGACTCCCAAGAAGAAGCGCGACTGGAAGGGCAAGCGCCTTCCCATCGTGATCGCCGCCGTCGTGGCCGTGACGGTTCTCGGTGTCGCCGGCTGGGCTTGGCGCGCCACCCCCGGCTACTGCGACGCCCTGTGCCACAGCACCATGGGCAAGTACTACGACACGTTCGAGAATCAGACTGATTCCCTGGCGTTCGCCCACAAGGGCGTCGTGAACGGCAAGTGCCTGGACTGCCACGAGAACACGCTCGGCACCTCCGTGCGCATGGCTCAGTCCCAGCTCACGGGCAACCACGAGACCCCGCTCGCCAAGGTGACCTACACCAACGAGTTCTGCCTGCAGAGCGGTTGCCACGCGGGCGCCGGCATCATGCCCGGTGCGAGCGAGTCCTCCACCAAGGACCTCGCCTTCGACCCGCACAGCGACTTCCACGGCGTGCAGCAGTGCAATTCCTGCCACCGCATGCATGACCAGAGCGTCTTCACCTGCGCCGGCTGCCACCAGGTCGGTGCCTGGGAAGGCGAGGGCGGCATCCCCGAGGGTTGGACCAAGCAGGAGCTTGGCGACGGCTCCGAGGGCGCCGTGCCGGACGGTTGGACCACGCCGTTCCTGTTCGAGGCCGCCGAGTAATTTCGGCAGGCTGCGATAGAGCACCAAGAAAGGGCGGGCCTTCGGGCTCGCCCTTTTTCTGTGCGTGAATTGCGGGACGTGAGCCCCGGGCGAGGTTGCTCGCGTTGCACGGCGATTGCGGTGCCACATGGGGATTGCCTATGGATGTCTGCCGTTTGATTCGCGCAAAAGGCGGGCATCCATAGACAATTTCGCAGCGGGCATAGGTATTTGTCGCAAGACGGGCCAGGGGAGGTGCATCCCCAAACTGCACATAAGGGTGTGGCATACTTTTCCAGCAGAAAGACCGATAGTGAGGGGCATGATCATGACCAAGCTCGATTTCAAGCCGCGCGGCGTTTGCGCCCGCATGATCCACGTGGAACTGTCCGAGGACGGCAAGATCATTGAGAACGTCTCGTTTGAGGGCGGCTGCAACGGCAATCTCAAGGCCATCGGCAAGCTCGTGGCCGGTCAGCCGGTTGACCGCATCGTGGAGATGCTCGAGGGCAACACCTGCGGTCCGCGCAAGACCTCCTGCGCTGATCAGATGACCCGCGCCCTGCGCGAGGCTCAGTCCCAGATCGCCGAGTAGCCGGAATGGTCATGAGGCATCGCGTGAAAGTCGACGGGACGTCCGCCGCCGAGGGGAGGTCCGGAGCGGGTTTCTCCCGCCGTTCCCTCTTCAAGGGCGCCGCAGCGGCCACCGCGGCGCTCGGCGCGGTCTCGCTTGTGGGCTGCGGATCCGATGGGGGCTCCGACAAGGTCTCCGGCGAGCCGCAGGTCATCACGGATGATTCCAAGATCACGGACGTGGTCGAGGAATACAAGAACGTGGACAACGCCCTCGCGGCGCAGTTCGCCTGGGACATCCCGCTCGGAACGGTCCCGTTCCACTCTGAGGGCGCATGGGCGGCCTTGCTCGAGGCGCCCTCGAGCGCCCGGTCGATCAACACCCTCGGCATCATCTCCCTGGCCTCGGGTGCGCGCACCACGCTGATCTCCGAGCCCACGAAAGGTGCTGCGTACGGTTTCCACGACGTGCGCTGCGGCGAGACGGTGTACGCCTGGATCGAGATGAACTACGCGACGGGTGACTGGGCGCTGCTCGCCCAGGAGCTGACGAACGGTGCGCTCTCCGGCGACGCGGTCGAGCTCGATCGCGGAGACGCCGATTGGGAGCCCGCGCGCTTCGCCGTGGCGGAAGGTCGCGTGATTTGGCAGAAGATGCCTTTGGCGAGCGGTTCGAAACGCGCCGAGTTCTCGCATTGCCACGTTTGGGCGTTCGGCGACGCAAAGGCCAAGGACCTGTACGAGAGCCCGGGCCGCTTCGCCACATGGCCCCGTGTGAGCGGCGGGTACCTCACCGTCACCCCGCGCGTGAACACCGAGGATGGAACGTTCTACGGCCTGACCGCAATCGACCTCTCGAATGGCAAGGCGGTCGACCAGCTCGTCATGCCCCAGAACGTCAGCCCGTTTGAGGCCGTCTACATGAACGGCGTCTTCGCCTTCTCCGTCGAGGCCAACTACGGCTACGGTGGAAGCCTGGGCAATATGGGGACCTTCATCGGCCGCGAGGGAGGGCCTTTCGTCTATTTGAGCCGCGAACCGCTTGCGGGCGTGGCGGGAAAGGGGAGCCGCTATCTCATCAAGGCCCGCTCCTCCCACTTCGTGGTGGACACCGATGCGCGGACGTACGCCGTGCTGACTGCCCCCGACAAGGCGATCGACTACGGCGACTATCCCGCGAGCGAGGGCGAGACCGATCGCTTCGTGACCTATGCCACGGTGCGCGGCGAGGATGGTCTGCCGGCTGCGGTCCAGCTCAGGGTGTTCCCTCTCGCGTGATGACATGTGCGCCGGAAGGCCCAACTGATTGAGCGTTCAGCAGATTGGGCATACTGGTTGAAGAAATGCGTCGCTGTCATGAGTTAAAATGAAGCGATGCTTGATCACGAGACGAGGAGGCCGCCCATGGCTTCAGATGCACGTAAGATTTTGTTGGTTGAAGACGAGAAGGCCATCCGCGATGCGGTCGCCGCATATTTGGAGCGCGAGGGCTATTGGGTCGTGGGCGTTGGCGACGGCCAGTCTGCCGTCGAGGAGTTCGAGAAGCATCAGTTCGACCTGATCGTTCTCGACCTCATGCTCCCCAAGCTCTCTGGCGAGCGCGTTTGCCGCGCCATTCGCGATACCTCGGATGTGCCGATCATCATGCTCACCGCCAAGGGCGAGGTCGAGGACCGCATCATCGGTCTCGAGCTCGGTGCCGACGATTACCTCATCAAGCCGTTCTCCCCGCGCGAGCTGGTCGCCCGCGTGCGCGCGCTGTTCCGTCGCGCCCACCAGGCCGATGAGCCCCAGGTCGAGGTTCTGGACTTCGGCGATCTGGTGATCGACATCTCCGGTCATAAGATCCTGGTCGAGGGCAAAGAGGTCGACCTCACCGCTTCCGAGTTCAAGCTCCTTACCACGCTCGCCCGTCATCCGGGTCGCGTGTACAACCGCATGGAGCTGGTGGAGAAGGTCCTCGGCTACGACTTCGAGGGCTATGAGCGCACGATCGACTCGCACGTCAAGAACCTGCGTGCCAAGCTGGGCGACGACCCCAAGAAGCCCAAATGGCTCTACACCGTCCACGGCGTGGGTTACCGCTTCGAGGCTCCCGCGCAGTCGGACAAGGCCGACAAGTAACACGTCTGCAGACGGGCGCCGCGATCATCGTGGCGCCCGTTTTTCGTTTAGCGGGCGGTCTCAAATGGGGACAGGTACAAATTGAGACGCCCCGAGTGTCGCAATTTGTACCTGTCCCCATTTGAGACCCAACCATGAGGAGGATGAGATGGCGCGACTGGTCATCGGGCAAAAACACGGGTACGAGGGTGAGGCGTCCTCGAGTCGTGCGAGCTGGAACACCCCGCACGCCACCCCGCGCGCCGGCATCAGCTACGGCGGCAGGATGGCGCTCTCGTTCGCCCTGACTTCGCTGGTCACGGTCATGATCCTGGCCTCCGTGGTCATGGTGGTCTGGGGCGGCGCCTTCTCGGATTACACCCGCGCCAACGTCGAGGAGATCGCCCATGTGACCGCGGCCAAGATCGCCGAGGTCTATACGGTGGAGGGCGGCTGGAATCGCGAATCCCTGGCGGCCATCGCGGAGTCCGGGGCCCTTTCCGACGATATCGGCCTGCAGGTGACGGACGACACCGGCAAGATCCTGTACGACGACACACTCCCGGCGCGCCACGCCAAGGAGCACAGCCCGGTCTCCAAGGCGCCCACGGACCCGGAGTCGGCCGTGACTGTGCCCATCATCACGGCCGACGGCCTGCGCATCGGCGATGCGCGCCTATGGGTGCTCGGCAGCGACGCGCTGCTCACCAAGGCGGACACGGCGTTTCGCGAGCGCACCTTCAACGCGATGGGCCTTGCGGCCTTCATCGCCATCTCCATCTCGGTGATCGTGGGCTTCCTGGTCTCCCGTATGTTCACCAAGCCCGTGGGGACCATCACCGACACCGCCCGCCGCATTCGCGAGGGCGACCTCTCCGCCCGCACCAACATGCGCGGCGACGACGAGATCGACCAGCTCGGAGAGACCTTCGATGAGATGGCGGCGAACCTCGAGCGCGATCTCAAGCGCGAACGCCGGCTCACCTCGGACGTCGCGCACGAGCTCCGCACTCCGCTCATGGCCATGCAGGCGACCGTCGAGGCCATGCAGGACGGGGTGTATCCCACCGATGCCGAGCATCTGGAGACCGTGGCTTCCGAGACGCGCCGCTTGGCCCGCCTGGTGCAGCAGACGCTCGACTTGAGCCGTCAGGAGAATCATGCCGCGCCTCTGCGCCTGGACCAGGTCGATATTGTCCAGCTCACCCGCACCATCGTGAACAACCAGCACCAGCTCTTCCACAACAAGGGCCTCCACCTGAGGTTCGCCGATGAGATGCAGGGCCGCTCTGCGGTGATCACCTGCGACGCGGACATGATCACCCAGTGCGTCATCAACCTCATGAGCAACGCGATGCGCTACACGCCCGAGGACGGATGGGTCGTCGTTTCGGTCCACGGCGACCGCAAGCACGTGATGGTCACGGTGTCCGATACGGGCATCGGCATCGCCAAAGACGACCTCGCCCGCATCTTCGGCCGTTTCTGGCGCGCGGATGCGAGCCGAGCCCGCGAGGCCGGCGGCCTGGGCGTGGGCCTGGCGGTGACCAAATCGATCGTCGAGCGCCATCACGGCTTCATCGCCGTCGAGTCCGAGCTTGAAAAGGGCACGACTTTCACGATTCATCTGCCTCGTGAACTGGAACCCGAGGCCGGTTCAACTACAATGAAGCATTAGCTGCAAAACCTCGGAGGGGTGTCGACCGGCCGGATTCGGCCGAGGGCGTCGTGCGCGCCGCATCGATCCCGAGACGTTTAGAAGGAGAACGAGCAAGTGAGCACCCGAAGCGCCCAGAACAAGCGTAGCCAGGATAAATTGCAGGGCATGTCCGGTTCCGGCATGGCCCGCAAGTCGACCTCTTCCGCCAAGCCCGCCCGTCCCGCGGGCGGCTCGGTCCGCGTTGTCCCGTCCTCGGCGAAGGCCAAGCGTGCCGCCGCCGAGCGCGGCGAGGAGCAAGGAGGAGAAGAAGGCCCGCAAGGCGGAGCTGCGCCGAGCCGAGGACCGCGTGTACACCGCCGCCAGCCAGCTCATGAAGGAGGACGAGAGCTACCCGCGCCTTCGCCGTGTCTGGTGGGTCCTGCTCGCCATCGGCATCGCCGCTCTGGTGGGCATGTGGGTCCTGCTCGCCGTCATGGGCGAGGAGGGCATGGCCTCCGGCAGCGGCCAGACCGCGCAGATCGCGCTGCTCGTCGTGGCGTACGCGGCCATCATCATCGCCTTCATCTTCGATTTCGTGAAGATCCGCCCCATTCGCAACGCCTGTCGCGAGGCTGCCGCCGGCATGTCCGAGGCCAAGCTCGACGCCGTCATCGAGCGCTCCATCGCCCCCAAGGACAAGAAGCAGGGCAAGTAGCATATGTTCAAAGCGGAACTCACCGTCGAAGATGCGCTGGCGGGTATGGTCAAGTTCCAGCCCAAGCTTGAGCGCTACGCCGACCTCATCGTACGCAAGGGCGTCAACGTCAAGCCCGGTCAGGAAGTCGTCGTGCAGGCGCCCGTCGAGGTCGCCCCGTTCGTCCGCATTCTGGTCGCGCGCGCCTACGCCGCCGGCGCCGGCCACGTGACCGTGATCTGGAGCGACGATGCGGTCACCCGCCTGACGTACGAGAACGTCGAGGCATCGTGGTTTGAGACGGTTCCCTCCTGGCAGCGCGAGCAGTTGGACTCGCTCGCCGAGGCGGGCGCCTGCTTCATCTTCGTCGAGGGGGCCGACCCGGAGGCCCTCAAGGGCATCGATCCGGCAAAGCCCGCAGCCGCCGCCAAGGCACGCAACACGCAGTGCGCCGCCTATCGCCGTGGTATGGATTTCAACATCAACCAGTGGTGCATCGCCGGTGCGCCCGTGGCGGCGTGGGCGCGTCGCGTGTATCCAGGTGTCGAGGACGAGGTTGCGGTGTATCGTCTGTGGTGCGCGATCCTGTCCGTCGCCCGCGCCGACGGCGACGACCCCGAAGCTGCGTGGGAACTGCACGACGCCACGTTTGAGAAGAACCTGCGCCTGCTGAACGACCGGCATTTCGACCGCCTGCACTACACTTCCTCGAACGGCACCGACCTGTGGGTCGGCATGACCGATCGCCATGTGTGGGAGGGCGGCTCGAGCGTGACCCCGGACGGGTGGGAGTTCTCGCCGAACATCCCCACGGAAGAGGTCTTCACCTCTCCGGACTGCGACCGCGTCGACGGCGTGGTGTATTCTGCCCTTCCGCTCGTGCGTCACGGTAACAAGATCGACCGTTTCTGGATGCGCTTCGAGTGCGGCCGCGTCGTGGAGTTCGATGCCGAAGTCGGCCGCGATGCGCTTGCGAGCATTCTGGATACCGATGAGGGCGCCCGCCGCTTGGGCGAGGTCGCGCTGATCTCGAAGAACACGCCGATTCGCGAGTCGGGTATCTTGTTTTACGACACGTTGTACGACGAGAACGCGAGTTGCCACTTGGCGTTGGGCTCGGCTTTTCCCGAGTGCTACGAAGGGGGTTGCGAGCTCACCGCCGAGGAGCTTCGTCGCCGGGGTCTGAACAAGAGCGCCGCGCACGTGGATTTCATGATTGGTGCGGACGACTTGGACATCACCGGTGTCACCGTGGATGGCGAGGAAGTCCCGATCTTCGTGAACGGGCAGTGGACCTGGGAATAGGGTTTTGGCCGCCGGCGAGAGTCGGCGGCTTTTTTATGCTTGGGGCTCGGTCATGCGAGATGCGCATCGGGCGCGTTGCCCGGCAGGCCCGGCCATGGTTGGGCTTTTGGTTGGGCGCATCTTGCGGGCGATTTGGATGGCTGTAACGAAGTTGAGGTTTTTCGTATTGAAAACCGGTTGTGCCGAGTAGACGTGTATGGGGTGGCGTTAAAAGCGCAGGTCACAAAAAGGCTGAAAACTCGCTTACTCGATGAATCGCGATTCGAGTACGAAAAACCTCAACTACATAGAGGCCGGCGGCTACGCCGCCCTCCCTCCGTTGCGGTGTTGTGCCCTTATGGGGCCCCGCTGGGGAACTATTGCGCGTTTCTGCAAGCTCTCGCACCCTGCCGGAGTCCAAATCCTTGTGCGGCGCACCTCTAGCGGAGTTTGAATCTTTGCGAGGCAAACAAAAAACGCGAGAAGCGCTGGGCTCCTCGCGTTCATGTTGAAGGGTGGGTCATCAGGGGTTCGAACCCTGGGCCTTGGGATTAAAAGTCCCCTGCTCTGCCAGCTGAGCTAATGACCCGCGTGCTGCATTGTACCACGGGCAGCGGTCATGGCAATCGCATGGCTGCGATGACCGTGGGACCTTTACGGGACATCGGGTGGGCTGCCTGACCGGTGACGAGGCCGCCTCATCCCGTGGGGCGACCCGGGCGAAGGGACGGCGGTCATAGGGGTATGAAATGGCAAATGCATAAAATGGTCGATTAGCAATCAATCTCCGAATAAAAATTATTTCCTACGCGAAACTCTGCAAAGTCGCGTACAATACCCCGAGACCATACGGCCTTTAAGCCGGTACCGAGAGACCGAAAAGGAGACGAGATGGGTTTCAACCGCCCTGCGGACGCGTGCGCGCCCGCATCTTCGCGCGCCTGCGCGAGCCCGCTTGCCCAGCGCATCATGGCATCCACTTCAAAAGGAAATACCAGCCCGGCAGTGCTGCTGCTTGCCGACGGCACCGTGTTCTACGGCCGCTCTTGCGGCGCTGCGGGCACGGCGACCGGCGAGGTCTGCTTCAACACCTCGCTCGAGGGCTACTTCGAGGTCATGACCGACCCGAGCTACGCCGGCCAGATCGTGACCATGACCTATCCGCAGATCGGCAACTATGGCATCGACCTCGCCGATGTGCAGAGCGCTTTCCCCGGCGATGGCTCGCGTCCCGCGAACGCCCCGGCGATGCGAGCCATGGTCGTGCGCGACATGTGCCCCACGCCTTCCAACTGGCGTAGCGCAATGAGCGTCCCCGCATATCTGCAGGAGCTCGGCATCGTCGCCATCGAGGGCGTCGACACCCGCGCCCTCGTCCAGCATCTGCGCGACAATGGCGCCCAGATGGGCATCGTCTCGACCGAGGAATTCGATCTGGACGAGCTCGCCTCCCGCCTCGCCGAGGCGCCCCAGCTGGTGGGGGAGAACCTCGTGAAGACCGTGAGCTGTCCCGAGTCCCACCCCTTTACCGCGGCAGACCTGCCCGCTTCCCATGATTTCGCCCTGGCCTCTCCGGCGGGTGAGGGGGTCGCGGAGCCCGAGGAGGGACTCGCCGCTGCATCCGTGGCGAGCCCGGCCGTGCATCGCGTGGTCGCCTACGACTGCGGCGTAAAGCGCGGCATCCTCGAGGGCCTTGTCCGCGCCGGGTGCGAGCTCACTGTCGTGCCGTGGGACACTCCCGCTGCCGAGGTGCTCGCGATGAACCCCGACGGCGTCTTCCTCTCCAACGGCCCCGGCGACCCGGACGCCGTCCCCGAGACGTACACGCAGGTGCAGCAGCTCATCGGCCGTGTGCCCGTATTCGGCATCTGCCTGGGCCACCAGATGATCAGCCTGGCCGCCGGCGCGCAGATCGAAAAGCTCAAGTTCGGTCATCGTGGCGGCAATCAGCCGGTCATGAACCTCCTTACGCGTCGCGTGGAGATCACCGCGCAAAACCACGGCTTCGGCCTGGTGTTCCCAAGCCTGGGCGCCCTCGTGCCCGAGCTGTCCGGCGGCGTTGCCGAGCATCCGGCCGATGGCGACCTGCGTTTCTGGGTCGAGCGCGGCATCGCACCGGTGGTGGAGAACGAGCGCTTCGGCCGCATCCGCCTCACGCATGTGAACCTCAACGACGGCACCGCCGAGGGCATCCAGCTCCTCGACGCCCCGTGCTTCAGCGTGCAGTATCACCCGGAGGCCTCGCCCGGCCCCACCGACGCGCACTACCTGTTCACCGCGTTCGCGCGCCTCATGGCGGGTGAGCCGGATTATCTGAGCATCGACATCGCCGCCGACCGTCTCGCCGGCTGGAATTTTGCAACGGAGGAGAACTAGCATGCCCAAGCGCGAAGACATCAAACGCATCCTGGTCATCGGGTCCGGCCCGATCGTCATCGGCCAGGCGTGCGAGTTCGACTATTCCGGTGCCCAGGCCTGCAAGGTCCTCAAGGAGGACGGCTACGAGGTGGTCCTGGTCAATTCGAACCCTGCGACCATCATGACCGACCCCGGCCTTGCCGACCGCACCTATGTGGAGCCCATCACGCCGGAGTTCATCGAGCGTGTCATCGAGCGCGAGCGCCCCGACGCGCTGCTGCCCACGCTCGGCGGCCAGACCGGCCTGAACGCCGCCGTCGACCTCGCCCGCTCCGGCGTGCTCGAGCGCTACGGCGTCGAGATGATCGGCTGCGACCTTGCCGCGATCGAGCGCGGCGAGGACCGTAAGCTCTTCAACGAGGCCATGGCCGAACTCGGCCTCGAGGTGGCGCGCTCCGGTTACGCCTACTCCGTCGAGGACGCCCTGGCGATCGTCGAGCGCACGGGTTATCCGTGTGTGCTGCGCCCGAGCTTCACCATGGGCGGTGCGGGTGGCGGCATCGCCCACGACGAGGCCGAGCTCATCCAGATCGTGACCCAGGGCCTCGAGCTGTCCCCGGCGGGCGAGGTGCTCGTCGAGGAATCGATCGAGGGCTGGAAGGAATACGAGATGGAGGTCATGCGCGACCGCGCCGGCAACGGCATCATCGTGTGCTCCATCGAGAACCTCGACCCCATGGGCGTGCACACCGGCGACTCCATCACCGTCGCCCCCGCACAGACCCTGTCCGATCTTGAGTACCAGCGCATGCGCGCAGCCTCCCTGGCGATTTTGGAGAAGATCGGCGTCGAGACGGGCGGCTCGAACGTGCAGTTCGCGGTCAACCCCAAAAACGGACGCCTCATCGTCATCGAGATGAATCCGCGCGTCAGCCGCTCCTCTGCTCTCGCCTCCAAAGCCACGGGCTTCCCCATCGCCAAGGCCGCCGCGCGCCTGGCCGTGGGCTACACCCTCGATGAGATCACCAACGACATCACCCGCGCCACGCCGGCGTGTTTCGAGCCCTCCATCGACTACTGCGTGGTCAAGGTGCCCCGCTTCGCCTTTGAGAAGTTCAAGGGCACCGACACGACGCTCACCACGCGTATGAAGGCCGTGGGCGAGGTCATGGCGATCGGCCGTACGTTCGAAGAGTCGTTCGGCAAGGCCATGCGCTCGCTCGAGGACGGGGCCTGCGGCTTCGGCGTGAACGCGAAGGGTGCGGGCGAGCTGACATCCCTGGATGAGAGCGGCCTTGCGGCGGCTGTGTCCCGTGCGAGCGAGGGCCGCATCGCCTATGTCGCCGAGGCGCTGCGCCGCGGCTGGAGTGTGGAGCGCTTGCACGACGCCACGCGCATCGATCCGTGGTTCCTCGCCCGCTTATGCGACATGATCGCCGTGCAGGAGGCGGTGCGCGGCTTGCGCGTGGAGGACATCGATGCCGACTCCATGCGCCTGCTCAAGCAGTACGGCACGAGCGATGCCCAGATCGCGCTGCTGACCGGTAGTGACGAGCGCTTCGTTCGCGCGTATCGCAAGGGGCTGGGCGTGGTGCCGAGCATGAAGACGGTCGATACGTGCGCCGCCGAGTTTGAGAGCGCCACGGAGTACCACTACAAGACCTACGAGAACCTCATGCGCCCGGCTCCCGCCGCGCGCCGCGGCGTGGCAGCCGACGAGGTGCGTTCCTGTGAAAAGCCCAAGGTCATGATCTTGGGCGCGGGCCCCAACCGCATCGGCCAGGGCATCGAGTTCGACTACTGCTGCGTGCATGCCTGCTACGAGCTGGCCGAGCGCGGATTCGAGACCATCATGGTCAACTGCAACCCCGAGACCGTGTCCACCGACTACGACACCTCCGACCGCCTGTATTTCGAGCCGGTCACCTACGAGGACGTGATGGACATCGTGGACGCCGAGCGTCCCGTGGGCGTGATTACCACGCTGGGCGGTCAGACGCCGGTCAACCTCACGCGCGCGCTGGCCGAGAGCGGCGTGAAGATCATGGGCACGCAGCCCGACGCCATCGATTTTGCCGAGGACCGTGAGCGTTTCTCGGCGCTCCTCGACCGACTGGGTATCATGTATCCGCCGGCGGGCATGGCGACCTCGTTCGAGGAAGCCGAGGCCGTGGCGGCACAGATCGGCTACCCGCTGCTCGTGCGCCCGAGCTACGTGCTCGGCGGCCGCGGCATGATGATCGCCTACGACGCGGAGCGCCTGCGCGAGTACATGGCCGAGGCCACGCGTGTGAGTCCCGACCATCCCATCTACCTGGACCACTTCCTCGAGGGTGCGTATGAGAGCGATGTCGACGCCCTGTGCGACGGGAGCGACGTTTACATCGGGGGCATCTTGGAGCACATCGAGGAAGCGGGCATCCATTCCGGCGACTCGGCCACGTGCATCCCGCCGTTCTCCTTCTCCGAGTCCTTGCAGGAAAAGCTGCGTGAGACGACGCGCCGCATCGCGCTGGCGCTCGGCGTGCGGGGCCTGGTGAACGTGCAGTATGCGGTTAAGGGCGACGCCATCTACGTGATCGAGGCGAACCCGCGCGCGAGCCGCACCGTGCCGTTCATCTCCAAGGCGACGGGCGTGCCGCTGGCCCGCTGTGCCGCCCGCATCATGGCCGGAGCCGCTCTGAGCGACCTGGACCTGCCGGATGACCGTCGCAAGCTCGATTACTTCTGCATGAAGGAGGCCGTGATGCCGTGGGGTCGCTTCCCCGGCGCCGAGGTCATCCTGGGGCCCGAGATGAAGTCGACGGGCGAGGTCATGGGTATCGCCAAGAGCTATCCTGAGGCGTACGCAAAAACGCAGCTGGCAATCGATTACCAGCTGCCGACTCCCAAGGACGGTCGCGTGTTCATCTCCGTGTGCGACCGCGATAAGCGCCACATCCTGAGCCTCGCCCGCATCTTGCGCTACCTGGGCTACGAGATCGTCTCCACCGAGGGCACCGCGCGTGTGCTGCGCGGCGGAAATGTTCCGTGCGAGATCGTGGGTAAGATCGGGGCGGCGGAAAACGCCGCTCCCGCTGACGACTCCCGCTCCATCCTCGACCTCATCGCGGATGGGGAGATCGCCTTCATCATCAACATCCCCTATGGCCCGGGTTCTCGCGGCGACGGGTACCTGTTGCGCACTGAGGCCGTGCGCCGCGGCGTGACCTGCCTCACGGCGCTCTCGGCGGCGAACGCCTTTGTGGCGGCGCTCGAGGCCCGTCAGAGCGGGGACGGCATGGAGGTCGTCGCGCTCCAGGACCTCGGTTAGGCGACAGGGGAGAATTTGAACGGGGGATGCGTTCCCCGACACGTGAAGAGGGTTCGATTCTGGGGTACGGCTGGGGTCGGACCCTCGGCCCATCTCGCAGCGGGCTATGGGTTGGAACTTCGCGGAGTAGCCTTCGCAATCGCGTGGTAAATGGGACGGGATCAGTCTCCCCTTTGTTTTAGTAGGTATACTGAAACCACTGCCAACGCGAATCCTTGGAGGCACCATGGAAACCACTGCAACTGAAAAGACCCCGCTCGTCGGCATCATCATGGGCTCTAAGTCCGACCTTCCCGTCATGGAAGGCTGCACCGCCGAGCTCGAGCGCCTGGGCGTTCCCTACGAACTCGTCATCGCGAGCGCGCACCGCAATCCGGCTCAGGTCCACGAGTGGGCCGAGACCGCTGCCGATCGCGGTATCAAGGTGATCGTCGCCGCTGCGGGCAAGGCCGCGCATCTCGGCGGCGTGGTCGCCGCCTTCACCCCGCTGCCGGTTATCGGCGTCCCCATGAAGACGAGCGATCTGGGCGGCCTCGACTCCCTGCTCTCCATGGTCCAGATGCCCTCCGGCGTTCCGGTTGCGTGCGTCGCCATCAACGGGGCGAAGAACGCCGCCATCTACGCCACGCAGATTCTGGGCGCCACCATGCCCGAGTACCGTGAGGCCATCTCCCAGCTCAAGCGCGAGATGGCGGAGGCGTAGGGTCGTATGGCGAACGAGGGAGGAAAGCATTTCAAGCCCAAGGGCGCCCCGACGGCGAATGCCGGCGCTCCGCGCGCGGACGTGCAGGCCCCGAGCCATGTGCGCCCCGTCTCCCCCTCGCCTTACGAGCGCCCCGCGCGCTCCGCGCAGGGGCGTTCGGCCGGCCCGCGCGGAGCGAATCCCGCCCCCGGGCGCCAAGGCCGCGATGGCGGGAAGCGTCGCGGTAGCATCCTGTCCAACCTGCTCATCATCGTCGGCGTGGCGCTCCTGCTGCTTTCGGCCGGCCTCTTCGTCAAGGCGCAGATCGGCTACAAGCAGGCGGAGGAGTATTACGACGGCATGTCCAAGGCCGCCATCAAGGACTCCTCGGGCGATGACGGCATCCCCACGGTCGACTTCGATGCGCTCAAGAAGATCAACGAGGACGTCGTCGGGTGGATTTACATACCCGACACCAAAGTCAATTACGTGGTTGCCCAAGGCGAGACGAACGACACGTACCTGCGCCATCTGCTGAGCGGCGAATACAATGTGGGCGGCACGATCTTCATGGATATGGACGACACCGCCCCCGGTATGGTCGATCAGCAGACGACGATTTACGGGCACCATATGAACGACGGCTCGATGTTCAAGGTCATCGACGACTCCAGGAACCAGGATGCCTTCGATGCCATCGGCAAGGTCTACTACATCACGCCCGAGGCGACATATGTTCTGAAGCCCATGTTCACCATGCTCGTCCAGGACGACTACGTGGATGCGCGCAAGGCGAACTTCGACGGCGAGAAGGCCTTCACGCAGTACTTGCAGGCTTCTCTGGCCAAGGCTGAGGCGCGTGCCAAGGACGCGGCCGACGAAGTGGAGAAGGCCGACAAGGTGCTCACGCTCGTGACGTGTGCGGGCGACATCATTCCCCGCACGACCCGTGCCGGCATGGTCTGCCGCGTGGTCGACACGATTCCCGCCGAATAAGTCTCAATTGGGGACAGGTACAAATTGAGACGCATTCGCGTCGGTCGGCGGGAGAGCGCTTCCCCGTCGATCGACGTGCCGTTTACAGCTGAAGCGATGCCTCATGCGCGCCTGTTCGCTGCCGTGGCATCGCGAGAAGGAAAGGACCGCCCATGGCAGATATGCCCTCCATCGACGCTTGGTTGCGCGAGGCGAAGGCCGACCCGAGCTTCCGCGCATGCGGCATGTACCTGGTGCACAACGGCACCGTTCGCGAGACGCCCAAGGCGGAGGCCCGCGGCATCGAGACCGATGGCGTCCAGCCCGGCGATAAGGTCACCGGCATGGTGTTCAGCTACGATGAGGCGAAGGTGGATGCCGCCGTGGAAGAGGCCCGCGCTCTACCGGGCATTGGCTACGTGCGCGTGTGGCTCAATTCCGGTGAGCTCGCGGTGGGAGACGACATCATGCTCGTCCTCATCGGCGGCGACATTCGCCCGCGCGTGATCGACGGTCTGCAGCATTTAGTTGCAACCATCAAGAACACCTGCGTCGTGGAGCGGGAACTCTCCGAGTAACGGGTCACGACGGTTTGTAGGCCTGGTTTCTGGTCGAGATTTGCCACTCTGTAGCAGCGTGGCAAATCTCGACCATTTCTCATATGGGACGGCCATAGGACGGCCGGAAAAATGGTCGCGAAGCGCTACGTTGCAAGAGCGTGGCAAATCTCGACCATTTGTCACGTGGGATAGCCGGAAAAATGGTCGCGAAGTGCCACGCTATCGTAGAGAGGCGTTTCTCGACCGGTTCATATGGGAAAAGTCCGAAAAAATGGTCGCAAAATGCCTCGCTATTGCAGCCTGGCATTTTGCGACCAAAAACACATCTGAGGGGGGCGCCGCGCGGCATGCGGCGCGAGTTTGAAGCCCGTGCTTGCCCCGACCTCCGCTTACGCCGCCGGCTTGGGGGAATCCACGCGACTCGAGGTATCCGGGTGGATCGTCATCGTCTGGAAGCGGTTTGCCATGTAATCGTTATCGAAGTGCTCGGCGTAGAACTCCTCGACCGGGGAGCTGGGCTGAATGCCGCTCACGCGGCAGAACCAGCAGTCGAGCGCCTGGAGCGTCATGACGCCGTTCACCAGCATGAGGGCGGTGACCACGGTGGTCAGCGAGTAGCGCATCTTCCACGGGATCAGGTTGATGAGCTTGAGCAGGCGCGGTAGGCAGACCTTGATCCAGAACAGGCCGAGGGTGCCCCACATGAGCATGAACGGGGTGGACGTGCGCCCGGCGAACAGGATCGCCATGGGGTCGGGGATGCCGGGCAGCAGTTCGTAGGAGTACGCCCAGGCGATCGCGCCGAACGAGGTCTGCATCCACCAGCCCACAGCAGCCTCGAACACGCCACCGATCAGAGCGCTGACCAGGAAGATCAATACAAAGCTGCGCTTATAAAAGCGGTTGAGGGCAACGGTGAGCAGCACAGCGCCAAAGCCGTAGATGGGGCTGAACGGGCCGAACAGAAGGCCGGCTCGATCCTGGTACACGCCCGGGTCGACCCACACCATGTGGAAGATGACCTCGATGATGAGTCCCAGCACGCAGCAGACCATGAAGACCCAGAACAGGTTGAAGAAGTTGAGCTTGATATAACCCTCGCCCGTGAGGTCTCGGCCCAGCATGCCCTCGGCGGCCGCCTCGCGGTCCTCGAGATCGCGCAGGTGGCGCTGCAGTTCGCGCTCCTGGCGCAGCGTGGGGTCGATCGTGGCGGAGAGCGCCGTGAGGATGCCCAGCTGGATCATGGGGCGGATGAGGTGCACGCCGATGCCCTGGAGCATGACGTCGATCAGGATCTGTGCGACCGTCATCACGATAAGGGCGTATGCCCAGCGGCCCGCGTCGCGGCGGTAGCTCTTCATGAGCGTCCAGCCGAAGATGATGAGCGCAACCGAGGCGACGAATGCCAGGACGGAGCCGATCGCCGTCATGGTGACGGTAAGGGTGAGGCTGGAGCCGATGAGGACGGATTCCTGGCCCAGCACCAGTCGGTAGACCATGATGCCGAAGTAGGCTCCCATGAGCGGCAGCGCCACGACGCCGTCGAGCGCGCACAGGGCGCCGTACACGCGCACGATGAGCGGGATGGCTTTGCGCTGGTCGGCGGTGGTGTTCTTGGGGTCGAGGTCGTTGCCCGGCAGGTCGTAATCGGGGTTGGGCGCTGAGTTCGCGGTCTCGCTCGAGGTGGCGCTCACGGGTCGCTCCTTGCTTGCTTGGAAAAACGGATATTGGCATATGATACCCGTTTCGGCCTGAATGCGAACCAAGGCGACCAGAGGGCTTCTGCGGCTGTGGGGTTTTCGGTCGTGTTTTACGGCTGCTGGGTTATCGCCCATGTTTTACCGCTGCTTGGTTTTCAGTTGGCTCTACTTGCAGCTGATTGCCTATGGTCGAATCGAATCTACCTATGGTTTTCTTCCGTTTCGGACGCTCAAATGGAGGAAAAACATAGGCAAAGTTGTTGAGGGGGCCTTGAGCGATGGCCGGTCGCACCTCAATTTAGGGACTGTCCCTAAATTGAGGTGAGGCGGCGCACGCAAAGGACCCGCCGACCATGCGGGTCGACGGGTCCCGGGGTTCGCGCGTGGTGCGCGGGGCGCTTCGCGGCGACTTACTCGCCCAGCAGCTCCTTCTTGATGGAGGCGGCGGCCTTCTTGCCGGCGCCCATGGCCAGGATGACGGTGGCGGCACCGGTCACGATGTCACCGCCGGCCCACACCTTGGGATTGGAGGTGCGGCCGTCCTCGTCGGCCTCGATGAGGCCCCAGCGGTTGAGCTCGACGTCGGCGCAGAGCTTGGCGAAGGGATTCGCCATGGTGCCGATGGCGGTGATGGCCACGTCGCAGGGGATCTCAAAGGCGGAGTCGGCCACGGGAACGGGACGGCGACGGCCGGAGGCGTCGGGCTCACCGAGCTCCATGCGCTCCAGCTTGACCGCGGACACAAAGCCGTCCTCGCCCTTGATGAACTCGAGCGGGTTGACGAGCTCGAGGATCTTCACGCCCTCCTCCTTGGCGTGATGGACCTCGGCCAGGCGCGCGGGCATCTCGGCCTCGGTGCGGCGGTAGGCCAGCGTCACGCTATCGGCGCCCAGGCGCAGGGCGGTGCGGGCGGCGTCCATGGCAACATTGCCGCCGCCGAACACCACGACGTTCTTGCCCTGGCGGATCGGGGTGTCGTAGACGGGGAAGTCGTACGCGTGCATGAGGTTGGTGCGGGTGAGGTACTCGTTGGCGCAGTACACGCCGGGCAGGTTCTCGCCCGGGACCTTGAGGAAGCGGGGGAGACCGGCGCCCACGGCGAGATACAGGGCGTCAAAGCCCTCCTCGTTGAAGAGCTCGTCGGCGTCGAACAGACGCCCGGCGACGGAGTTGTACTCGAACTTGACGCCGAGCTGCTCCAGGCCGTCGATCTCGCGCTTGACGATCTTTTTGGGCAGACGGAACTCGGGGATGCCGTAGGTGAGCACGCCGCCGCCGGTGAAGAAGGCCTCGAACACGGTGACGTCGAAGCCCTCACGGGCGAGCTCGCCGGCGCAGGCGATGCCGGAGGGGCCGGAGCCCACGATGGCGACCTTCTTACCGTTCTTGGGCTTGCACTGCGGGGCGCGGCCGACCTCGTCGGCCATGTCGCCCACCATGCGCTCGAGCTGGCCGATGGCCACGGCCTCGCCCTTGCGGCCGAGGATGCACTTGCCCTCGCACTGGTTCTCCTGCGGGCACACGCGGCCGCAGACGGAGGGCAGCAGGTTGTCGCCCTTGATGGTCTCGAGCGCGCCGGCCCAGTCCTCATCGCGGATCTTGGAGATGAAGCCGGGGATGTTCAC
Organism: uncultured Collinsella sp.; assembly: GCA_900551665.1. Lineage (GTDB taxonomy): Bacteria > Actinomycetota > Coriobacteriia > Coriobacteriales > Coriobacteriaceae > Collinsella. Next base: position 45,109 of record URWW01000001.1, on the reverse strand, counting down.
GCCGACGGGGCAGCCCTGCATGCACAGGGGCTTCTTGCAGTCGAGGCAGCGGTTGGCCTCGGCGATGGCGTCTTCCTTGGTGAAGCCCGTGTCGACCGGGCGGAAATCGCACGCGCGCTCAGCGGCCGGCTCCTCGTTCGGAGCGGTGCGGGGAGCGCCGATGTTCGGGCGATACTTCTTTACTTCTGGCATGCGCAGGCCTCCTCATGACGCTTGGTGGAAACGGCCTCTTCGCCGCGGTAGCTGGCCTGGCGTGCGGCCAGGTCGTCCCAGTCGACGGCACTGGCGTCGAAATCGGGGCCGTCGACGCAGGCGAACTTGGTCTCGCCGCCCACCTCGACGCGGCAGCAACCGCACATGCCGGTGCCGTCGACCATGATGGGGTTGAGGCTGGCGATGATTGGGATGTTGTGCTCGTGGCAGGTGAGGGAGGAGAACTTCATCATCGGCACGGGGCCAACGCAGAAGGCGTGGTCGATGGAGTCGGTCTCGCACAGGCGCGCGAGCGGCAGGGTCACAACGCCCTTCTCGCCCATGGAGCCGTCGTCGGTGGTGACGAACAGGCCGGCGAGCGGCAGCGCGTCGAACTGCTCATGCAGGATGAGGAGGTCCTTGGTGCGGGCGCCCATGATCACGTAGACGTTCTTGCCCTGCTCGCAGAGCATGCGCGCCACGGGGTAGGCGATGGCGAGGCCCACGCCGCCGCCGATGACGGCCACGGAGTCGCCCTCGACCTCGGTGGGCTGGCCCAGCGGGCCGGTGATGTCGCGGATGAAGTCGCCCTCGTTGAGCTCGGAGAGGCACTGCGTGGTCTTGCCCACCACCATGAAGATGAACTCGATCCAGCCCTCCTCCGCGTTCCAGTTGGCGAAGGTGAACGGCACGCGCTCGCCCGTCTCGTCGATGCGCACCATGAGGAACTGGCCGGCGTGAGCCTTCTTGGCCATCCTCGGGGCGTGGACGCGGAACTCGAAGACCTTCTCCGAGAACTGCGTCTTCTTCAGGATTTCAAACATAGAACCCCTCTCTGATTGGCCGGAGCATCGTATGCGCAGGTCGCGCAAGCGAAATGCCCCGATTGCAACCTCTTGTGCATGCGCATAAGGCGAATATGCGCATACGTTGTCAAGTATACCCCGCGGCCTTGCACGCAAGCCTTGCCCACGCGTCTTTCGGGCAAGCGGTAAAACGTTTTTCGGTGGGCGAAGGGGCGGTGAAAAGAAGGGCGCCGACCTCAATTTGGAGACTGTCCCTAAATTGAGGCCGGCGCCGGGTCGTCAGTGTTTGCCGTTGACGTTCGCGCCGCCGTTGACATGGTCGCGCGCGAACACGACGCCGCGGGTCACGGCGAGTGCCGCGGCTTCGGCGGCCTGATGCGTCATGACCTCGAAGTCCTCGGCCTCGCGGGAGCGCAGCTGCTTCAAGACGAAGTCGGCCACGGGCATGCGGCCCGGGGGGTTGCCGATGCCGGCGCGGATGCGGGAGAAGTCGCGGCTGCCGAGCTTGTCGATGATGGAGCGCAAGCCGTTGTGGCCGGCGTGCCCGCCGCCCACCTTCACGCGCACGTCGCCCGCGGGGATATCGAGCTCGTCGTGGATGACGAGCAACTCCTCGGGTTTGACCTTGTACTGCGCGCAGAGCTTGGAGATGGGGCCGCCGCTCGTGTTCATGTAGGACTGGGGTTTGACCAGGACGACCTCGCGCTTGCCGCCTTCGGCCTCGGCGTCGTTGACGTTGATGACGGCGACCTCGGCGCCCGCCTGGTTCTTCCAATAGCTGACGCCCGCCTTCTCGGCCAGGACGTCGATCGCGCAAAAGCCGGCGTTGTGACGGGTTGCGGCGTATTCCTCGCCGGGGTTGCCGAGTCCGGCGACCATGCGGATGGGCTTGGGCTGTGCTGCGGCCATGGGGCTCCTTGCGTTCGTTATGTACCTGTCGAGTATGGTGGCGGTGGGTGGATGAGCTGTCAAATCGAGGCGCGCGGGATGTGGAGGGCGGCGGGGGTGTCGACTTGGGGGCGGTTTGCCTTCTTGCTGTGCGGTACTATCAATTCATGGGCGTCGTCGTCCGACGTCTGATTTGATACCGAACATCAAGGAGTCCCCATGGATGTCACCGCGATTGTAATGGCCGCAGGCGAGGGCACGCGCATGAAGTCGAATCATGCCAAGGTGTCCCACCAGATCCTCGGCAAGCCCATGGCCTGCTGGGTCATCGATGCGGCACTGGCCGCTGGATGTACCCGCGTGGTCGTGGTGGTGGGCAGCCACTCCGACGAGGTGCGCGCGCTGATCTCCGCTGCCTACGAGGGCACGCCTGCCGCCGACGCCATCGAGTGCGTCGAGCAGGTCGAGCGTCTGGGCACCGCGCATGCCGTCCGCACCGCGCTTGACGCGACCGGCATCGACGCCGGCCCCGTGGTGGTCTTGAACGGCGACCTCCCGCTCATCCAGGCCGATACCATCGCCGCCTTCGCCAACACCGTCGCCAACGGTTCGAACGCCGGTGCCGTGCTCACCTTCACCCCGCCCGTGCCCTTTGGCTACGGCCGCATCGAGCTGGCCGAGGACGGGACCGTCAACCGCATCATCGAGCAGAAGGACTGCACGCCCGAGCAGGACGCCGAGCTCCTCGAGTGCAACGCCGGCTGCTACGCCTTCGACGGAGCGCTCCTTGCCGCCCACATCGGCGAGGTCGGCAACGACAACGCGCAGGCCGAGTACTACCTGCCCGACATGGTGGAGATCCTGAAGGCCCACGGCCATGCCGTGACCATCTCCCACTGCGAGGACTACCGCGACGGCCTGGGCGTGAACAGCCGCGTGCAGCTCGCCGAGCTCACCGCCATCGCCCGTGATCGCATCAACGAGCGCTTCATGACCGAGGGCGTCACCTTCATCGATCCCGCTCAAGCCTGGATCGGCCCCGATGCGCAGATCGGTCGCGACACCATCGTGTGGCCGCAGACCCACCTTATCGGCGCTTGCCGCATCGGCGAGGGTTGCCAGCTCGGCCCGAACAGCCGCCTCACGAACGTCGTGGCGGGCAACGATTGCTCGCTCGACGAGACGGTCGCCATCGACGTCGTGATCGAGAACGGTGTGACCTGCGGTCCGCGCGCCTACCTGCGCCCGGGTACGCACCTTTTGGACGGCGCGCACGTGGGTACGCATGTCGAGATCAAGAAGTCCACGATTGGCGAGGGCTCCAAGGTCCCGCATCTCTCCTATATCGGCGACACCACGATGGGCGCCGGCGTGAACGTCGGCGCTGGTTCCATCACCTGCAACTACGACGGCAAGAACAAGCACGCCACTACCATCGGCGATCGCACGTTCATCGGCTCCGACACCATGATGGTCGCTCCCGTGAACATCGGCGCGGACGTGGTGACCGGCGCGAGCAGCTGCATCACCCGCGACGTGCCGGACGGCGCCCTGGCCGTGGAGCGTTCCGACCAGCGTATCGTCGAGGGCTACACCGAGCTGCGTCGCGCCCGCCTGTAACTCTTTCGGATGTGTAATTGGGGACGGGTGCAAATTACACATCCTGCCGATGGGCCTGCCGGCCGTCCGATGTTGGGCGGCCGGCTTTTCCATGCCGAGGTCCCCGATGTGTAATTTGCACCCGTCCCCAATTACACACCGGGGGGTGCGCTCGCCGATGAAGTTTCGTTGGGTGCGTTATCGGTGGTCAATTAGCTGACAAAGTGGCTAATATATAGAACGTGTAAGGAAGTTGTGGCGTATAAAGGAGAAGTCATGCCGACAACCGATCCCAAAAAGACCGTGGATATGAGCAAGATCCTGCGAGTGTACTCCGGTTCCTCCAACCGTCCGCTCGCCCAGAAGATCGCCAACCAGCTCGGCGTGGAGCTCTCCGGCCTTACGCTCAAGCAGTTCGCCAACGGCGAGATCTACGCTCGCTATGACGAGACCGTCCGCGGCGCCGACGTCTTCCTGATCCAGTCCGTTGCCGGCGAGAACGTCAACGACATGCTCATGGAGCTTCTCATCGCCACGGATGCCGCCAAGCGCGCTTCCGCCCGCTCCATCACCGCCGTCATCACCCACTACGGCTACGCCCGTCAGGACCGCAAGGCCGGCCCGCGTGAGCCCATCACCGCCCGCCTCGTCGCCAACCTGCTCGAGTGCGCCGGTGTGGACCGCATCATCACGCTCGACCTGCACCAGGGCCAGATCCAGGGCTTCTTCGACATCCCGGTGAACCACCTCTCCGCCCTGCCGCTCTTCGCCGACTACTACGACGCCATGGGCTTCGACACCGACAACCTCGTCGTCGTCTCCCCCGACGTGGGTCGCGCCAAGGCCGCCAAGAAGCTGTCCGACATGCTCGGCTGCTCCCTGGCCATCGCCCACAAGGGCCGTCCGCGTCACAACGCCGCCGAGGTCATGGGCATCATCGGTGACATCAAGGGCAAGACCTGCATCATCAACGACGACATGATCGACACCGCGGGCACCCTGTGCGCCAACGTGCGCGAGCTCAAGGCCCTCGGTGCCGGCGACATCTACGTGTGCGCCACCCACGGCATCTTCTCCGGCGAGGCCATCCAGCGCTTGAACGACGCCCCGATCGTCGAGTGCGTGGTCACCGACGCTATCCCCGTCGAGGAGGGTGGCAAGATCAAGACCATCTCCGTTGCCGGCGAGTTCGCCGAGACCATTTCCGCCGTGTACTACGAGCAGTCTGTGAGCACGCTCGTGGGCGGCGACTTCGCGATGTAGCGAACATGTTCAATGTGAGCGGCGGCTCGTCCGCCGCTCGTGCAGCCGGGTCCTGGCGGGCCCGGTTGTTTCTTAAAGGGGCGATTTGCGGAAAGAGGGGGAGCGGATGGCGGAGGCGCCCAGGCATACGGCATTTGGAACCATGCACCCCGCGGTGCCGGCGGTGTTTCTCGCGTGCACGCTCGGCCTCACCATGTTCGCCCCGCATCCGGTGCTGGTGTCGCTGTCCCTCGCGGGGGCGCTCGCGTACGGCGCCGTTGCCCGCGGTGTTCGTCCCACGCTGCTCGCCTTGCGTTGGCAGCTTCCGCTCATCGCGTTGCTGGCTTGCGTGAACCCTCTGTTCGCTCAGCGGGGGAACACGTTGCTGTTTTCGCCGTTCGGCATGCCGGTGTATGCCGAGAGCCTCCTGTACGGCGTTGTCATGGCGGTGATGTTCATGGCGAGCGTCCTGTGGTTCCAGGCCGCCCGCGATATCTTGCCGCAGGACAAGGTGCTCTCCCTGTTCGGCAACGCGGCGCCGGTCGTATCGCTCATGATCTCGATGACGATGCGCCTCATCCCGCGCTTCGTGCGACAGGGGCGTGTGATTGCCGATGTGCAGGATGTGGCTCTGAGCTGCGCCGATGAGAATGGCCGCCGGCGTGCCGGCGAGCGTTGCGGCCTTGTGCGGCGCCGCATGCGGCAGAGCTCGGTGCTTATGGGCTGGGCCATGGAAGACTCCCTGGAAACCGCCGACGCCATGCGCGCGCGGGGCTGGGGCGCCGCGGAGCGCCGGACCACGTACGTTCGCTATCGCTTCACTTCGCGCGACATGTTCGGCCTGATGCTCGTCGCAGCCTTCGGCGCCCTCTGCATCGCGGTGGCGTGGCGGTCCTCGTCCTTTGCGTTTTATCCCCGGCTCTCGCCCTTGGGTCCTTGGCTGAGCTACATTCCCTACGCCGCCTGGATGTTCGTTCCCGCGGCGCTGCATGTGTATGAGAGGAGCGTGTTCGCATGAGCGGTGAAGGTATCGCGCTCGCGTACGATGACGTGACGTTTCGCTATCCGGGCTCCCATGGCGACGTGCTGAGCGGCGTGTCCATGGCCGTTCCCGCCGGTGCGTTCGCGCTGCTGGTGGGAGGCACCGGTTCGGGCAAGTCGACGTTGCTCTCGCTGGCCAAGCCGCAGATTGCCCCTGCGGGGGACCGTGGCGGCCAGGTGTGCGTGTTCGGCAGGCCCGTGGATGACTTGGATGGGGCCGAGGCATGTGAGGTCGGCTATGTGTTCCAAGACCCCGATAACCAGATCGTGTGCGACAGCGTGTGGCACGAGATGGCATTCGGCTTGGAAAACCTCGGTACGCCCCAGGGCGAGATGCGCCGTCGTGTTGCCGAGGCGAGCTACTTCTTTGGCATGGGGCCGTGGTTCCACAGCGATACGGATGCGCTTTCGGGTGGTCGCAAGCAGTTGTTGGCGCTTGCCTCGACGCTCGTCATGCAGCCGCGCGTGCTGCTGCTCGACGAGCCGACGGCGCAGCTCGACCCCATCGCGGCGCGCAATTTCCTGCATGCCCTATTCCGCGTGAACCGGGAGCTGGGATGTACCGTGGTTGTGGCGACGCACGAGCCCGAGCTGATGGCTGATTATGCGACCTGCGCATTCGAACTGGTGGATGGCGCCGTGAGGCCGATTGAGGACCTGGGGCGCTTCAAGTGCGAGGCCACCGAAGTCGCGGCCGCGGTGTCCGTCTCCCGCGCTGCGGCCGAGGGTTCCGCGGCGGTCCCCGCTATGTCTGGGAACATCGCCGTGTCCGCGCGCGACGCTTGGTTCCGGTACGGCCGCGATGACGACTGGGTGTTACGCGGTTTGGATCTTGAGGTGCGTAAGGGCGAGGTGCATGCCCTGGTTGGCGGTAACGGCTGTGGCAAATCGACGCTGCTCGCCCTTATCGCGGGCACGCGCCGTGCGCAGCGGGGCGAGGTGCGCTCCGCGATTTCGGCCAAGGCGATGCTTCCCCAGGATCCCAAGGCCCTTTTTGCCGAGGAGCGTGTGGACGAGGAGCTCATGGAATGGGCTCATATCGGTGGATATGGCGCAGATGAGGTTCAGACCATGATGGGAGAGCTCGGTCTTGCCGACCGCGCCGGCCTGCATCCATACGACCTGTCCGGCGGTCAACGCCAGATGCTCGCCTTGGGTAAGTTGCTACTCGTTCATCCACGGCTTCTGTTGCTCGACGAACCGACCAAGGGTCTCGACCGCGCCGCCCGCGAGCATGTGGCCGGCATGATTGAGGCTGCTCGCCGCGACGGTGTTACGGTCGTCGTATCCACGCACGACCTGGCGTTCGTGCGCCGCATTGCCGACCGCGTGTCCCTTATGTTCGACGGCGAGCTTGCCTGCACGGAACCCGTGGGCGAGTTCTTCCGCAACAACCTGTTCTACCGGCCATGATGGTGGGGGATGAGATGCGTTTGAGCGGCACGTGCGGACACATTCTCGAAATTGCGCTGCTGGCTGCGGTTCCCCTGGTCATGGGCGCGGCATTGCTGACGGGGGCGGCAAACGCCGCACTGCTCATGATGGTCGTCGTGACGCTGGTGCTCGTCCTGTTCTTTTTGGGGTACGAGCGGAGCCGGCCTGCGCTGCGCCAGATCATGCCCACGTTGGTGCTCGCCGCGTGCGCGGCGGCGGGGCGCATCCTGTTTGCGCCCATTCCGGACTTCAAGCCGCTTTCCGCGATCGCTATCATCGCCGGCGCGACGTTGGGCCCGCGCAACGGCTTCATGGTCGGTGCGCTTGCTGCGCTTACCAGCAATTTCTTTTTTGGCCAGGGGCTGTGGAGCCCATGGCAGATGTATGCCTGGGGCGTGGTGGGATACGTGGGCGGCATGCTGGCTCGGTCCGGCGTATTCGAGGATCGCGCGGCCGGCCGCCCGCGCGTATGGGCGCTCGTGCTCATGGGCCTGGCATCCGGCGCCCTATACGGCGTGATCATCAATGCGTATGGCGTGCTGGGATTCGTGCGTCCGCTCACATGGGCCGGTGCGCTGGCCTACGTGGCCGCCTCCCTGCCCTTCGACGCGATGCACGGCGTGGCGACCGCCCTGTTCCTCGCGGTTTTGTACGGTCCGTGGACGCGACGCATCGGTCGAGTCGTGCGCAAGTACGGGCTGTAGCGTCTGCGCGGCGGCCCTACAGCTCGATCTCGAGGGTGACGGGGCAGTGGTCAGAGCCAAAGATGTCGCTGCGGATGCCCGTGGCCCTTACGCGGTCGGCGATCGAGTCGCTTACCAGGAAGTAGTCGATGCGCCAGCCGGCGTTGTTCTTGCGCGCGTTGAAACGGTAGCTCCACCAGCTGTAGGCGCCCTCTAGGTCGGGGTTGGCGGCGCGGAACGTGTCGGTGTAGCCGGCACCGAGCAGCTCGCCGAACTTGGCGCGTTCCTCGTCGGAGAAACCCGCGTTGCCGCGGTTGGACTTGGGGTTCTTGAGGTCGATCTCGTTGTGGGCCACATTGAAATCACCGCAGGTCACAACCGGCTTGCCCGTCTCGTCCTCGAGTGAGCGCAGGAACGCGCGATAGGCGTCGTCCCAGGCCATGCGCGTGCTTAGGCGGGCGAGCTCGCCCTGCGCGTTGGGAGTGTACACGTCCACGAACCAAAAGGCGTCGAACTCCAGAGCGCACACGCGACCCTCGGTGGCGGCCACGGCGACCAGTTCGAGTTCGTCGTCGGAGAGGCCCGCGGCGCGCCCGGCTGCGAGCACGGCGTCGGCGTGGCGCACGGAGAGGGGCTCCTCGCGCGTGAACACGGCGGTGCCGGAGTAGCCCTTGCGCTCGGCGTAGCTCCACACCTGGTGATAGCCGGGAAGGTCGAGTTCGACCTGGCCCTCCTGCAACTTGGTCTCCTGCAGGCCGAGGACGTCGGCGTCGAGCTCGGCCACGATGTCGGTGAAGCTCGGGTCCTTCTTGAGCACGGCGCGCAGGCCGTTGACGTTCCACGAGGCGAGCTTGAGCGTGCGGGAAGTGGTGTCGGTCATGATGGTCTCCTTTGGAGAGGGTCGATGCGGGATATGTCGACGGGCTGTATGCCGGCGTTCGGACATCGGCGGGCCGGTGGGCTCCGTTCGGGTGCCGGGCAAAATGGCCCCCTTAGGGTATCGCATGGCTAACTATACTAGATAGATGGGGCCTTAACGGCCGTGGGGCGGATGGGCGGGACCCCGTCGTCCGCGTCGCCATGCCGCGCATGCGGCCCCTTGTGGCCGCCGCTCTCGAGAAAGGATGCCCATGTCCCGAGCCATCACCGATCCCGCCCTCGCCCAGCGTGCCCTCGCGGACCTGTTCGAAACGCACGCCAAAGTCGTGTTCTTCGGCGGAGCCGGCGTGTCCACGGCGAGCGGCATACCTGATTTCCGCAGTCAGGACGGCCTGTATAGCCAACGTTTCGCCTATCCGCCCGAGACGATGCTCTCGCATGGCTTCTACGAGGCGCACCGCCCCGAGTTCTACGATTTCTACCGCGAGAAGATGATTGCGCTCGATGCGCGGCCGAACGCGTGCCATCTCAAGCTCGCCGAGCTCGAGCGGGCGGGAGTGCTTTCCGCCATCGTGACGCAAAACATCGACGGCCTTCACCAGGCCGCCGGCTCGCGCGCGGTTTACGAGCTGCACGGCTCGGTTCACCGCAACATCTGCCATTCGTGCGGGGCCGTGTACGACGCCGCGTGGATCATGGCGCGCGAGCACGATGGCGACGACGGCGTTCCGGTGTGCCCGGCGTGCGGGGCCGCCATCAAGCCCGATGTAGTGCTTTACGAGGAGCCCCTCGATGAGGAGGTAGTCGACGGGGCCGTGCGCGCGATCTCGCAGGCCGACGCCCTCATCGTCGGGGGTACGTCGCTCGTGGTCTATCCCGCGGCGGGGCTCACGCGCTTCTTCCAGGGTGCTTCCCTGGTCATCGTGAATCGCGACCCCACGCCCCAGGACGAGCGCGCCGACCTGCTCATCTCCTGCGATATCGCGCGGGCGTTCGAGTTCTAGGCCGCGGTCCTCGCGGGTTGGTGTGTGCCGCCGACTGCAGCCGCATCCGCACCGGGCCACCGCCCGTCGCGACTTTCGCGCATCGAAGACGGGCGGGCTGGATACAATAGAACGAGTTTGTCTGTTTCGAAAGGATCCTCATGGCACGCGATTCCAAAGTTTGGCGCTGCGGAAAATACGAGCTTAAGTTCGACCGCCCGCGCATCATGGGCGTCCTCAACGTCACGCCCGATTCCTTTAGCGACGGTGGCGAGCACCTCGATACCGACGCCGCGATCGCGCACGGCCTCAAGATGCTCGACGATGGCGCCGATATCATCGACGTCGGCGGCGAGTCGACCCGTCCCAGTTTCACCCCGGTCGATCCCGACACCGAGGCGCGCCGCGTGCTGCCGGTCGTGCAGGCGCTCGCCAAGGCCGGCGCCGTTGTGTCTATCGATACCCGCCATGTGGAAGTCGCCAAGGCGGCCGTCCGCGTGGGAGCCTCCATCGTCAACGACGTGACGGGCTTCACCGACCCGCGCATGGTCGATTTCGTCAAGGAGAGCGACTGCGGCCTGGTGGTCATGCATGCCGGCGAGGTTGCCGACGTCGAGCGTCCCCGCACGCACACCGAGGTCCAGCTCGACACCTCCGCCGCCGCATTCATGGCGCAGAAGGCTCGCGAGGCCGAGGAGGCCGCTCGCGCGCTGGGCGCCACCGGCAAGTCCAAGCGCGCCGCCAAGGCAAAGCTCATCTCCGGCATGGTGCAGCCCCTGCAGCCGCAGCTGCCGTTCGACGCGCCGGCTCCCGCAGCCGATGCCGAGCAGGCCGCGCCGGCCCCCGGCGCATCTGCCGCCGTGGCGTTCGATGCGACCGGCGCGGATGCCGTGAGCGCATCGGTCGAAGACGCACCTTCCAGCGACGATCTTGCGGCCGTCATGGCGCGCTCCGGGGCCACCGCATACAACGGCAGCCGCTCCGCGCAGCTCCGCCGCTTCACCCTGCCCGATTCGGCCCCGATCATGCGTCGCGTCATGGGCTTCCTGTCCGACCAGGCCCGCGCACTCATACACGCAGGCGTGGCCCGCGAGCGCATCTGCCTGGATCCGGGCTCGGGTTTTGGCAAGGAGGCCAACGAGGACATCGTTATCCAACGCGAGCTGGGCAAGATCGCCTCGCTGGGCTATCCCACGCTGTGTGCCGTATCGCGCAAGCGCCTGGTGGGCGCCATCTCGGGCGTGGCAAACGCCAGGGAGCGCGACATCGCCACGTTCGGCGTGTGCCTGGGCGCCATCGAGCAGGGCGCAAACATCGTGCGCGTGCACGATGTCGCCGGTTTCTACCAGTTCCTGAACGGTTTTTGGGCCATTGCCCGTCCTCATCCCCGTCGAGCCTACGTGGCCCTCGGTTCCAACAAGGGCGAGCGCGAGGAGAACATCCGTGCGGCACGCGATCTCATCGCCCAAATCCCCATGACTTGCGTTTCCGCCTCCTCGCGCATCTACGAGTCCGAGCCCGCCTACGAGACGCGCCAGGCGCCATTCGCCAACGCCGTGGTGGAGATCAAGACCGAGCTTGCCCCGCTCATCCTGTTGGAGGAGCTGCTTAAGATCGAGCAGAAGCTTGGCCGCGCCCGCGGCAAGAACGTGCGCGCCAACGGCCCGCGCGTCATCGACTGCGATTTGATTTGGATGGATAACGAGGTGCATGGCGGCGACAAGCTGCGTTTGCCGCATCCCGGCCTGGGCGAGCGCGACTTCGTGCTGGTGCCGCTCGAGGACCTCATGCACAACCCTGCGCGCTTCTTCCGCTACGAGGGCATCGACGTCAAGGAGCCCGAGGACCGCGTGGGCCACGTCGTCGCCGAGCTCGGCACGCTGTAGCGTTCGACCCTTTACGCCAGGCGGCGGTAGATCTCGCAGATGCCCTTGATGGTGAGTTGGGGGTCGACGTGGTCGAACGCGTCGGTGGCCTCGGCCACCACGCGCGCAAGGCCGCCGGTGGCGATGACGGTCGCATCTTCGCAATCGAGTTCGCGCTTGATGCGCGCGATTAGGCCCTCGGCCATCGCGGCGGCGCCCACCACGGTGCCGCTTTGCACGGCCTCCACGGTGGTGTGGCCGATCGTGGCCTTGGGCGCTTCGAGCGGGACGCTTGCCAATCGGGCGGCGCGCGCGGTTAGAGCGTCGAGCGAGATGCGGATTCCCGGCGCGATGCACCCTCCGATGTAGGCGCCGCGCTCGTCGACCACGTCGATGTTGGTGGCGGTGCCAAAATCGACCACGATGCTCGGCGCGCCGTACAGCGCGGCCGCCGCCGTGGCGTTGGCGATGCGGTCAGCTCCCACCTCGGACGGGTTGGGGGCATCGATGCTGGTTACCGCTTCGGTCTCACGGCCCACAACCATCAGGCGCGCGCCCATCTCTCGGGCCACGCCCTCCCATTCGCGCATGAGCTGCGGCACCACGCCGGCAAACGCGATGGCATGAACGCAGGCCAGGTCCAGGCCGTCCTTGTGGAAATAGCCGAGCAGGCGTACGTGCAGTTCGTCTTTGGTGAGCGTGCGGTCCGTGGGCATGCGCCATGCGTGTACGAGCTCGTCGCCGTCAAAGAGGCCGAGTGCGGTTTGGGTGTTGCCCATATCGATGGCCAAAAGCATGGTCGTCTCCCGTTGAATGTCATGCGGACGCTGCGGAAATAGGGTCGACAGGGTGTCCTGAGCGACAGCGCACATTGTATACTTATCGCTTGCACGTGCGCTCCGCGGCGCACAAACGTTTTCGGTTTCCGAGGAGTCTCATGAACAAGAAGGCCAAGCGCCGTCTGGTGGTGACCGGCGGTATCGTCGCCATCGCCATGCTCGTGATCGTCGCCATCGCCGGCTCCGGCGGGGCGGCCTCGTCGCTCACGGTGGGCGACCTGCTCACCGGCGATTACGCCGGCAAGAAGGTCCAGGTCACCGGTTCGGTTGTCGACGGCTCGATCGAGACGGACGGCACCGCGGTCCGTTTTGACATCACCCCCGAGGAGGGCGACGGGAGCGAGTCGGTCCGAGTCGTCTACGAGGGCGCGCTGCCCGCGACCTTCGGTTCGGGCGTCGTCGCCATCTGCACCGGCACGGTCGAGAACCCGCCCATGCTCAAGTGCACCGAGATGGTCACCAAGTGCCCGTCCAAGTACGAGAGCGCCGAGGGCTCCCTCACCGTCAAGGGCCTCATCGACCAGGCCGACACCATGATGTTCGAGGACACCAAGGTGTGCGGCTACATCCAGGGCGAGGTCAACGATGCCGGTGCGGATTACCGCTTTGTCATCGAGTCCCAGGGCGCCACGTTGAAGGTGGTGTACGGCGGGGGCCTCGACGAGCAGATCGCCGGCGGCGTCGCCGTCGTGCTCTCGGGTCACCTCGATTCCGATGGCATCTTCGTCGCAACGGAGCAGCCCGCCATCGACTCCTCCATCTCAAAGTAGTTCACGGCGTTGCCGGGGCCCCGGATGTGAATGCGCGTCCGGGGCCTCGGTGCGTCGGCTGGGCGTCCGCCTTGCATCGTCGGCGATGCGCGCGGGCGCCCCTTCGCACCAGAAAGGTTTCCCATGACCTCAACTCTTGGCAATACCCTGCAGAGCCTGGCGCTCGTGTTTTCCGTCGTTTCGGCGTTGATGCTCATCGCGGGTTCGAAGCGTCCGAGCTCGCGTCTGGCACGCACCGGATACACGTTCGTGTACGCCTCCTTCGCACTGCTCACCGCCTGCGTGGGCATTGTGCTCATGGGCATGCTGACCGAGGATTACACCCTGGCCTACGTGGTCTCGAACTATCCCGCGACCGATAGCCCCCTGCAGCCGCTCTACCGCGTGAGTGCCGTGTGGGCCGGCCGCCAGGGCTCGCTTTTGCTGTGGACGTGGCTCATCTCCGCATTCGCCGCGGCCCAGGCGTACCGTCGCCGCCGTGCGAGCGAGGAGCTCACGTGCGCGGCCCTCGGCGTGACCGAGATCGTGGTCGCGCTGTTCACCGCCACGCTCGTCTTTTCGGCGTCCAACAATCCGTTTATGGCTACGGCCGCGGAGTACCTCAACGCCGACGGCACGCTGGTGTCCAAGATTGGCGGCATGAACCCGCTGCTCATGCATTGGGCAATGATCCTGCATCCGCCGGCGACCTTTATCGGCTACGCCGCGATGACCATCCCGTTCGCCTACGCCATGGCCGCACTCATCACCGGCGACCTGTCCGCGCGCTGGGTCGAGCTGTGCGACCGCATGGCGGTGTTCGGTTTCATCTTCCTGTCCATCGGCATGGGCCTGGGTGCGGTGTGGGCTTACGTCGTGCTCGGGTGGGGCGGCTTCTGGGCGTGGGACGCCGTGGAGAACGCCAGCCTCATGAGCTGGCTCACGTGCGTCGCCATGATCCATAGCTTCACGATGTACCGCAAGCGCGGCATCTTCAAGCGTTGGAGTATGCTGTCGGCCACGATCACCTTCATCTTCGTGGTGCTCGGCACCTTTATCACGCGTTCCGGCCTGGTGCAGAGCGTGCACGCGTTCGCCGAGGACCCGGTGTCCACCTATTTCTTCCTCGCCATCATGGTGGTGAGTGGCCTGGCGTTCCTGATCGGCGTCGCGTACCGCCATTCCGAGTTCGGCGAGGACGACGGTGAGATCGAGTCGATGATCTCCAAGAACGGGTCGTACTACCTGACCAATATCGTGATGCTCATGGCCGGCGTGCTCGTGGCCTACCTCACGGTGTCGAGCGCCCTGCCGAGTTGGATGCCGCTGGGCGGCGCGGTGGTCGCTGCCGGTGCGTACAATGCCGTGGCCCGTCCCGTGGCCGTGTTCGTGGTTTTGCTCATGGCCGTGTGCCCCATGCTGGGCTGGCGCAAGACCGACCGTGCCAAGTTCGCCCGCCACATGCGCGTCCCCGCCATCGCCGGCGCGGCGGTGTTTATCGCGCTCATGGCGTACTTCGCGCTGGTGCTGGTCCCCGAGTATCACGAGATCATCGCGGCCGGCGGTGCGGCGGGCGAGGGGCTTGCCGAGCAGGGCCCCGCGGTGTACTACTTCGGTTTGACGGTGCTCGCCTTCGCGTCCGCCGCCCTGCTGTTCACGAGCTCGCTGTATCTGTTGGGCCGCGGTGTGCGCGGCCGCATGCGTGCCAAGGGCGAGGGCATGCCGCGCGCGCTGGTCAACCTGTTCCGCCGTTCGCCCGCGCAGGCCGGTGGCTACCTGTGCCACCTGGGCGTTGCCATCGTGGTGGTGGGCCTGGTGGGTTCCATGATGTATGTGCGCGAGGCCACGGTGAACCTGGCGGGCGAGGCCGGCGAGTCGGTGCGCGTGGGCGCCTATGAGCTCACGTTCACGGACAGCGAGCGCTATTCCGACGATCAGAACAACGAGATCATGCGCGTTGAGCTCGATGTGGCGAACGCCGAGACCGGACGCCCGCTCGGACACGTGTCGCCCTCCATGAAGGTCGCGGCCGCCACGAGTCAGACCACGCTCGATGCAGCCGTCATCACGTTCCCGCTCGAGGACCTGTTCGTGGCGTTCCAGGGTCTGAACCCGGACGGCAGTCTGTCGCTCAACGTCAAGGTGAACCCGCTCATCTTGTTCACGTGGGCGGGTGGCGCGATCTCCACGCTGGGCATCGTGCTCGCGTTCGCACCCCGCCGCGCCACGCCGCTTTTGGCGGCCGACGAGCGCGAGCGTGCGGCCGCATCTTGTGCCGAGGGTGAGCTGCATGAGTAGTTCTGCCCCCGAATCCGCAGCGCCGCTCGCCATTGGGGCCAGAGGCCTCGTCAGGCAGTTCGGCGGCCGTCGTGCGCTCGACGGCCTCGACCTGGAGCTGCCGCAGGGCGCGTTCCTCTCCATCTTTGGCCCCAATGGCGCCGGAAAAACCACGCTTCTGCGCGAGCTTGCCCTTCTGGCGCGGCCAACTGGCGGTGAGCTGCGGATTCTCGGCGTCGATGCCCTTGAAGAGCCCGACGTCTTGCGCTCCCGCATCGGCCTCATCTCGCACAAGTCCATGCTTTACGGCGATTTGACCGCACGTGAGAACCTGGCGTTCTTTGCGAGCCTGTACGGGTTGGAGGGGTCGGAGGCGAGCGCTCGCATCGATGAGCTGCTGCGCCTGGTCGAGCTCGACCATCGCGCGAACGATTGTGCCCGCACCTTCTCGCGCGGCATGCAGCAGCGCCTCTCCATTGCCCGCGCCCTCATCAACGACCCCGAGCTCGTGTTGCTCGACGAGCCGTATTCGGGCCTCGATCCGCATGCCGCGGAGCTCTTCGATCGCCTGATCGCCCGCGTTCGCGATGGGCGCACGTTCGTGATGGTCAGCCACGACCTCGAAAAGGGCTTTGACCTGTGTACCCACGCGCTCATCATGGCGCGTGGACGCGCGGTGGTGTGTGCCGAGACGGCCAAGATCGATCGTGTGGCCTTCCGTGACCTGTATTTGGCTACCGTTGGAATGGGGGTGGCGTAAATGGCTGGGATGCATCGCGGGAAATCCGGCGTCGATGGGGTCGAACATCTGCACCCCTCTGCGCTCGCGCAGTACAGGGCCCTACTTGCCAAAGACGTTCGGCAGGAGCTCCGTACGCGCGAGATGCTCACGTCGATGATCGTCTATTCGCTGCTCGTGCTCACCATTTACGGCGCCGCGCTCGCCCAGGTGGGGGACAAGCTGCAGGTCGTATCGTTCGCGGGCGGTCTGCTGTGGGCGCTCATCGTGTTCACGAGTCTCCTGGGGCTGAATCGCAGTTTCAGTCATGAGACCGAGTCGGGTTGCCTCGAGGGGATTTTGCTCGCGCCGATCGACCGCGCGGTGGTGTTTCTTGCCAAGGCGACGTCCAACTTGCTGTTCCTTCTGATGGTCGAGTTGGTCACGGTTCCGCTGTTCTTCGTGTTCTTCCTTTCGGGTGCCGAGTTGCCGCCCACGACCCCCATGATCTTGCTGCCGCTGCTGGTCGGTACGATCGGCGTGGCGGGGGTTGGCACGCTGTTGTCCACCATGGCGATCGACACGCGCGGCCGCGACGTGTTGCTCGCGATTCTGTTCATCCCCGTGGCATTCCCGCTGCTGTACGCTTGCGTCTCCGCGACCGGCGTTGCGTTGATGGGCGTCGAGGGAACCTTTGCCACGTTCTGGCGGAGCCTGGCGCTCGCCGCCGCGTATGACGTGGTGATGGTTGCCGCCGCGTGGGGCCTGTACGAATTCGCCCTCGATTCCTAGCGCTCTATGATCTGCCAGTTTCCATCGAGACCGTGCCCGCGTGCCGAGTGCCGAGTGCCGCGTGCCGAGTGCCGCGTGCCGTGCGTTGCCTCCGCCTTCATCTATCGGGGTTGCGCCCGTGCGGCATACGCTAGTATGTAATGACGAAAATCGCAGGTTCGCGGCGTAAGCGTCCGATGCCTGCCATCTGCATGGAAGGGAGCAAGATGCGCGAGAAGCTCGCCGACAGGCTGGTGCCCGCATTGCTCGCGATAGGCGCCGTGCTCACCGCGATCGACGTGGTGTGGACGTTCACGGTGGCTCCGCTGGTACAGGGAGCGAGGCTCTCAGAGCCCGCGATCATCGCCGGTCAGATGGTCACCACCAAGCTGCTGCTCAGTCAAAAGATCTTTTATCTACACGTCCCCGTGGCCGTGGCGTCGTTCGTAGCGATGGCGGTTGCCGCCTTCTTCGCCGCCCGCTTCCTCGCTACGAAGGACCGTGTGCACGACCGTGCGTCTCGCACGGCAATGCAGGTCACGCTCGTGTTCATCATCGCCACGATGATCTCGGGCGACTTGTGGACGCGTTTCGAGTGGGGTGTCTGGTGGGTGTGGGAGCCGCGCCTCACCACGTATTTCATCCTCATGTTGCTGGTGATCGGCTACTTCATCCTGCGTAACGCACTCGACGATCCTGAGCGTTCCGCACGCTTCGGCGCGGTGTTTTGCATCATCGCCTTCATCGATGCGCCCATCTCGTTCTTCATCACGCGCCTGGTGCCGAGCTCCGTGCATCCCGTGGTGTTCCGGACCGATTCAGGCTTGCCGCCGGCGATGCTCATTCCGTTTTTGCTCGGCTTGTTTGGCATGTGCACGATCGCGTTCGCACTGTACCGTTATGCCTTGCGGGTCAATACCGCCGCGGATGAGGTGGAGGAGCTGAAGGAGCGCCTCGAGGAGCTCGATGCCTCGGCTCAGCGTGCCGCGGCCGATGAAGCGCTCGAGCGCCTGCAGGCTCAGGCCGCCGCGCTGGCTGCGACCGACCGCGTTACCGACCCCGTTGCCGACCGTGTTGTCGACCCCGCTACCGACCGTGCGGCCGACCCCGCCGCCCACGCGGGCGACGTGCCGCTCACCCCGTCCAAGGAGGATTAAATGGATCCGATTCTCTCCGAGGTCTATTCGACCGTGTTGCCCGCCGCCCCCTACGTGCTCGCTGCGTATGTGGGCATACTGCTCGCCCTGTTCGCCTTCGTTTTCTCCCTTTGGCGTAAGTCCAAGCGCACCGAGGCCGATATCGACGCCCTCAAGCGCGCCCTCGAGGATCGCGAGCGTAACGCCCAAGAGTAAAAGGCGGCCTCCTTGTGTGAGGTTATGAACGATTTTCCGGCAAGAAAAGGAGCTTATGAACGGTTCGTTCATAAGCTCCTTTTTTGTACACGTATCTACCTGCGGAAATAATGCGCTCAAAACAGGTGGCAGGGGGTCAATCGTTCATAACCTCCAGCAGCTTTCGAAGGGCGAGCCTACTCGAGTTCAAACGCGCCGGTGTAGAGCTGGTAGTAGTAACCGCGTTTGGCGATGAGCTCGTCGTGCGTGCCGCGCTCGATCACGCGCCCGTGGTCCAGGCAGATGATCAGGTCCGAGTTGCGCACGGTGCTCAGGCGATGGGCGATCACGAAGGTCGTGCGACCCTGCATGAGCGCGTCCATACCGCGCTGCACGATGGCCTCGGTGCGCGTGTCGATGGAGCTCGTCGCCTCGTCCAGAATCATCGCCGGCGGGTCGGCAACCGCGGCGCGCGCGATGGAGATGAGCTGGCGCTGCCCCTGCGAGAGCTGCGATCCGTTGCCGGTGAGCATGGTGTCGTATCCCTCGGGCAGGCGACGGATGAAGTCGTCGGCTCCCGCGAGCTCGGCGGCATGGATGCACTCCTCGTCGGTGGCCTCGAGGTTGCCGTAGCGGATGTTGTCCATCACGGTGCCGGTGAACAGGTTGACGTCCTGGAGCACCACGCCGAGCGACCGGCGCAGGTCTGCCTTGCGGATCTTGTTCACGTTGATGCCGTCGTAGCGGATCTTGCCGTCTGCGATGTCGTAGAAACGGTTGATGAGGTTGGTGATCGTTGTCTTGCCCGCGCCGGTGGCGCCCACAAAGGCGATCTTCTGGCCGGGTCTGGCGTACACGGAAACGCCGTGCAGCACCTCGTGGTCCGGGGTATAGCCAAAGTCGACATCGTCCATCTGCACGTCTCCGCGCAGGGGCTCGTAGGTCACAGTGCCGTCCGCGCGGTGCGGGTGCTTCCAGGCCCACAGGCCGGTGTGGTGGTCGGCCTCCTCGATCTGCCAGGTCTCGGGATTGACCTGGGCGTTCACGAGCGTGACATACCCCTCGTCGGTCTCGGGCTCCTCGTCGAGCAGGGCGAAGATGCGCTCAGCGCCCGCCAGGCCCATGACCACGGCGTTGATCTGCTGGGAGATCTGGCCGATCTGGCCGCAGAACTGCTTGGTCATGTTGAGGAACGGAACCACCACGGCGATGGACAGCGGCAGGCCCGAGATGGACAGATTCGGAACGCCGAGCGCGAGGAACACGCCACCTGCCAGGGCAACCATCACGTAGATGAGGTTGCCGAGGTTCATGAGGACGGGCATGAGGATATTGGCGAACATATTCGCCTTCTGGGACACCTCGAACAGGCGCTCGTTGCGCTCGTCGAAATCGGCCTCAGCGGCCGCCTCGTGGCAGAACGCCTTCACGACTTTCTGACCGCCCATGACCTCCTCGATATGGCCCTCGACCACGCCGAGCTCGCGCTGTTGAGCGATGAAGAAGCGGGCGGAGTTTGAGCCAAGCACCTTGGTGAGTGCAACCATGCACAGCACACCGATGACGATGACCAGGCACATCCACACCGAGAAGTACAGCATGATGCTGAACACCGTGGTCAAAACGATGACGGTCATGACCAGGTTCGGCAGCGATTGCGAGATCATCTGGCGCAGGGTGTCGATGTCGTTGGTGTAGTGCGACATGATGTCGCCGCGCTGGTTGGTGTCGAAGTAACGGATCGGCAGGTCCTGCATGTGGTTGAACATCTTCTCACGCAGCTTCATGAGCGATCCCTGCGTGACGACGCCCATGTAGCGGTTCCAGAAGAGCGAGGACAGGTTGCCGATGATGTAGATGACGGCGAGGGTGGTCACGAGGCCCAAGATCTGCGGGCGCGCGGCGGCCCAATCGCCGGTCTGCCAGGAGGTCGAGATGACCTCGAGGGCCTTCTGCAGGAAGACCGAACCGATGGAGTTGATGAGGGCGCACAGCACCACGCCGAGCATCACCAGCGGAAGCAGGACCGGATAGAACGAGAAGAGCATCTTGACGAGGCGCTTGAGCGTGCCGGGTTTGGAGCCCTTGGCGCGTGCGTTGTTGGCGGGCTTACTCATGGGCCTCACCTCCTTCCTGTATCGTGGTTTCGAATGCGTGGGCAAGTTCTTCGGCGGCTTGCCGGTCGGCGTCGACGGTCTCGCGCGCTGCGGGTGCATCGTTGTCGGCATGCGGGGAGCCGTCGCCGTCCACGGCCTCCTCACCCATCTTGTTTTGCGAGGTGAACGTCTCGCGGTAGATCTCGGAGGTCTCGAGCAGCTCCTCGTGCGTGCCCATTGCGGCAATGCGGCCGCCCTCCATCACGATGATGCGGTCGGCGTCCTGCACGGAGGCGATGCGCTGGGCGATGATGAGCTTGGTGGTCTGGGGCAGGTATGCGGCGAGGCCAGCACGGATCTTGGCGTCGGTCTTGGTGTCCACGGCGCTCGTGGAATCGTCCAAGATCAAGATCTTGGGACGGCGCAGCAGGGCTCGCGCGATGCACAGGCGCTGCTTCTGACCGCCCGAGACGTTGGAGCCGCCCTGCTCGATCCATGTGTCATAGCCCTTCGGGAAGCCGTCGATGAACTCGTCGGCGCAGGCCAGATGGGCCGCCTCGCGGACCTCCTCATCGGTGGCGTTCTCGTCGCCCCAGCGCAGGTTCTCCGCGATGGTGCCGCTGAACAGGACGTTTTTCTGCAGCACCATGGCCACCTCGTGGCGCAGCGCATCGAGGTCGTAAGAGCGCACATCGCGCCCGCCCACGCGCACGGTGCCCTCGGTCGCGTCGTACAGGCGTGCGATGAGGTTCACGAGCGTGGACTTGGCGGAGCCGGTTCCTCCGATGATGCCGATGGTCTCGCCGCTTGCGATATGCAGGTCGATGTCGTCGAGTGCCTGGCGCTCGGCGTGCTCGGAGTATTTGAAGCTCACATGGTCGAAGTCGATCGAGCCGTCCGCGACCTCGCGTGCGGCCTCGGCGGGGTTCGTGATGGTGGGCTCGGCCTTCAGCACCTCGACGATACGGTTCGCGCTCTCCTCGGACATGGTGACCATCACAAAGATCATGGAGAGCTGCATGAGGCTCATGAGGATCTGGAATCCGTAGGTGAAGGTGGAGGAGAGCTGGCCCACGTCGAACAGGGCGCCCTGGCTGGTGATGATGAGCTTGGAACCCAGGTAGATGATGACGACGAAGGCACCGTTGACGCACAGGTTCATCATCGGGTTGTTGAGGGCGAGCAGCTTCTCGGCGCGGGTGAAGTCGGCGCGGACATCCTCGGCGGCGCGGGCGAACTTCTCCTTCTCGTAGTTCTCACGCACGTAGCTCTTGACCACGCGCATGCCGGTCACGTTCTCCTCGACCGACTCGTTGAGAGCGTCGTACTTGCGGAACACGCGGGTGAAGATCGGCCCGACCCTGTGGATGATGAATCCCAGACCGCAGCCGAGCAGCGGGATCATGGCCAGATAGACAAAGGAGATGTAGCCTCCCATGGCGTAGGCCATGGCAAAGGCGAACACCAAGACGAGCGGCGCGCGGACGGCGATGCGGATGATGAGCATGAACGCCTGCTGCACGTTGGCGACGTCGGTGGTGAGGCGCGTCACGAGCGACGAGCTCGAGAAGAGGTCGATGTTGGCGAACGAGAACGTCTGGATCTTGTAGAACAGGTCGTGGCGCAGGTTCTTGGCAAAACCGCAGCTTGCGTAGCTGCAGGTGACGCCCGCCGCCGCACCGAAGAACAGCGAGACGAGCGCGAGGCCCACGAGAACGCCGGCCGTGGGCATGATCTGTGCGATCTGCGCGCCGTCTTTGATGGTGTCGATGAGGTTGGCCGTGACAAAGGGAATCGCCATTTCGCAGGCGACCTCGCACAGCACCAGGATCGGTGTGGCAATGGACGGCAGCTTGTAATCGCGAACGGATGACACGAGGGTTTTAATCATCAAGTTCCTCCCAGGTGACGCGGATCTTCTCGAGCATCTCGGCGAGCTGCTCCTGTTCCTCGACGGTTAGAGCGGCGAAGGCGCTGCGGCGGAAGCGGTCGCGCTTCTCGTGTTCGAGGTGGGCGAGGCGCGTGCCCTCGTCAGTGAGGTGGACGAACAGCTGGCGACGGTCCTTGGTGTCGCGCGTGCGCTCGATCAGGCCGGCAGTCTCCATCTTGGAGAGGATCTCGGAGAGCGAACCGGGCTTGATCTCAAAGCGCATGCCGAGCTCCTGTTGGGAGAGCGTCCCCCCGCAGCGGTCGAGCATGCATAGGATGGGGATCTGGCCGGATCGGCCGCCGCCGTGGAAATGCATGTAGTGGCCGCAGAAGCCGAGCCCCCTGAGAATGCGCTTGGCGCGAACGATCGTCTCGTCCTGCTGCGCTTCGGGTGTCTCGATGCTGTTCATGGCCCGGCAGATCGCGCTGGGCGTGGGTGTTTCCATGTCTGTTCCTCCTACTCTCGAATTCGTCCACTCGAGGGTACGAGTGCCCGGCATGATAGTCAAGGTACCGAACAATATGGAACCGAACGTTAATGTGCCCGTCGCACGACGGGGCCAAACGGGGGATAATGGGGTGTGCAATCGCGTTGCAAGCGCCGTTCATCATGGGCGCCCGGTGCGCCTCCATCTTCGTCCGAAAGGTTTCGCCATGTCGAACACGACCATATCCAAGGGCGGTCTTTCCGCCACCATCAGCTCCAAGGGCGCCGAGCTCACGAGCCTCGCACTCGACGGCCGCGAGTATCTGTGGCAGGCGGACCCGGCGTTTTGGGGTAAGCACGCCCCCGTGTTGTTCCCCATCGTCGGCTCCCTGCGCGGCGATGAGGCCGAGAGCGCCCAGGGCACATGCTGCATGCCGCGCCACGGTCTCGCCCGTATCAACGAGCACCGTGTCGCTGAGGTGGCCGAGGACGGCTCTGCGGTGACCTTCGAGTTCACCAGCTCGCCCGAGACGCTCGAGGCGTATCCGTATGAGTTCAAGCTCAACATGGTGTACGCCATCACGGGTGAGGCCACGCTTACCCAGACCTTCTCCGTCACCAACACGGGCACCGCCGACATGCCCTTCTCCGTGGGCGGTCACCCTGCGTTCAACGTCCCCGCGCCCGGCGCCGAGGACGAGGCATTCGACGAGTACGTGATCGAGTTCTCCGAGCCGTGGACCTGCGTTGCCCCCACTATCGCCGAGGGTGGCCTGCTCACGTTCGACGAGAGCACCACGCCCGTGGAGAACGCGGATGTCCTGCCCGTCAGCCACGAGCTGTTCGCCAATGACGCCGTCATGCTCACGGACGTCCCCGGCGGCACGCTCACCCTGCGCGGCACCAAGAGCGGTCGCGGCGTGCGCGTCGACTTCCCCGATTTCAAGTACATCGGCATCTGGTCCGCTCTGGGTGACGCCCCGTTCGTGGCCCTCGAGCCCTGGACCGGCCATGCCACCCTCACCAGCGAGGATGACGTGTTTGAGCACAAGCGCAACGTCACCGTCATCGCTCCGGGCGAGACCCGCGACTTCTCCTTCAGCATGACCGTGCTGTAGGGGGTGATGCAGCGCGGGGCGCTTTTCATGTCCGTTTTACCGCGGCGTTGCGCCCACTTTCGTCGGTTGGGTATCATTAGCCTCCAACAAGGAGGAGGAACCATGCACATCGCGCTTGATAAGCTCTAGCTACGTTTGACGCCCCGCTCGCCGCATCATCGGCGGGCTTCCTTCCGCATTTCGCCAACAGCCAACGCATAAGGAGCAATCATGCGCGACAAGCTTGAGAAGATCATCATCGCTTTCGAGGAGCTCGAGAAGAAGCTCTCCGACCCCGCCGTCGCCAGCGATATCAAGGAATTCACCCGCCTCAACAAGGAGTACGCCCACCAGACCGACCTGGTGAAGGCCGCTCGCGAGTATCTGGGCGCCCTCGACGACATCGATGTCGCCAAGGAGATGCTGCACGACGCCACCGACGCCGACGAGAAGGAGATGCTCCAGATGGAGATCTCCGAGAACGAGGCAAAGCTGCCCCAGCTCGAGGAAGACATCAAGATCATGCTCATCCCGGGCGATCCGATGGACGAGAAGGACACCATCGTCGAGATCCGTTCCGCCGCAGGCGGCGACGAGGCGGCCATCTTCGCGGGCGACCTCTTTAAGATGTACCAGCGCTTCATCGAGTCCAAGAAGTGGAAGATGACGGTGCTCGACTCCAGCCCCTCCGAGGCCGGCGGCTTCAAGTCAATCGAGTTCAAGGTCGAGGGCGACAAGGTCTACTCCGTCATGAAGTACGAGTCCGGCGTGCACCGCGTGCAACGCGTCCCCAAGACCGAGTCCCAGGGCCGCATCCAGACGTCCACCGCGACGGTGGCCGTGCTGCCCGAGGCCGATGAGATCGATATCCAGATTAACCAGGCCGACCTGCGCGTCGACACCTACTGCGCCTCCGGCCCCGGCGGTCAGTGCGTCAATACCACCTACTCCGCCGTGCGCATCACCCACCTGCCCACGAACACCGTGGTCCAGTCCCAGGAGCAGCGCTCCCAGATCCAGAACCGCGAGGTCTGCATGCAGATGCTGCGCGCCCGCCTGTACGAGATGGAGCTTGAGAAGCAGCAGGCCGAGCTCGGTGCCGAGCGCTCTGCCCAGATCGGCCACGGTAACCGCTCGGAGAAGATCCGCACCTACAACCTGCCGCAGGACCGTGTGACCGACCACCGCATCGGCTTCAACTCCACCTACAACGGCGTGCTGCTGGGCGATCAGCTGTCCGGCGTCATCGACGCCCTGGCGGCCGCCGACCGCGCCGCCAAGCTCGCCGAGGCCGTGTAAGCGGGTTCGAAATCGCCGAGGACGGTTCGCGCGGACGAACGCGGTTTAGGAATCTTCGGCTGCAAACGTGCCTGTTCGGGCCGTCGTCCTTCGGGGCGGCGGCCCGTTTTTCAAGCGGTCAGGTTTTGGGCAGACGGACTGTTTTTGGACGGGAAATGCTGTAATTCGCTGTTCTCGACGGGGCGCATGTCGGCCGTGCCGTAGAATCGCGGCTATGCAATACGAGGGACGGAGGCCACCATGGCGAACGAGACGTGGACCATCAGGCGATGCCTGGACTGGACGCGCGACTACCTGAAGGACCGGGGCGATGAGCGTCCGCGTCTATCCGCCGAATGGCTGCTGTCGGGTGTGACCGGGCTCTCGCGCACTGAGATATACGTGAACTTTGACAAGCCGATGTCGAGCGAGGAGCTTGCCGCAATGCACACGGCTGTTGTGCGCCGCGCCAAGGGCGAGCCGCTGCAGTACATCATCGGCGAGACGAGCTTCCGCACGATCGATGTGATGTGCGAGCCCGGCGTGCTCATCCCACGGCCCGAGACCGAGTTGTTGGTTGAAGAGGTTTTGGCCTATCTCGACCGAGAGGTCATCGGGGCCGCTCCCGCAGTCGAGCGCGGGCGTGTTGAGCTGCCTTGGAACGCCGAGGTCGAGGCCGCCCTGCAGGCCGAGATCGCCGCGGCAAAGGAAAAGGATGAGGAGCCCGTCGTCGAACGCGAACTGCGTGACGATGATTTCGACATGCTTGAGGACGGCGAGGGAACCATTGAGACGGCCGATGGCGCCGAAGGGGACGCGGGAGTATCGGATGCCGCGTCTGTCGAAGAGGGCGAGTTCTCCGAGGGTGCTCCCGCTCGGGATGGGGAGCCGAATCAGACCCGATGCGCACGCGTTCTCGAGGTTGGGTGTGGTACGGGTTGCATCTCGCTTTCCATTGCGTCTGAGCGCTCGGGACGTGCCCGGTGCGTCGCAATCGACATTGAGCCCCGCGCAGTCGACCTGAGCATCCGCAACCGCGATGCACTGGGCATTTCGCCTACCGACGTCGATGTACGTTTGGGCAATCTCGTGTCGCCGCTCAACCGTGAGACCGAGTGGGGAACGTTTGACGTGTTGGTTTCCAACCCTCCCTATATTCCCTCCGCCATCATGGAGTCGCTGCCGCACGAGGTTGCCGACTTTGAGCCGGCGCTGGCGCTGGATGGAGGCGCAGACGGCCTCGATATCTTCCGCAGGCTCGTCAATGCCGCCCCGCATATGCTTCGCCCAGGCGGCTTGCTCGCATGCGAGCTTTACGAGGGTCACCTGGACGCTGCCGCCGACCTGTGTCGCTCTGCTGGCATGCATGATGTCCGCATCGTCGAGGATTTCACCGGCCGCCCGCGCATCGTCCTTGCTTTGGTGGGATAGGCGATGTGCGTGCCTATGTTCAATTTCACGGACGTTATCGATCGCACGGGACACGATTCGATTGCCGCGGATGCAGCCGGAGCGATTTCCGGTGGCTCTTTGGGCCCTGTTGACGCCGTTGTGCGCGAAGGGTTTGACGTCATCCCCATGTGGGTGGCCGATATGGGATTTGCCACCGCTCCTTCGGTGCTGCGCGCCATGCGAGAGCGGCTCGAACATCCGTGTTTCGGATATTTCGAGTATCCGCAGGAGTATTACGATCGCATCGCCTGGTGGCATGGGCGCCGCAACGGGGTCGTGGGGTTGGAACCCGAGAATATCGGCTATGAAAATGGGGTGCTCGGCGGTGTTGCCAACGCCCTTGCTGTGTTGTGCTCGTGTGGGGACAAGGTGCTCGTTCATGCCCCAACGTACACCGGATTCACCAACACGCTTAAAAATGCGGGATACGACCTGGTGACGAGTTGGCTACAGCGCGACGCCGAGGGCGTGTGGCGCATGGATTACGAGGACATGGAGCGCAAGCTCGCGACGAGGGAGATCCACGCGGCCATTCTGTGCTCGCCTCATAACCCGACGGGGCGCGTGTGGGAACGCTGGGAGCTCGAGCGGGCGATGGGTCTGTTCCGAAAGTACGATGTCTACGTTATTTCAGATGAGATATGGTCGGATATCGTTTTGGGAGGCAGTGTCCACATCCCCACGCAGAGCGTGAGCGATGACGCACGGATGCGGACCGTCGCGCTGTACGCCCCGAGTAAGACGTTCAACCTTGCGGGGCTTATCGGTGGCTACCGCGTCGTCTACAATCCGTGGCTTCAGGCTCGCTTGGCCAAGCAGGCGAGTTTGTCGCACTACAACATGCAAAACGTGCTCTCCATGCATGCGCTTTTGGGTGCATACAGCGACGAAGGCGCTGCCTGGGTTGATGAGCTGCGAGAAGTTCTTGGTCGCAACGTACGGATCGCCTCGGAGTTCTTTGAGGGGATCGCCGGTGTCGATTTTGCGCGACCGCAGGGGACGTACATGCTCTACTTAGATTGCGGAGGTTGGTGTGCCGCCCATGGCATGGACATCGACGAGCTGCTGCGCTCTGGCGTCGAGGTCGGTGTGCTATGGCAAGACGGGCGCCCGTTTGGCGGAGAGAAGACGATCCGCATCAACCTGGCGTTGCCGACTGCGCGCCTATGCGAGGCGCTGGAGCGCCTGGCCGCTTATGTATTTGTGAGGTAGGGGAGAAGCTCGTTATGTCGAATGTGATTAAGGGTCACGACAATCTCGGACCTGCCGCCGACTGCCTGACGGCGGGAGGCCTCGCGCTCGTTCCGACCGAGACGGTCTACGGGGTGGGGGTGGCCGTATCCGCTTTCGCGGCGAACCTGGAGACCCCCGGGCCCCATACGGGTTATGGGCGCATATTCACCCTCAAACAGCGCGAGCTCACCCAGACGGTGCCGTGGCTTGTCGATGGTCCGGCGGCCCTCGAGCGTTACGGCAAGGATGTGCCTCATTCGATATGCGCTTTGGCGGAAAAGCTGTGGCCGGGTGCCCTCACGCTCGTGGTCCCTGCAGCGGACGACGTGCCGCTGTTCATGCGGGCTGCGGATGGGACGGTCGCCCTGCGTGCCTCTGCGTCACCTGTCGTCCAGGAGCTTATCGCGCGTTGCGGATCGCCGCTGGCGGTGACCTCGGCGAACACGCATGGCAAGCCGGCGCCGATCTCATTTGATGAGGTTGAACCGCGCATTCTGGCTGGTGTCGATGTTGCCATCGATGCGGGAGAGACCCCGTGCCGAGACGCCTCGACCATTGTGGCCGTGCGTGACGGGGAGCTTCAGATCCTGCGTGAAGGGGCATTGACGGTGCGGGAGATCAGGGCCGTGCTGGAATAACGTGTGCATGGGTGTGGAAGCGCGCCGCCGCTGACGGACCCGCCGCGAATCAGAAGGCACTCATCGTCGCTTAGGGGACACATGCCTTTTGCCTGAGAAAACTGTTCATACACCGACCAGTTATCCCGTCTGGCGGGTAGGTAACTGTCCGTCGGTGTGGGACGGGCTTGCGCGTGAAACAATGCTAGGGCGGCTCTGTACGCCTCCGACCGTATCGACGGTGGGGGCATGCGTAAGGAAGGTCCCCGATGGCGGTTACTCTCAAAGATCTCAGCAAAGTGGATGTGGCATACAACCCCACGGGTGGGCGATATATCATGGCGCTCGACTCGGGCACCACTTCGGTCCGAGCCGTCATCGTCGATGAATACGATTGCATTGTCGCGCAGGCCTCACGCCGTATTAAAACCTTCTATCCGCGTCCGGGCTGGGTCGAGCAGGATCCCATGGAGATCCTGGCCTCCCAAATCGCGGTCATGATGGAGGTTCAGTTCAAGAGCGGCATCCATTCCGACCGCATCGCGGCCATCGGCATCACCAACCAGCGCGAGACCACCGTGGTGTGGGACCGCGATTCCGGTTTGCCCGTGCACAACGCCATTGTGTGGCAGTGCCGCCGCACGTCCGAGATCACTGATGCCCTCATCGCGGACGGCATGTCCGACATCATCCGCGACAAGACCGGCCTCATGCCCGATCCGTACTTCTCGGGAACCAAGATCAAATGGATCCTCGACAATGTGGACGGCGCCCGCGCGGCGGCCGATGCCGGCGAGCTCATGTTCGGAACCATCGACACGTGGCTCATCTACAACCTGACGGGCGGCATGGTGCACGCCACCGACTACACCAACGCGAGCCGCACGATGCTGTTCAACATCCATACGCTCGAGTGGGACGATGAGTTGCTCGAACTGCTCGACGTTCCGCGTTCGATGCTGCCGGAGGTCAAGTGGAGTTCCGACGATTACGGCAGTGTTTCCAACGAGATCATGACGTACGGCCCCTCGATCACCGGCGTTGCGGGCGATCAGCAGGCCTCGCTGTTCGGCCACTGCTGTTTCAGGCCCGGATGCACGAAGAACACCTACGGCACGGGCTGCTTCATGCTCATGAACACCGGTGACACCTGCGTTAAGTCCGAGAGGGGTCTCGTTTCCACCATTGGCATTGCCTTGGACGGCAAGATCTCCTACGCGCTCGAGGGCTCGATTTTCCACGCCGGGGCCACCATTCAGTGGCTTCGCGACAAGCTCGGCCTGCTTTCCAGTACCAAGGAGGCAGCCGATCTGTGTAAGAGCCTGGAAGACAACGGCGGGTGCTATCTCGTGCCGGCTTTCAGCGGCTTGGGCGCCCCGTGGTGGGACCCCGACGCACGCGGTCTCATCTGCGGGCTCACCGGCGCGTCAGACCGTGCGACGATTGTGCGCGCTGCGTGCGAGTCCATGGCGTATCAGAGTTTCGACGTGCTGCACGCCATGCAGCTCGATGCCGGCGTCCAGCTGGAGAGCCTTTCGGTTGACGGAGGCGCCTCACGCAACGACTTCATCATGCAGTTCCAGGCCGACTTGCTGCGCATTCCCGTTGAACAGACGGAAAACGTGGAGACCACGGCTCTCGGCGCGGCCTATCTCGCCGGGCTTGCGGTCGGGTACTGGGAGGACCTCGAGGAGCTCGAGCAGAACCGCGTGCCCGGCCGACGCTTCGAGCCCCAGATGGCCGAAGGCGAGGTGGCTCGCAACCTCTCCGGCTGGCATAGCGCCGTCGACCGCGCGCGCTCGCGCTAGGGCGCATCCCCAGTGGCCATCAGGCCGACTTCTCTGTGTTGAACCGGCCCTGCATCCCTGTCGCCCGGATGCGGGGCCGCTTTCGTAAACGTCCCGCGCGACGGCGTGAGCGCCGTCCCGACCTGTTAGAGTGGAATAGGCTCGTGCGACCAAGCGAGCTGATCATATGTATAAGAGAAAGGACGTGCACATGCGCATCGCCATCGCCTCCGACCACGGTGGATTCGAGCAGAAGCAGGCTCTGGCGGCCTATATCGCCGATGAACTGGGCTTCGATGTCACCGACATGGGCCCCGATACCGACGCTTCCGTCGATTACCCCGACTATGCCGCCCCCGTGGCCAAGGCCGTCTCTGCCGGCGAGGCCGATCGCGGTGTTCTCGTGTGCGGCACGGGCATCGGTATGGCGGTCGCCGCCGACAAGGTCGCTGGTGCGCGCGCCTCCTCCATTACGTCCGTCCCGTTTGCGGAGCTCTTCCGTCAGCACAACAACGGTAACGTGGTGTGCCTGTCCGGCCGTTTCGTCGACCTCGAGGTCAACAAGGAGATCGTCAAGACCTTCCTTACCACCGAATTTGAGGGTGGCCGCCACGAGGCGCGCGTCGCCAAGATCATGGCCCTCGACTAACTCTTCGTTCAATTTAAGGAGTACAGTATGTCCGTCGATTTCGATCGCAGCCGGGTGACCCTCGTCGACCATCCACTCGTCCAGCACAAGCTGACCATCATGCGTGATGAGAACACCGGCTCCAAGCAGTTCCGAGAGCTCGTCAAGGAGCTGGCCCTGTTCGAGGGTTATGAGGCGACCCGCGATTTCCCGCTCGAGGACGCGCCCGTGACTACCCCCATCTGCGAGACCACCGGCAAGCGCATCGCCGGCCGCAAAGTCGCTATCGTGCCCATTCTGCGCGCGGGCCTCGGTATGGTCGACGGCCTGCTCGAGCTCATCCCGGCGGCACGCGTCGGCCATGTGGGCATGTACCGCGACGAGGTCACGCACGAGCCGCACGAGTACTATGCGAAGCTGCCTTCCGATGCCGACCAGCGCATCTGCCTGGTTGTCGATCCCATGCTCGCCACCGGTGGCTCGGCAACCGCCGCTATCGATTACCTGCGCGCACAGGGCGTGAAGGACATCCGCTTGCTCGTCCTGGTCGCCGCTCCCGAGGGGATTGCGACCGTTCTCGGACACGACCCCGATGTCCGCTTGTATACCTGCTCCATTGATGAGAAACTGAACGACGCTGCATATATTGTCCCTGGACTGGGCGATGCTGGCGACCGTATTTTTGGCACTCTATAGCGTTTCTCTCAAGCGGCGTGCACCTGTGGCGCACGCCGTGTCGATTGATGACGCGAAACGGCAAGAACTTGCCGTTGAGGCGATAAAATATTGCCGTTAATTCGCAAAGGAAAAGAGACATCTGTGCGTATATGTGATGAAATATATTTCACGGATGTCTCTTTGTGAACAGATGTTCATAATCATAGTCCAGTTGTCAAAATTTCCTTGCGCGTGAAACGCCGCGCGATATACTGCCAGTCACTGGTAATCGTGCGGTTACGGGCAGTTTTGCCCCGTGTTTCGGGCATGGGATGAGATGGCCGCGACGGTCATGATTGTGCAGTGGAAAGGCGATCGATGGTCGATTCCGGTGACATCGGCGTCCTCGTGGCGGGGATGGGAATCGGCGTCGCCGGCTTCATGCCCATGTTGACGGTGGTCTTGCTTGCGCGGAAGAAGCGCATGCGACCGACGGTCGGCAAGGGAATGGCGGCGCTCGCGATATCGTTTGTCTTTCTGATGGCGGTATTCGCCCTGATGTGGGCTGTGGCGCCAGCGGATTTGGTGGTGTTCGCGATCGGGTTCCTCGGAGGGTTCCTGGTCATGTGGGCGGTTCTCGCCGCCATAACGATGAGTCGTAGACTCTAGGAGGGTTAGCGTTGGAAGCATTCGATAAGCTGCCGGCCGAGATTAACCACCTTGTGTCGAGCTTCAGCTCGATACCGGTGGTCGGCGACTTGGTTTCAGGCCTGACGCAGTACACGTTCTGGCTGATCGTTTCCTCGATCGTGCTGCTCATCATCATGTTCGCGTTCGCAAAGCGCGTCGCCGTGGTGCCTCGCGGCCGTTTCGCCAATGCCGTCGAGTTCGTGATCGAGTACCTCGAGAACGACGTGGGCGTGGGCATTCTGGGCAAGGAGTCCTGGCGTCGTCACCTGCCCTTCCTGGGCACTCTGTTCATGTTCATCGTGGTGAACAACATCATCGGCATCATCCCCGGCATGAAGCCCGGCACGGGTACCATCTCCACCACTGCCGCCCTGGCGCTCGTGGTGTTCATCTACTTCGTCCGCGTGGGCATGAAGAACCATGGCGTCTGGGGCTACATCAAGAGCCTCGCGCCCAAGGGTGTCATGTTCCCGCTCAACATCCTCATCTGGGTGATCGAGCTCATCTCCACGCTGCTTCGTCCCATCACGCTCGCCGTGCGTCTGTTCTGCAACATGTTCGCCGGCCATATCGTGCTCGGGTCGTTTGCCCTCATGGTCTCCCTGTTCGCCGAGCCGCTCATTGCGCAGCTCACCGCCGCGAACGTCCTGGGGGCCATCCCGTCCCTGGTGTTCGGCGCGATCCTGTTCGTGATCTATGCGATCGAGATCTTCGTCGGCGTCATCCAGGCGTACGTCTTCACCGTCCTTACCGCCGTGTACATTCAGGGCGCTGAGGCTGAGGGCCACTAATATTGGGTACCAAATGCCCATATCCCATACGGGGCATTTGATATAGGTATCGTGTTCAAGATGCGCCGGTAGGCGGCGCATGAACTCAAGGAGGAATTGTGGGAGTTATCGGTTACGGTCTTGGTGTTATCGGCGCGAGCATCGCTATCGGTCTGGCAGCATACGGCGTCGCGAGCGCCATGGCCCGTCAGCCCGAGGTTCAGGACCGCGTCTTCACCGTCTTCATCATGGCTGCCGCCTTCGCCGAGGCTCTGGCCCTGATCGGCTTCGTCGTCGCACTGGTTGTCAAATAAGTTCGGT
This sequence comes from uncultured Collinsella sp., assembly GCA_900551665.1. Lineage (GTDB taxonomy): Bacteria > Actinomycetota > Coriobacteriia > Coriobacteriales > Coriobacteriaceae > Collinsella. Next base: position 11,830 of record URWW01000001.1, on the reverse strand, counting down.
CTTCGCAAGAGTACCGGGCGTGAATCCCGAGGGGGAGTCATGAAAAACGTTAAAAGCGCAGGTATCGCACTTGGGGCCGCCGCCTCGGTGCTGTTTACCCCCGCCCTGGCTTTTGCTGAGGGAACCGAATCAGGTGGCGCGGATATCCTGATCCCCAAGATGGCCGAGTTCGTTCCCGCGCTCGTCATCTTCCTGATCATCTGGTTCCTGCTGTCCAAGTTCGTCTGGCCCAAGGTCATTTCCGTTCTGGATGCCCGTGAGCACAAGATCGAGGACAGCCTCGAGCAGGCCGACGCCACCAAGGCCGAGGCGGCCGAGATTCGCGAGCAGGCCGATGCCATCGTCGCCGAGGCCCGTCGCAAGGCTTCCGAGATTGTTCTCGAGGCTCGCGGCGACGCCGACAAGGAGCGTTCGCGCATCGTCGCCGCCGCTCACACCGAGGCCGAGGAAATCATCGCCAAGGCGCGCGATCGCGCCGAGGATGAGAAGAAGCGCGCTTACATGAGCGCCACCGACACCATCGCCAAGATGTCCGTCGCCGTGGCCAAGTCCATCGTGGGCGACACGCTCGCCAACGATGAGGCCAAGCAGCGCGAGCTCATCAAGAAGTATCTTGCGGAAGTGGGTAAGCTCAATGCCTAATCCGTCCATCAGCGATCGCTTCGAGAAGCGCAAGCTGGAAACCTACGCGCGTACGCTGCTCGAGGCCGCCAAGACCGAGAACCGCGTTCTCGAGAACATCGAGCCCCTCAAGGCCGAGGCGAATGCGAGTCCGGAGGTCCTCTCCGTCCTTTCGCAGATGGCCGCCAACGGCGACCTCGATAAGCTCGGCGCCGTTCTCGACCTCTATAGCGAGATGGCCGAGGGCGACGAGGCCACGGTCGGCGTTACCGTCACCACGGCGGTCCCGCTCGACAACGAGCTGCGCATGCTGGTCACCCAGAAGTGCGAACTCGATCTGGGTCGCAACGTGTTCCTGATCGAGCATGTCGATCCGTCGATCACCGGCGGCATCATCCTGTCCGTCAACGGACGCCGCCGCGACGCATCCGTGCGTCACCAACTTGAGCAGGCCTATAAGGTCATGACTCAACCCGGAATGAATTCGGAGGTATAGCCACATGTCCGAGGCAATCAATGCCGAGAACATCGAGCAGATCCTACGGCAGCGCCTGTATGATCTGTCGGCTACCGTCGATACCCAAGAAGTATCCCACGTAGCCGAGGTGGGCGATGGTATCGCTCACGTCTTCGGTCTCAAAAGCGCGATGGCCGGTGAGCTCCTTGAGTTCACCAGCTCCATCACGGGCAAGACCGTGTACGGCCTGGCTCAGAACCTCGACCGCGAAGAGGTCGGCGCCGTTCTGTTCGGCGATGTCGACTCCATCAAGGAGGGCGACGCCTGCCGCACCACCGGTCGCGTTATGGACATCCCCGTGGGTCGCGGCATGCTCGGTCGTGTCGTCAACCCGCTTGGCCAGCCCATCGATGGCAAGGGCAGCGTCGGTGAGACGCATCGTCGCCCCATCGAGTTCAAGGCCCCCGGCGTCATCGAGCGCACCCCGGTGTGCGAGCCCGTGCAGACGGGTCTGCTCGCGGTTGACGCGATGATCCCGATCGGCCGCGGCCAGCGCGAGCTCATCATCGGCGACCGCAAGACCGGTAAGACCGCCATTGCCATCGATGCCATTATCAACCAGCGTGGCAAGGGCATGATCTGCGTGTACGTGGCCATCGGCCAGAAGGCCTCCACGGTCGCGAACATTCGCGAGACACTCGCTCAGCACGGTGCGCTCGACTACACCGTCATCGTGAGCGCCACCGCGGCAGACTCCGCGCCGCTGCAGTACATCGCCCCGATGGCGGGTGCCGCCATCGGCGAGTACTTCATGTACAACGGTGAGGACGGCCAGCCCGCCAGCGCCACCAATCCCGGCGGCCACGTGCTTGTCATCTACGATGACCTGTCCAAGCAGGCCGTCGCCTATCGTCAGATGTCGCTGACGCTGCGTCGCCCGCCCGGACGCGAGGCCTACCCCGGCGACATCTTCTACCTGCACTCTCGCCTCCTGGAGCGCGCTTGCAAGCTCTCCGAGAAGAACGGCGGCGGCTCCCTGACCGCCCTGCCGATCATCGAGACGCAGGATGGCGACGTTTCCGCCTACATCCCGACCAACGTGATTTCGATTACCGATGGTCAGATCTACCTGCAGTCCGAGCTGTTCCACCAGGGTCAGCGCCCCGCTGTCGACGTCGGCATCTCCGTGTCGCGCGTCGGTGGTTCCGCGCAGACCAAGGCCATGAAGCAGCAGGCGGGCAACCTGCGTCTGGACCTCGCGTCCTACCGCGAGCTCGCCGGCTTCACCCAGTTCGGCTCCGACCTCGACGCCACCACGCAGAAGCAGCTCACCCACGGTGCTCGCATGACCGAGCTCCTCAAGCAGGGTCGCTTCAAGGCACTGGACGTCGTCGATCAGGTCGCCGTGCTGTACGCGGGCAACAAGGGCTACCTCGATGACATGCCTCTCGAGGATGTCGTGCCCTTCCGCGACGGTCTGGTGGAGTTCCTGAACGGTGCCTACCGCAAGCTCCTGGAGGAGTTCCGCTCCGCCAAGATCGACGATCGCATCGGCAAGGAGCTCGAGCAGGCGATCAGCGATTACAAGGATCAGTTCCTGGCGTCTCGCGACTCCGGGAAGGCGCCCGCCAAGTCGGTCGCCGACGAAGCTGGAGAGTAGTAAGCCCTATGGCCAACCTCCGCGAAATAAAAAAGCGCATCGGTTCGGTCTCCACGACCCAGCAGATCACGCGCACCATGGAAATGGTCGCCACGGCGAAGATCGCGCGTGCCCTGCAGCGCGCCAAGAACAGCGAGCCGTACTCCGCCGCGATCACCGACGTCATGCTCACCGTGGCGACCGATCCAGCGCTCAACGTCAACTCGCCGCTCCTCGTGGACCCCGAGACCTACGAGCGCGCGCTGGTCATTGCGATCAGCTCCGACCGTGGTCTTGCCGGCGGTTTCAACATGCAGGTCGAGCGCGCCGCCGAGCAGCGCATCAAGCACTTCCACCGTCACGGTGCGAAGGAGGTCGAGCTCATCACCTGCGGCCGTAAGGTGACGGAGTACTTCCGCAAGTACCCCTGCAAGGTGATGGGTATCGTCGGCGAGTCCGACGACCCCACGCTTGAGAATGCCCGTGTCGTGGCCAACTACGTGATCGATGGCTTCTCTCAGGGTCGCTTCGGTCGCGTGGACATCGTCTACTTCCATGCGAAGAACCGCGTGGAGCAGGTGCTGCGCTCCGAGCGCATCCTGCCGTTGGACGATGAGGTGCTGCGCACCGCTCGCGGTCCTCGCGCGAACGAGGATGAGGCGCCCACGCGTCTCGCCTCGCCGTTCGAGTTCGTCCCCTCCGCGGAGCACGTGCTCAACAAGCTGATCCCGAGCTACGTGCTGACCGTCGTCCACCAGGCCATGATCGACTCCGCAGCAGCCGAGCAGGGTGCCCGACGCAAGTCGATGCACTCGGCCACCGAGAACGCAAGCGCGATCATCGCCGACCTCACGCGCACTTATAACCGTGTACGCCAGGCCTCCATCACCACCGAGATCAATGAGATCGTGGGCGGGGCCGCTGCATTGGAGGAACATTAATGGCAGATTTCATTGATATGGACTCCGCGAAGACCGCCGGTGTCGGACATATCGTCCGTATCATCGGCGCCGTCGTGGACGTCAAATTCAAGGGCGGTGTGCCGAATATCTACAACGCCCTGACCGTCGACGTCGATACCCCCGTGGGTCACATCGACACGATTCTCGAGGTTGAGAGCCAGCTGCCCGGTGACGTGGTTCGCTGCGTCGCCATGACCTCCACCGACGGCCTTCAGCGCGGCCTCGAGGTCATCGACACCGGCGCGCCCATGAAGATGCCCGTCGGCAAGGGCACCCTCGGCCGTATCTGGAACGTGATGGGCCAGCCCGTCGACGGCAAGGATATGCCCGAGGTGGATGACTGGTACCCGATTCACCATCCCGCCCCGAGCTTTGACCAGCTCACCACCAAGACCGAGATCTTCGAGACCGGCATCAAGGCCGTCGACCTGCTCGAGCCCTACATCCGTGGCGGCAAGACGGGTCTGTTCGGCGGCGCAGGTGTTGGCAAGACCGTTCTGATTCAGGAGCTCATCAACAACCTCGCCCAGGAGCACGGCGGCACTTCGGTGTTCACCGGCGTCGGCGAGCGCACCCGTGAGGGTACCGACCTGTACCTGGAGATGAGCGAGTCCGGCGTTATCGACAAGACCTGCCTGGTCTACGGTCAGATGAACGAGCCCCCGGGAGCGCGTCTGCGCATCGGCCTGGCCGGCCTGACCGAGGCGGAGTACTTCCGCGATCGCGGCCAGGATGTCCTGCTGTTCATCGACAACATCTTCCGCTTCTCCCAGGCGGGTTCCGAGGTTTCGGCTCTGCTCGGCCGCATGCCGTCCGCCGTTGGCTACCAGCCCACGCTGGCTACCGAGATGGGCGACCTGCAGGAGCGCATCACCTCGACCAAGACCGGTTCCATCACCTCGGTCCAGGCCGTCTACGTCCCCGCCGACGACCTGACCGACCCGGCGCCTGCCACGACCTTCACCCACCTCGACGCCACGACCGTCCTCTCGCGTTCCATCGCCGAACTCGGTCTTTACCCGGCCATCGACCCGCTGGCGAGCTCCTCTGACGCGCTCGACCCCGCGATCGTGGGCGAGGAGCACTACCGCGTCGCCGTCAAGGTCCAGGAGCTCCTCCAGGAGTACTCTGACCTGCAGGACATCATCGCCATTCTCGGTATGGACGAACTGTCCGAGGAGCAGCGCCTTACGGTCAACCGTGCTCGTAAGCTGCAGCAGTTCCTTTCCCAGTCCTTCCATGTCGCCGAGCAGTTCACCGGCAACCCCGGTGTCTACATTCGCGTCGCCGATACGGTCCGCTCCTTTGCGGCCATCGTCGACGGTGAGTGCGACAACCTGCCCGAGCAGGCATTCCGTTATGCCGGCACCATTGACGACGTGCGTGAGCGCGCCGCTAAGATGGGGGCGTAGGAACCATGGCAAAGCCCATGCAGCTGCGAATCGTCTGCCCCGAGGAGTGCGTGTATGAGGGGGCCGTCGCGTATGTGGCGGTGCCCTCCACCATCGGAGAGTTCGGTATTCTCCCGCGTCATGCGAGCGAGATCTGCACGATCGACGGTGGCCATATCCGCGTCTCCGAAACCAAGATGGGCGTCGTCGACCATGTCTTCGCGGTGACGGACGGGTATGTCCAAGTTGCGAACGACGAGGTCATCGTGCTCGTCGAGCGTGCCATCGATACCGAGAAAGTCGATGTCGACGAGGTGAACGCCAGGCTTGCAGGTTTTGAAGACCAGCTGGGGAATATGGCGGAGGGCGACGCTCGTCGCGCCTACCTCTATAATGAAATCGCATGGTGCAAGCTGCTGCTTGCTCAGTAGGCGCAGGCGAACGAGCCGTTCGCGCGCACAGCGATTGACATCATGCCCGGGGAACGGCCCCGGGCATGTTTTTTTTGAAAGGGAAACGCTTGGATATCATCCGCGTTGAAGGTGGTCATCTCATCAGCGGCACGGTCGCCGTCTCGGGTGCGAAGAACTCCGCGCTCAAGCTCATGGCCGCAACGTTGCTCGCACCGGGTGCCACCACACTCGAGAACGTGCCCAACATCTCTGACGTCCATGTGATGGGCAAGGTGCTCAAGCGCATGGGCGCGACCATCGACGTACTCGATGAGCACACGCTGCGCATCGATACCTCTGCCGTGTCCTCCTGGGAGGCGCCGTATGACCTGGTGGCCAAGATGCGCGCGTCGACCGCGGTCATGGGTCCGCTGCTTGGGCGTTTCGGCTGTGCCAAGATCGCGATGCCCGGCGGCTGCAACCTCGGCGCACGCAAGATCGACATGCACATCCTGGGCCTCGGCGCCCTGGGCGTTCAGTTCGACACCGATCACGGCTACATTCACGCCGACGCGCCCGAGGGTCTTACCGGCACGGCGGTGACGCTCGAATTCGCCAGCGTCGGTGCCACGGAGAACCTCATCATGGCCGCGGTCAAGGCCAAGGGCACCACCGTCATCGACAACGCGGCGCGCGAGCCCGAGATCGTGGACCTCGCCAACATGCTCAACGAGATGGGCGCCAAGATCACCGGCGCCGGCACCCCCGTCGTTCAGATCGAGGGTGTGGATGAGCTGCATCCCGTGACCCACCGCGTGGTGGGCGACCGTATCGAGGCAGGTACCTTCATCACCGCCGCCGCCCTCATGGCCGATGAGTCGGGCGTCGAGGTCACTGGTTTCAACCCGATCAACCTCGGCATGGTCATCAAGAAGCTCGAGCTCATGGGCGTGCGCATCGATCGTATCGAGAATGGCGTCCGAGCCTATCGCGCCGATCGCATTGAGCCGGTCGACATCCAGACCTTGCCGTTCCCCGGCTTCCCCACGGATATGCAGGCCCAGATCATGGTCCTGTCCGCCCTTGCCGACGGCAATTCCATCATTACGGAGAACATCTTCGAGAACCGCTTCATGTTCGCCTCTGAGCTCGTTCGCATGGGCGCGGACATCCGCGTGGAGAGCCATCATGCAATGGTGCACGGCGTGGACGGATTCTCCGGAGCCCAGGTCACCTCGCCCGATCTGCGCGGCGGTGCGGCCCTCGTGGTCGCCGGCCTTATCGCCGAGGGCTACACCGAGGTGTCCGCCATCCATCACATCGACCGCGGGTACGAGCGCTTCGTTGAGAAGCTTTGCTCGCTTGGCGCTCATGTCGAGCGTCTGAGCGTACCCGATCCCATCGACGACTAGCGTAGGTACTCTATGAGCCAGAGAAAGATCCCGGTCCAGCAGGGCCGCCAGCCCTCCACGGGTGCCAGCAGTAGGATTTACAGCCGCGAGAACGTGAGCCGTTATTCCGAGCGCGCCCGCCAGCGCCGTAAGAGCCGCATGATCAAGCGCGGCATTCTCGGCGCGGTGCTCGCGGTGCTGCTCGTGGGCGTCGTGGGTGTTGGAGCTTGGTTCTTCCGCATTACGGGCAACCTGAGCGGCAACGGCTTCATTGGCGCCAACGTCCTGCAGATCCTGAACGATTCCGATGTCGCTCGCGAGCCGTTTTACATGCTCCTGCTCGGCACGGACGGCCGTCCGGGCGAGGACGTGTATCGCTCCGACTCGATCATCCTGGCGCGAGTCGACCCCGTCGAGAAAAAGGCCGCGCTCATCTCGATCCCGCGTGACACCCGTGTGGTCTACAAGGGTGAGACCATGAAGATCAACGCCACGCATTCGATCGATGGCCCCGAGGGTGTCATCAAGGCGGTGAACGACCTGTGCTTCGGCGGCGAGCAGAAGGTGTCGCACTATGCCGAGGTCAACTTCCCCGGCATGGAGCAGCTCATCGATGCCGTCGGCGGTATCGACCTGGAGGCCACGGAGGAGGTCGACGACCCCGCGCACCTCGATGTCAAGGTCGAGAAGGGCTGGCAGCATATGGACGGCAGGACCGCTCTTGCCTACGCCCGTTGCCGCTACACCTACGCCGACGGCGACTACACCCGCATGCGCCATCAGCGCCAGGTTCTCGGCGCCCTTGCCTCCAAGATTCTGAATGACCTTGATCCCGCAAGCATCATGGGCACGGTCGAGTCCCTTTCCAACGTGGTGATCACAACGTTGAGTGTGCAGGACATCATGTCGGTGGCCAACGCGATGCGCGGTATGGATGTGGGTAACGACATGTACGTCGCCAACATCCCCTCTTACGCCGATGGCACGACCTATGTGAACGGCGTGAGCTACGTGTTCGTGTACGAGGATAAGCTCGCCGAGATGATGGCCAAGGTGGACGCCGGTGAGAACCCCGATGGCCCCCAGACCATGGGCAGCGAGACGGGCAATGGCTCCACGCTGAGCGACATCTCAGGTTCCGCGTTCGCATCCGGCGATGCCGAGGACGAGTCGACAGCCGAGTAGGAGAGCGCGATTCGCTTCAGCTTCGGACTCGCAAACACATATACGTGTCTTTGACTTGCAAGCACCCCTGGCATACGCTGGGGGTGTTTCGCGTATCGGCCTCCTCACGTGGGGCGCCGCCCAACTAGAAAGGAACATCCATGTCAGATGTCCTCAACCGCTTCTTGAGATATGTCCAGGTGGACACGCAGTCTGCCGATGAGCATTGCGATCAGGTCCCCTCGACCGCCATTCAGTTCGACCTTGCCAACATGCTTGCCGATGAGCTGCGCGACCTCGGTGCCCGTGATGTCACGGTGACCGAGAACGCCTATGTCACAGCTTGGATCCCCGCAAGTGAGGGTGCCGAGGACCGTCCGCGCCTTGGGCTGATCTCGCATCTCGATACCACCGAACAGGCTCCCGGCTTTGGCGTGAAGCCCCATGTCGTGACTTACGAGGGCGGTGATCTGGTGTGCGCCATGGTTGATGGCAAAGCGGTCTCCATCAGCCCCGCACTGCTGCCCGCCTTGAACGACCTGGTGGGTGAGGAACTCGTATGCACCGACGGCACCACGCTGTTGGGGGCAGACGACAAAGCCGGTATCGCCGAGATCATGGCGCTCGTCGCCCTCATTGCGGAAAATCCCGCCCTGCCCCATCCTGAGCTGGGCATCTGTTTCTGCCCCGACGAGGAGATCGGCCATGGCGCCGAGCTGCTCGATCTGGATGCTTATGGCTGCACGTACGCCTACACGGTTGACGGTGGCCCAATCGGCGAACTCGAGTGGGAGTGCTTCAACGCCGCCGAGGCCGTCGTGCGTTTCCAGGGCTTCTCCATCCATCCCGGCGATGCCAAGGGCCGCATGGTCAACGCCGCCGAGCTCGCACATCGCTTCCACAGCTTGCTTCCCGCCGTGCAGCGCCCGGAGTACACCAGCGGGTATGAGGGCTTCTATTATCTCGAGGGAATCAGCGGCACGGTTGAGCATGCGACGAGCCGCTACATCATCCGCGATCACGATGCCGGCAAGTTCCAGGCCAAGATCGATCACCTGCTGTCCGCCGTGTCGTTCATGAACGAGGAGCAGGGCTGCGAGCGCGTGACCGTCGAGGTCAAGCAGCAGTACCGCAACATGGCCGAGAAGGTGGCGCAGTATCCTGAGCTCATCGCCCTCGCCAAGGAGGCGTTCGCCGAGACCGGCGTTGAGCCCAACGTCATCCCCATCCGCGGTGGCACCGACGGCGCTCAGCTGTCCTTCCGTGGGTTGCCCTGCCCGAACCTCTCTACGGGAGCCTATTGCTGCCACGGAGTAAACGAGTTCATTCCGGTGAAGTCGCTCGAAACCATGGTCGATGTCCTGACCCATCTGGTGGCCAAGTTCGCCGCATAAACTGACACGAAATCTGTTGCAATTGCACAGAAGCACGTCGAGCTCCCCGTTTGCCCATTCGGGTCTCGGGGCGCTCGGCGTCTTTGGGGTAGAATGCAGCGCAGAGAACCGAAGTGAAGGGAACAAACGTGGAAGCAGCTGATCAGGGCGCCAAACCACATCTCACCATGGCAAATGAGGATTACCTCGAGTGCATCGTGCGCATCGAGGCGGAGGAGCCCGACCAGGGTACCGACGGCATCCGTTCGGTCGAGATCGCACAGCGTCTGGATGTCTCCAAAGCTTCGGTCAACAAGGCGATCGCATCGCTCAAATCACAGGGCATGGTCGAACAGGCGCATTACGGAAAGGTCCGCCTGACCGAGGAGGGAAGGTCCATAGGAGCTGCCGTGTGGCGTCGCCACCGCATGCTGCGCGCTTTCCTGACCGACGAGCTGGGTGTTGAATTCGAACGCGCCGATGAGGAGGCGTGCAAGATGGAGCACGCCCTGTCCGAGGACACTATGGATCGCTGGATCGCCCATATGGAGCGCGACGGAATCAAGCTCGCTGACTGACGCCGAAGCCCCCCCACGCATGAGGATCCCCCCTGCAAGCACGCCGCTCATGGCCTCCTTGCAGGGGGTTTTGCGTTTGGTTGATGTCACCCCGAGGAGCGCTTGCCGAGATGGCGCCTGCCGTTATGCGCAACCTCAAGTGAGCGGGAGAATCTTACAGTTTGCTTAGAAAGGCGTGACGCTGGTTGGCCCGTCGCGGTTCGGGTATACCGAGCTATGCAGAGACGTCAACCACAGAACACCGCAAGGGGTGCATGCGCGCATGGGCGCGATACTTCATTTTGGCGCTGACGGCTGGCGAGCCCGGCTTGATGGCGACTTCAACGACGACAACGTGATCCGTGTGGCCGATGCCGCGGGTGAGATGTGGGCGCGTCGCGCACCCGGCGCCTTGGTGTATGTCGGATACGACATGCGCCCAGGTGCCGATCATTTCGCGCGGTTGGCGGGTAAGGTCCTTGCCTCGCATGGATTGCACGTCAAAGTGTCCGATCGGTATGTTCCAACACCCGCATTGTCATGGACCGTCGCTCAGGATGTGCGGGCTGTAGGCGGCCTCATGGTGACGGGGTCGCATAGTCCCAACGATTATCAGGGCATCAAGCTCCGCCAGGCGGACGGCGGTATAGGCTCGGACGAAATCTATGAGGAGCTCGAGCGGGCCATTCCCTCCGACCCGACTCCTGAACGCGGTGCAATTGAAACGTGCGATTATCTGACTAGGTATTTCGATCATCTCTACACGCTTGTCGACACCGAAGCGATTGCGGCAGCTCATCTAAAGGTTGTGTATGACCCGCTGTATGGGTCGGCAAGCCGCTATTTCGCGGATCTATTGCGTGCAATGGGCGTCGACGTCGTTGAAATCCATGGGGTCACCGATGCGGAAACGGACGAAACGCATCCTGAGCCGGTGGAGCCCTGGGTCGACGATTGCGAGTGCGAGGTTCTGGCACAGGGAGCCCATGCGGGCCTGGTCAACGATGGGGATGGCGATCGGGTGGGCGCCGTAGACGAGCGCGGACACTTTGTGAGCGCGCAAAAGGTGCTTGCTCTGGTGCTGGCGCATCTATGCATCAATCGAGGGATGACCGGACGAGTGGTGTTGAACCAGTCTTCGTCGGTTGTCACGCGTAAAACTGCGAGGATGCTGGGATGCAAGCTGAATATCAAGCCTGTGGGCTTCAAATATATCTATCGCGAGATGCTCAAGGGTGACGTACTGCTAGGTGGGGGAGCGGCTGGGGGCATCGGCTTCGCGAGTCATATGCCCGAGCGCGACGGCCTTCTTACCAACCTGATGCTATGTGAGGCAATGGCCACTATGGGAATGACCCTGGGTGAGTTGGTCGAAAAGCTCGAGGAGGCGTGCGGTCACTATTACTATGCTCGACGCGACGTGCGCCTCGATCAAGAGATCATCGAAATGCTCAGGACGATCTTGCCGGGATTGAATCCACCGGTTATCGCGGGGCGCGTGCCTGCGTCGGTGAGTCATATGGATGGCCTGCGCTTCGAATTTGCCGATGAATCATGGTTATTGCTGAGGCCATCAGGGACAGAGCCCGTGGTTCGCGTGTATGCGGAGGCCCAGACGATTGAGATGCGCGATGAATTGTTGGGAGCCGGGTGCGCCATAGCGCGCGGAGACTTTGGATAAAACACCACGTTGATGGGCTGTTTCGCATCAAGGATCAATGCATATATGTAGATAAGGAAATGAACAGCCGAGAGCTAAATATGTGCAAAATATGGAGACGCAAATAACCCTTTGCGCGGCGGCGGGACTCTGGCAATATATCTCTTCGCCGCGCGGGTGGCCGAGTGAAGACGAGGCCTCAGGACCCGCGGCGGGTACCTTG